>JBEKDY010000005.1:0-49634 GCA_050014115.1 Candidatus Sulfotelmatobacter sp. | reverse complement strand
GACTAGGTTCGGTCAAGCTCCACGGAAAAAGCTTTAACCACAAAGGACACGAGGGTTCACGAAGGAACCCCTGAGTTTACGGGATATCTGCCAGTTGGCAGTTGTTGCCGAAGGTGAAGGAATTCAGGCCCAGACCGGGGGCCTCTGGTTGCATGGAGATCAGGTGGGCGCTGAAGGCGGGGCTGCGCACCACGTAGTACATACGTGAGCCGGTGACGTCGAGGAAGGCTCCCTTGGCGTCGAATTTTACGTCTGCCCCGCCGCTATCTTTCGGCAAAGGGCTGCCATCCTGGAATAGGTTGACGCGGATTGGTTTGTCGGTTTTGGGGCTGTCGTTCTTCAGGCTGAGAACGGCGTAGAGGGAGCGGGCGTGGTAACGCAGTTCGGTGGCTGCGCCGTGACCATCGGAGAATACGCCGTCGCGTTCGACCCGCCAGCGGCCGACCAGCATGACTGCGCCGTCGGGCGGGGAATGCGGAGGCTGGAAGTCGGCTTCGTCGCCAGTGTGGTGGCCGGCCATATCTTCGACGGCGCTGCGCCCATAGATTTCGCCGACGAAAGTTTCCTGCGTCGTCACGCCGCATTCTGGCTTGAAAGTGTTCTCGTCGGGATCGGGGGCGATCTTCGTTATTTCCTGGGCCAGTTCAGGGTGCGCTGCCACGAGCTCTTCGCGGATCTTCGATTCGAGTTCGCGATTACCGGACTCGCCGAAAACTTTCATCACGATGTTGCCCTGCGGGTCCACGAGATAGCGGTTGGGCCAGCCGTCCGACGCGAATGCCTTCCAGGTCGAACCTTTCTGATCGGCGACCACGGGCCAGGGCAGGCGAAAGCGCTGCGCCGCGGCGCGGACGTTCTCGACGTTGAAGCCGATCGCAAATTCGCCGTAGTGCACTCCGACGACGTCAAGGCCGTACTGATGGTATTTGCCGTACCAGCGCTTGACCACGCCGAAATCGCGGATGCAGTTGATGCAGGTGTACTCCCAGAAATCGATCAGCAGGACACGACCGTGATAGCCGGAGATGTGATGTGGAGCAGGGGAGCCCTGGTCGAGCCATACGCCGTCGGCTCCGAAATCAGGCGCGGGATGCACCTTCAGGTCGATCGTCTTCGAGTCAGTTTGAGCGAGCGCGGGGGTCGTGAGGCAGAGCGACAGAAACAGGAATAGGGAAGCCGCGAATCTGATCCGCGGCTTCCGGTTTGGACGGCGGCCAGGCACCGTGCCTGGTTCTTTGCAGTCCTGCTTTCGCAATTCTGTTTTCGTATGCACTTAGAAAACGATTTTAGCCTGAAGCTGGCCCTCGCGTCCGGCGGGCAGGCCGTTAAAGAACGAGCCGTAGGGTCCGGTTGGTGGTGCGGCCTGTCCCGAGATATTGCCACAGCTGGCCTGCTGCGATCCGGCTGGAATTGCCGAACAGCCGGGCGTCCAGTTCTTGTTCGGGTTTTGGAAGTTTGGGTGGTTGAAGATGTTGTAGATGTTCGCACCTACGGTGATCCTCACCCGTTCTGTGGCGTGGAAATTCTTGCCCACGGTGAAATCCGAGTCGAAGAATCCAGGTCCCCGGAACTGATTGCGCATCTGCGTTGGGAATAGCCCTAAGTTATTGGCGCTGGCAAAGTCGGCGGAGTTGAAACACGTGCTGTATCCGTTGACGCAGCTTTGCTGTGGGTTCAGGCTGGTGAGTTGAGCGGGCGTGGCCGTGCCGCCGTTGGTGATCGAGGTGGTGCCGTCGGTCACGGTGTAGGGCAGGCCGGTGCGGGTGATGAAGTTCTCGGAGAGAATCCAGCCGCCCAGGATGCCGCTCATGGCCCGGTTCTGGAAGTGGAACGGCTCGGTCCAAACGTAGTTCGCGTTGAAGCTTTGGCGAATATCGTAATCGGCATTGCCATAGTTGTTGGCGCGGAGGCTGAGCGGATTGATCTGCCCCTGGATGGCGCTTGTGCTCGAGGGCAGGAGCGATCCGTTGGAGATTTCGTCGAGCGTATGCGCCCAGGAGAAGTTGGCGTTCAGGACGAAGCCGGCGCCCAGCCGGCGCGTAAAGGTGGCGGTCAATTCGTTGTTGTTGGATACGGCTCCGGAATTCCATTCGGTGAACGTACCGAAGCGGGGATCGGGTGTGGTGGTGGCGTAGCCGGTAATCTGCGGGCCGAAGCCGGGAACGCTTGCCGTGGTGGCGTTCAGCGTGTTGTTGGGGTAGGGCTCGTGATAACCGTGGCTACCCACGTAGGCGACCGTGATCTTACTTCTGCTGTCGATTGCCTGTTGCACCTGGAAGTTCCATTCCTGGTATTGCGGAGTGCGAAGCTTGGTCGGGAATCCAGTGATATTCGGCTGTGCGCCTCCCGCGGCCAGAAGCTGGCTTACGGTGAGGCCGTTGGCGAGGGAGGGAATTCCGAGTGAGGGAATTCCGAGTGCGGAATTTCCATTGCGGATGGTGTTCACGGTGTTGGTCACGGTGGTCGCAGCACCGGCGGGATCTCCCCAAGCCACAGGGCCGCCGCCAATGTCTGGTCCGAACAGATCTACTCCAACGAGGTATGGGAGGTTGACGAACGAGTCGGTGATGAACGCCGGGAAGGCGTCATAGAAAATTCCGAAGCCGCCGCTGACTACCGTCCTGCTGTCGGCTCGCGGCGACCAGGTAAAACCGAAACGCGGAGCGAAGTTGATGCTGTCGACTGAACCGAATGCATCTTTTCGTCCGGTGAGCAACGCCTGGTCGTAAGGGGTGTTTACACCCTGGGTTTTGATTTGCGAAAACGGCGCGCTGGGCAGAGTGAAACAGTCGATGTCGCAGGTGGGATTGAAATTGTGCTCCGCGCGCAGGGCAAAAGTCAGCTTGAGTCGAGACATGATGGCCCACTCGTCCTGAGCGTAAACACCGAGGCCTCCAGTGTTCATGGGCGCCGTGGGATGAAGAGGATTGTTCTGTGCGTAGATGGAAGCGTTGCCGCTGAAGAAATCGCCGAGCCCGGAATATACCAACGGGGTCACTAATTCAGAAGCGTCATAGTTGGTGATGTCCCGAGGGTCTTGGCGAAATCGTCCACGAGTTGCGATTGCGTGACGTTGCGGCCTTGCGGGAACGCAAAGTTCTCAGCGTTTAAGCCGGTCGCGGAAGGCAGACCAAAGGGGCTGGAAACGCCGACGGTGGTTCCCACGAACATGGCGTAGGGAAAGGGGGAAGTGGCCTGGTTGGTATTCTCGATGAAAATCGCGCGGTAGTAACTGACAGCTGCGACGAACTGGTTGCTGGCGCTGCCGCTGAAGGTGTGCGACCAGTTCAGACTGTTGTTGTATTCGGGCTGGTAGCTGGCGGCGGAAAACGCAGCGGGATCGATCGGGTCGGCGTAAGTGGCTTGCGTACCGGTGTCAATGTCGAAACGGAAAAACAGACGGTCTTTGGTTCCGAAATTCTGGTCGAAGCGGCCGATCAGGAGCGTTTCTTTCGCGGGCAGGGCAGGGCTGGCGCTGTAGGACTGTAAGCAGCCGGTAGTGGCAGTTGCGGTGGGGCCGTTGTCGATCTGCGCTCCGGTGAGAGGGTCGATGCAGCTTTGACTGGCCGCGATCGCGGCGCCGTTCTTGAAGCCGGGAGCGGCTTCCCAGATCGCTGCTGCTTTCCCGTAAGTGGCGATTGTGGCTGCAGATGCTCCGGCGGCCGGCAGGCCGATATTGACGGTGTCATTCAGAAATGCGGTGGTCGGCGTATATACGGTGGTTGTTGAGGGGACAATGTAGCGAATGCCTTCGGTGTCGATAAAGAAGAAGGTCTTGTCCTTTTTTATCGGTCCGCCGAAAGAGGCTGCCCACTGATTGTTATTCGCAAAAGGACGAGGCTGCTGCGGCTGGAAGAATGTGTTGAACCAGTCGTTCGCATCCAGCAGGCGTCCGGTCCACTGGTATTGAACGTTGCCGTGGTAGTTATTGGTGCCACCCTTGCTCACCAGGTTGACCTGAGCTCCCGCTTGTTGCCCGTACTGGCCGGAGTAGGCGTTGGTGACGACGGTTGCTTCGTCGATGCTGTTTTTCCCGAGCATCAGGTTGGTGGGACCGGAGTTGTTCAAGTTGAGGAACGGGTCCATCTGATTTTCGCCGTCGACCGTGAAGACGTTCGAGGTGGCGGGCAAGCCATTCGCGGTGAAGTTGCCGTACATGCCGCCGCTGTTCATGACAATTCCCGGCGCGGTATAGGCGACGGCGGTCAGGTCGTTGCCCCCGTTGGGCAAGTTCTCGACGAGGTTGCGATCGAACGAGGTGGACATGTCGGCAGCTTCCGTGTCCATGAGCGGTGCTGAGGCGGAGACTTCCACCGTGGTTCCGGCCGCACCTACTTCGAGCTTGGCATTGACCACGGTCACCTGACCAACATTCACCGCTGCCTTGCTCCCAAATTGCTTGAAGCCGGCGGCGGCGATGACAACCTCATAGTTTCCCGGGTCGGCCAGGGGAAACTGGTAAATGCCCTGCGCGTTGGTGGAGGTTTGGCGCGAGTAACCTTTGTCCAAGTTTTTCAACGTGACGGCAGTGTTGGCGAGGACGGCGTTCGACGCGTCGGTAACTGTTCCGCTGATGGCGCCTTCGGTTGCACTCTGCGACAGCAGCACGCCCGGTGGCACAAGGGGCAACACCGCTGCCAAAACAAATAGCCTGATCGATGTGTTCAATCGCATTGTTGATCTCCACTTGTTAAGTCCACTGACTGACACCGTTCTGACTGGCAGTGTCTAGTGCAGTCGCAGGACCACCTGCAACGAGTCTTGCGGTGTGAGTTACGGCAAGACAAAAGGAAGGTGCGGTCCTACAAATCCGAATATTGGGCAGACGGGATTAGGATTTGCGGTTTGAGCCATCTGGTGGGTCTGTCCGTAGAAATCAGCGGCGCATCTACCAGAAAGCGAATTTTGCCAATGAATGTCTACGAAAAAACGGAGGTATTGTTTTGGCGAGACTTCTGTGTTATCTCCAGCGTGCGTCCTCCGGGCTGTTTCCGAACGAGTTT
Source organism: Candidatus Sulfotelmatobacter sp. (assembly GCA_050014115.1). Lineage (GTDB taxonomy): Bacteria > Acidobacteriota > Terriglobia > Terriglobales > Acidobacteriaceae > Sulfotelmatobacter. The sequence goes on along the minus strand of JBEKDY010000005.1, from coordinate 44,631 downwards.
GGTGCAGGTCGCATTTGTCTGAGGCCACACCTCATGCAAGTATGCTCGAAGCGTTTGCCTGTAGTTCTGTATCTCTATCGTCCGGGGATGTGGCGAGGGGAATAAAATGCGGAGGATGAAGCCGAAAGAATTTCGGCCGGTGGTTCGCGCGTACGGCCTGTCGATTGCCGTGTGGTGCGGGCTTTCCTTGTTGACGGGCGTGCAGTACCGCGTCTTCGACAAGGCGATGAACATAAACTCGTCTCTGTTCGACATGCTGCTGCTGGCAGAATCACGGGGCTTTTCTTTTGCTCTGCTGACGCCGCCGATCTTTTATCTGGCGCGTCGCTCGATCGGCGGGGCGCGAAATCGGTTTCGCTATTTGTTGATCTATTGCCTCGGCGTAGGGCCCTTCATGCTTCTGTATGCATGTATCCGGTGGACCATTTTGCCGCCATGGGATGCGGCACTGCAGCAATATGTCCCACGAACGAAGCACGGGCCGCTGGAGCTGATTCATTCGGGATTCGCCGATCAAATCACGATGTATATCGCGATCGTGGCGGCCGCACACGCTTACTGGTACTTCGAAAAGCTGCGTAGGCAGGAGATGGAAAACGTCGACTTTCAGCGGGCTCTGGCCGCCAGCGAGCTCCAGGCGCTCAAGATGCAGCTCCATCCTCATTTTCTTTTTAATACACTGCATGGCATCTCGACGTTGATTGACACCGACCAGGGCAGCGCAAAGAGAATGGTGGTTAAGCTTTCCAGCCTGTTGCGGGGCACGCTGGAGCACAGCAGTTCGGATCTGATTCCATTGCACGAAGAACTGAAGTTTGTGAGAGAGTACCTCGATTTGGAAGCGATGCGCCTGGGAACGCGTCTCAACGTGGAGTGGTCGATCGATGCCGGCACGGGGACGGCCCTGGTTCCGCAGTTGATTCTGCAGCCGCTGGTGGAGAATGCCGTTCGGCACGGGATCGCGTGCTCGCGCGACGGTGGCTGGGTGGAGATTAGATCAAGGAAGCGAGCCGGGGTCCTTGAACTTGGCATTCGCAACAGCATTGGAGGCAAACGCACGCCGGGCCTGGGAGTTGGCTTGAGAAACACGGAGGCGCGCCTGAGATACCTGTATTCCGACGAGGCGACTTTTACTTTCGCCGAAGCTGATGACCACACGGCGACCGCGACACTGCAGTTGCCGGCTTTAGGCTGCGACCCGATGGGAACGGAAATGGAAGAGGGAACCCATGCGCGTGCTGATCGTGGATGACGAGCCGCTGGCTCAAACCGCTTTGGCAAACGTCCTGGCAGCAAGAGTGGACGTGGAGCATTTTGATTCAGCCAACGATGCGGTCGAGGCGATCGAGAAACTGGCGACGGAGTCCTATGACGTTTTGCTGTTAGATATCAACATGCCGGAGTTGTCGGGGACAGAACTCGCAGATCAACTCAGGGGAAGAAACCCGCCACTGCCCTCCATTGTGTTTGTAACCGCGCACGATGAATACGCGATTGCGGCTTTTGAAAAACACGCCGTAGACTATGTGCTGAAGCCCTTCTCGAACGAACGAATCGGAGAGGCGTTGGACCGGGCCGTGCAAAGGGCCCAGGGCGAGCGCGCCTCGAAATTGATTGAAGCCTTGCCCCAGCTGCAAAAGCTGGCTCGTCCGCAGTATTCGAGGATCGCGATTAAATCGAAGGGCCGCATTCTGTTCATCAATCCCGGCGATGTGGTCGCGGTGCAAGCGGAGGGCAACTATGTGCTGCTGCAGCGGGAGTCGGGATCGTATCTGCTGCGGGAATCGATTTCGGTTGTCGCGGAGAAGCTCAGGCCTTACGGGTTTATTCGAATCCATCGCTCGGTGCTGGTGAATGCCTCGTTCGTCGAAGAGATCAAACCGTATGTAACGGGGGAATACGGTTTGCGGGTGAAAGGCGGAAGGGAATACACGGTGACGCGCACTTACAAGAAGAATCTTAAGTCGCTGGCGGAATTCTGGATTGGGGGCGGGGCGTTTCTTGCTGAGTAGCGGACGTCGATGTCTATTTTTGTGTTTGCTCTGCGTGTACTGTATTTCCACAATATGCGATCGCAACGGCTGATACTCCCTTCGCATTAGGGACGAAGCGTTTCGCCGATTTATAATCGGCGGTCGTTGGCGGAAGTTACGACGCCGCGCGACTGGAGGCCATTTACACAATGTCAGAAAGCAAAGTGATCGCGAATCAGAAGACGATTATCAAGAATCAGAAGACCATCATCGCCAATCAGGCTGAACTTCGGGCGAATCAGACCGCCATCAAGAAGAACCAGGCCAGTATTTTGAAGAATCAGACGGGCATTCTGAAGAACCAGGGCGCACTTAAAACGATCGTCGAAAATCAAAAAGAGATTCTCGCGAGACTGAGCAAATGATTAGCTTACTAAGAGCCGGTGATCAATTTTATTATTGTGGAGAGGCCGTCGTCGAAGAATGAACGGGTGCGGGCCTGGCAAAGACAATCGGCTGCGCCGAAATAATTCCTTTACCTTCTTTCAACGTGATGAACTGATCCGGCTTGATGTCTGGAATAGTGTCTTTCTGGCCGCTCGGCCAAATAATCTCCAGGCTCACGGTCTTGCCGGGTTCGGGCTTGCCGAGGCCGAAGGTGAGCGGCAGCTCGCTTTGGGATAAATAGCTGGAACCTGTTTTCACCATGCCAAAAAGACGGGCTCCTTTGCTGGTCTTTACCGTAACCTTCGCGCCAATGCCGTCGCGGTTCGACCGCGTGCCCACGGTTTTCACTCGCAGCATGTCATTCTGGTTTCCGTTATCGTTGCGCAGCAAGCGTGCCGGGCCGTTGTTGGTGGTAATCAATAAATCCAGATCGCCGTCGTTGTCAAAATCTCCATAGGCCGCGCCTCGACCCACGATTGCTCGTTGCAGCGCGGGGCCAAGTGTCGCGGTGACCTCTTCAAATTTATTCTTGCCCAGGTTCCGGAAGAGGTGGGGCGGTTGCGCATACTTGACGTTGGGCTGCACCACACTGATGTCGTCGGAGACGTGGCCGTTAACGGCGAGAATATCGGGAAGGCCGTCGAGATCATAGTCAAAAAAGAAAGTGCCGAAGGTAAGGGACTTCGTCGATATTCTCTTAAGGCCTGTAGCGGGGGCTTCGTCCGTAAACAAGCCCGAGCCGTCGTTGTGGTAAAGCGCCATCCCCTCGTTGGTGAAGTTGCCGATCACCAGGCTCTGCCATCCGGAGTCATCGTAATCTGAGGCATCGGTGCCCATGCCGGCGCGCACCGTGCCGGCTTCGCTATAGGCCACACCCGCAGCCACGGCGACATCTGTGAAAGTGCCGTCGTGATTGTTGTGATAGAGCTTGTTGGGCTCGGTGTCGTTGGAAACGAAAAGATCGAGCCAGCCATCGTTGTCATAATCCAGCAGCGCGACGCCGAGGGCTTTGCTCGTAGGATCGTAAAGACCGGCGCGCCGCGTCACGTTCTCGAATGTTCCGTCGCCCTTGTTGTGAAACAGAGTGGAGCTTTGTCCCTTGTATCTCTGCGGAGTGCAATAAGACTTGTTCTTGTTATCGAGCGAACAGTATTGATCGGTCTCGATCGACCAGTCGATATAGTGGGCGACGAAAAGATCCAGCTTGCCGTCGTTGTCGTAATCGAACCAGACAGCGCTTGCGGAAAATCCTGGATCGGAGACGCCTGCTTTCGCGGTTACGTCAGCGAACTTGCCATTCCCAAGATTGCGGAAAAGATGGTTGGAACCAACCGTGGTGATGTAGATATCGACGTTGCCGTCGTTATCAAAGTCGCCGACCGCGCAGCCGAGTCCGTACATTTCAATCGCGAGTCCGGCCTGCCGCGTTACATCGGTGAAGGTTCCGTCTCGATTGTTGTGATAGAGAGCGGGGAAGGACTTGCCAGACTTATGTCCGGGCCAGTCCATTGAATTGACCAGCAAAATATCCTGCCAGCCGTCGTTGTCGTAATCGAGAAAGCACGCGCCACTGCCCATGGTCTCAGGAAGATATTTCTTTCCAAACGCGCCGCTGTTGTGTTTGAAGTGGATGCCGGCCTGAGTCGTTACATCTGTGAATTCGATTGGGCCCGAAGGGCGAGAAGGAATAGCTGTCGCTTCCGGCAATGGAGATGCAGGGTGAGATGCTGGTGGCGTGGGAACAGGCACTTCTGCCACCGGAGCAGCTTTGGGCTCGCTGGGTTGCTTTTGGTGACAGCCCGACAATGCCAGGAGAGCAGCCAGGAGAAAAAGAACGACCCCGCGCCGTGGAAGTAACAATTGAAGATTTCTCTCGCGAAGAATCACTGCGCCACCATCGGTGCCGCGACGTGCGCGCGGCGCGAATCCAGCCAAATCTCGACCAGCATGGCAGTTGGACCTACGATGAAGAGAGCATAAAAAGGCGCATAGACAACCTGGTACAGGCGGAGCACCATCTCCAACAGCGCCACCAGGAACACGACGACGCATTGGCCGCGTCGCGACCGGACCGTGGTTTTTGGATCAGTGATCATGAAGAAGATAAACAGTTGATACATAGGACCGGTGATGGGCGCGATCTCCGATTGCCAGGGGCTGCCCGTCATCCAGCTTCGCATAAATGCGAACACGACGAATGATGCGACATAAATGCCCGTGATGTGAAATCGCCGCAAACGCCAGATGATGACCGAACCAAGCGCCCAGATCACCAGCATAGGCAAGAGATAATTGCCCCACTGGATGCTGAGCGTTGCCACGGTTTCGGCAGCCAGAAAAAGCATTACGGAGATGCCGAAGTTGGAGGGATTCCAGATATGGCGGCCCTTCACGCGCAACACATACTTGGAAGTGATCGAGATCGCGCTGCACAGCGCGTAGGGCCAGAACGCCGGCGAACGAACCAGGATGCCGACGCTGATGCCCGTGATGTAAGCACTGGCAGGATGCAGCCATTTGTGAAAGAAAATGCGCCCAAGCACGAGTTCGAGCGCAATGCTTGTAACGATTGCGAGCAACGTTTTCTGGTAACTCTCTAGAATGCCGAATGACAGGTGCCCGGCCAGAAGAATGCAGGTGATGAAAGCGGGCGCGATGTAGCGGTTATCCAGGCTGAAAAGGGTTCTCCGGTGGCCGGGCGCCTGAGGTGCCTCGCCTTGCGATTGCGCAGAGATTGGCGCACCGATCTGCTGGCTCACGCGGGCTCCTTCATCTTGAGCAACTGGTTCGCTGCGGGCTTGTCGATGGTCTGAATTGTGCCGGAGGGCCAGCGAATTATGGCCTTGTCGATCTGTGGGTTTGTGCCCAGGCCGAAATGCAAACGCCGGTCGTTTTCGGCGGCGAAACCGCTGCCTCCGGAAACTTCTTGCAATTGCTTTTGACCATTCCAGAATAATGTGACCTGGGCGCCGATTGCACTGCGGTTGCTACTTGTTCCTTCCAATTCGAACTCGATCCAATCGTTCTGGGGCACGACCGTGTTCTTGTAAAGCAGCAAGGGTCCGTTCTGGTTGGCAACCACGACGTCGAGCACACCGCGATTCCACAAATCGACTAGCGCAACGGAACGTCCGTCGTAAATATCGGTTGCGCCTACGGCCTGGGCGACATCGACAAACTTGCCGGCACCATCGTTGAGCCAGACTCGTTTGCTTTGATAGCCTGACAAACTGCGTCCGTCAAATGCGGGCCAGTTTTTCGCGTCGCCGATGATGGTGCTGTTTCCGCCGGCCACTTTCGAGAAGTCATACCAGTAACTGCGATTCCTGTCGAGCGAGATGTAGCCGTTCGTCAGATACAGGTCGAGGGTTCCGTCGTTATTCAGATCACCGAACTGCGCGCCGAAGCTCCAGCCGCCAAGTTCTACGCCGAAGTCGCGCGCCAGATTCTGATACTTAATGGCATCGCCCGCAGAGCCTTCTTTCGGCACCCATAAATTATTTCCCTGGATGAGGATCCCGTCCTCCGAAATATTGGACACGTAAACTGCATACCGGCCCTGATTGAGTATGTCGCCAAAGGCAGCATTCATGCCGCTCTTGGGGGCGAAGCCGACGCCTGTCTGTTCGCCGACTTCGTGGAATCGTTTGCCGTCATTGAAATAAAGTTCGGACACTCCGTAATCATTCGCGACAAATAAATCAGGGTGTCCGGTTCCGCGCAGATCTGCCGCGGCGGCGGCCAGGGCCCAGCGGCGGCTGTTGATGCCAACTTTCGAACTGACCTCTTCGAACTTGCCGTTGCCGAGATTGTGAAATAAATATTTGCGGCCTCCGTTTTTCGCATATTCGAAACTCTCGGGCATGATCCGCGTCGTGCTGAGATGCCAAAGGTCGATATTTTCCGAATAGTAGCCGCCAACGAAAAGGTCGAGGAGTCCGTCACCGTCGTAATCGAACCAGATGGCCGTGTTCGCGTTGATCCACGGGGGCAGGCTTGCCTGCTCGGTTACGCGCGTGAAACCATGGCCTTGATCGTTGTGAAATAACTCAGGTCGCCCCCACTTGATCAGGAACAAATCTTCATATCCGTCGTTGTCATAGTCGCCCCAGACCGCGCCGGTGGAAACTCCGGTGCCGGGCTGGTTAACATCGGCGATGCCCAGCTCGCCGGCAACGTCTTTGAAGGTGCCATCATGCATGTTGCGATAGAGGGCGTTCTTACTGCCGATGGCGCTGTTCGTCACGTAGATGTCAGGCCAGCCGTCGCGATCGAAATCGACGATCGACACGGATGCTCCCATCGAGGCGACTTCCGGCATGATGGGATCCAGCCTTGGATCGAGCTTGGGAGACTGATGGATAAAATTAATGCCGGCCGCACGCGAGATTTCTTCGAGATAGAATCCGTGCCGAGCTAATGCGGTCATCGCGTCGGCCTTCGATCTATCGGCTTCACGGCCGGCCGAAATCCGCCTGATAAGGAAAGGCGTAGCCAATAGCGCTACAAAAAAGACGCCGACCAGAACTCTTGCGATCCGGTTGCCTGTCATTTTCCGTTTGCACCCCGACCGGGTTCATCCCGGTCGGGATCATCCCTTAATGCGTTCTTGAAAACTTCAGGAGTGACATAGCGCGTGTGGTAAGTTTTCCAGTCGTCGGGATGTTGCCGGTAGACCCACTCATCCTCAAGGCTGCCGGGCCGGGTCGTGTATTCATTCTTCGCGTGATAGGGCAGAGGCAGCACTGTTTTCGAGAAAGTAGAATTGTAGTCGCCGTCTTTGATCCAGCCGTCGCCGACGATTACGAAATCGCGCACCCAGCCCGCGGCCGGTGGCGGCTGCTCGGCAAAGCGCAGGGACAGTTCGTCGCCTGAATTGACAATCACGTAACGATCGTCGATGTGGTCAACGAGTTCGCGGACGTCGCCATAACGTGTGTAGTAGCCGATCAAGTCGCGCCAGTGCTGTTTGGTCCCTTCAAGCTGGTTGTAATTGGGAACCTCGGGCGCGCGCGCGGCTCCGGGCATGTGCATGACGGAATATCCACGATAATGCAGATCCGCCACGGTAGGGTTGAGTGTGACTGTCTTCAACGGAGTCTCCGGTGCGCCTTGCGCCCAGTGAATCGCATCCCAATAAATTTCCAAGTTCGTTCGGATCCGCACGCGGCGCGGAGTTCCGGGCCGAAAGATGTTCGTCAGATTGAAAAGAATCGTCTTTTTGCGCCCGGCGGGGAAGCCCAGATTGTCCTGAGCGGTGACCCAACCGCCACGTCCGTCGGGGACTTCCAGGCTCAGCCCGTGGGCGCGCCAGCGACTGCCCTGAGTGATCGCTACATTCACTGAGGACTCGGTGTCGTGAATCGATCCCTGAGCAATCAGATAAAGCGGACCGCTTCTAGGCGCGTCCTCGCCGAGATCGACTTCGAGATAGTGATCGCGCGTGATGCCCTGATACTGGCCGCGGCCAAAGCTGGCAAGGGCTTTGCCGTCGAGCGTGCTGACAATGTCGGTAACATCGTGGCCGGTATCGTCGATGGCCTGCGCAATTTTGTGCGGAGTGTTCACGGTAGTGAGGCCAAGCTTCAACGGCGGAATCACGAAACGCTCATCGACGAAAATCTCTGTGCCCACGGGATGGTCCACCGCCATGAGCGCCAGGTAGTCGTAGTAATAGACTTCCCACAATTCCGCTGTGATGCGCAGGTCGTAATAGCCGTCGTGCGGCACGAGTTGGTCGCGGCCAATCTTGTACCATTCACCGGTCGCCGCGATCTGCGCGGAGCCGAGAGTATTGATGCGTAAACCAATCGCGGAGCCCCAGGGCACCGCGTCTTTCACGAACTCCATCTGCTTTCCGTTGTAAGCGAAGAGGAATGGGCAAGACGCTTTCAAACGTTGCTCAGTCACAACTTCCATGTCTGCTTTCACTCCGAATTCGGCGCGCACGGTTCCATTCGGCCAGACCACGCGCACGACCTCAGCTTCGGTTTGGTCGCCTAGTCCGAAATGAAGTTGCGGACCGGTGATGGGTTGTTTCTGCACCAGCAAGCCGGAGCGAATTTCAATTTCACCGCCAACGCCAAACGGGTTGATGCGCTGGTCGCCCACGGCTTGCACGGCATGCGGCCGGACCACCTGCCAGTGATAATTCTTAGATCCTTCGTTCATGGCCTGCACCGGCTGTCCGTCGGCGGAGAGGCCGAGCAGATCGAGCTTGCCATTTCCGCGCAGGTCCGCCGCGTCAAACACCATCGCCGGCCCCGCCGGGTGGTCCAACAGCACGAACTTACCGTTGTCATTGCCGAGCCAAATCAGAGCGCCGGCAGCGCTGGAATTAGATGGTGGTGTACCGGGAGCCAGGAGCAGATCGAGCGCTCCGTTGTTATCAAGATCAGCGACGTGCAAGCGTACATCCCCCGCGAGATTTACGGTTGCGTTTGGGACCCTCGCAATCTCCGCCGTCTCCCAGCTTTCTCCATCGTTCTTGTCGGAGATTCGGAGGATGACGCCATCGGCTTGCAACGCCAACAAATCCAGCACACCGTCGTTGTTGGCATCGGCGACCGCAATCGTCTTCACGACGGGCAATCCCGCGGGCAGCGCGCGCTCGCGGAACTGGCCCTGGCGTTCATTCATGAAGACGTGAAGGCGTCCCGCACCGTCGATGATGGCGGCGTCAGGATTGCCGTCACCATCAAAATCAGCCCACGCGAATCCGCGCATGCCTGAAATTCCTGCAAACGGATAAATCGGCAGGAATGTGTCGTCGCCGTTGTTTCGCAGCACGACTGGCAATCCCTCGTTCGCGCCCAGGACGATATCGAGATCACCGTCCGCTTCAATGTCGACCGCCCACGCGCCCGTGTAGCCCGCATTGGTCACGGACTTCGGCAACCTAGTCTCCGCGGTTACATCGGTGAATGCACTCGGACTGTCCTGGCGAAACAAACGCACGCCGCCGGCGCCCGCCAGCACCAGATCAGTCTTGAAGTCATAGTTGAAGTCGACTTGCAGAATTCCCTCAGGCGTGGGCGGAACGTGGGACGCTCCGCCCGGAAAGGGAAGGGTCGCCCCCGTGGATAAATGCACTTCGCGGCCATCGGCTTCGGCAATCACGGGCGCGCCTGCGCTGCCGAGTTGGATGGCTCCGATCCAATTCCAGCGGCGATTGCCTGCATCGCCGACGGGCTGATCGGCGAATTGGATGGCTGTGTCGGCGGGCGCTGGCTTGAACACAGGCGATTCCAATCGCACGAAATGAGTGAAGGGCTGCGCTTCTTCACCAGCGGGGGCCTTGATGAGGGAGAGACTTTGGCGGTACTCGGGAACGCGCATGAGCACGTTGCGCAGAAAAGTGGTTCGTGTGGCGGCCGCGTGCAAATCGGTGCCCGCCTCTGCAGCTTGCACTGCGGCCAGCTGCTGTTTCACTTCCGCGGGCCATGTGGAGGACTGGTCGCTGATCCGCGCCACGGCTGATCTCAGTGTGCCGGCATCGCCGCGCTTCGCAGCTATGCGGGCAAGTTCCAGCAGAGCCGCCAGATTGTCTGGCTGCGCGGCCAGAATTGTCTGAATCACTCTCTGAAAGTCAGCTTCGCTGTTGGTGTCGCTCTCGCGTTCGATTTCTTCCGCAAGCGCATAAGCGGCCCGCATATTCTTCGGATTCAGCTCCACCGCTTTCCGCAGGCTGGCGATCGCCTGCGCGGAATGGCCGCGATCGCCTTCAAGGATTCCGAGCAGTTGGTAGATATGATCGTTGCGCGGCGCCAGACCGCGCGCCCGTTCGAACCGGTATGCGGCCGCGTCATAATCCCTCTCGCGCAATGCCAGCACTCCCCAGTTCGCCCATCCCGCGGGCTCGGTGGGCACGAGCTCAGTTACTTCAGAAAGTTTGCTCTCGGCGTGAACGTCATCGCCGACCTGGAGTGCCGCCAAACCCACATAGAATGCGGAGACAACATCGGCGTAGGCTTTCGATCCCTTCTCCGGCAGCCTGGGGCCGGAGTGGCATGCGCAAAGCAGCGATGCAAGGCCTGCCAGAAGCAGTAACGCCACCACTCGCCGGAACTGGACGGACCGTTGGTCGCACACGGCGACAGCGCGGTTGCAAGAACGGAACGAGTGAATGCCCATCAAGAAAATAGTCTCCATCGAAAGTAGTTTTCCGATCGCAAGTCAATCGGGAGCGTCCGCATCGCCCGCATTCTATGCGGGAGTGGGTGTTCCAGCCCCTTTCCCTAATTGTTCGTTTCTGCGCCTCCTTACGCGCGAAATTCCGCGGAACCACAAGAATGCCACAAGAAGAAACGGCAAAAGATAAAACAAAAGGTCCCACCGGCCGAACCCCGGAGGAGTCACTTCCACCTGGGTCGTTGCTTCGCCGCTGCTCTGCGAACTCTGCACCACGAGGCGCACGCGCCATAATTCCTGTCGATCGAAGGCGGCCCGAGCGTTATATTGCAGCGGGCCCCTCGACTTCACGCGCTCGGCCGTGTAAAGCACTTCCGGGAGGCGGCCGGTTAGCGGCTGCACTCCGATTGTGATCTTCAAGTCATTCGGAATCGAACCGCCCGGCATGGGTTCTACAAAAACGTAAAACGCGCCAGTGCCAACGTCGGGATGAGTCCAGAGGGCAACTATACAAGGCCCTACTTTCTTATTCTCAATAATCGGAAACGGCGGGCCATTGTGGGCGCTCGCCGACACAGGCAACAGCAGCAAGAGCACAAACAGAAGCCCAACCGAATTTCTTTTCGCGTTTCTAGGGCGATCCAGCATGCTCTTGAACGAACGCCACGTAACCGCCATGCACCCGAGCAAGAATCAAAAGTGAAATTCTAAGACAAAATTCTGAACCGGCTATCCGCTCATCAGCGTGGCGCGCATTTCCATCGGCTGAAACATCAGCCACATCGATGCGCACCAGAGAATGAGGCAAACCGCTGCCCACGGCAGGAACGCCCGCAACGGCCGATCCGGAAAATCGTCTTCCGCCAGGCCGTAGGTCACCACCAGAGAACCTGCAAACCCGAGCAGCAGGAATCCGATCTCAATCACTTGCACGACGTTGGCGGGCAGGCCCGTCAAAGTCCAACGCGGCTCGCCCAGCAACGGCCGCCCCAGGCTGGCGATCGCATTCTGAGTAACCGGTATCACCGTGTAGAGTCCCGTCAAAAAATGAAAACAATAATGAGCCAGCCACATCCCGAAGCCTAGAGGAACCAATCCGTAGGCGTAGCGCACGGCTAGGGGTAACAGGCCTTGCCGCATGCCGGCCCATATCCGCGTTAACCACGCGGCCAGTCCCAGCAACAGAATCGGCTCCAGGATCAGAAAAAACGCGAAGATCACGCCCAGCACAGGGGCTTCATGACTCACATGCAGCATTCGTCCCAGCCAACGCTCCACCGCGTAGACGGGACTGACCATCCCGAAAGCATTCAGCAGCGCGCCCAGAGTAAATACGATCGCCAGCGCTGCGATATCTTTGCGGCGTGACAAATATCCGATGCCTGACCGGAGCGGGTCCACCATCAACTCGCTCGCCGGCATCCGGCTCAAGATGCCGATGTTGTCGTGAGGGCAGGCATGGACGCAGTCGAGACAGAAAGTGCAATCCATGTTGCCGACTTTGCTGGGCTGAAACAGAGCCAACTCGCAGCCGCGGATCGTCACGAGATCGGAGACGGGCTCACGCCGGCCACGAATGCAGTCTTTGGTGTGGCAGCGCGTGCAGACATCCTGCTCGCGGACCTTCACTTCGAACGGCGAGAGTGTGGAAGCCACAAAGTTGAATTGTCCGATGGGGCATACGAACTTGCAGAACGAAGCGTGCTTGAAAAATCCGTCAACCACCAGCACCGAAAGAAAGTAGGCGACAATCAGCCACGCCGTCCACCACGGCGACGACCACAGATCGAACAGTTCGTAAGTAAAAAGGATCAGGATAAAAAGACCAACCGAAAGCCACTTGTTGCGCAGGGCTCGAGGCCAGTTGAACCGAGGCTTAAAGAGCCGACGCGCCCATTGACGCACCAGCATGAAAGGACAAGCAAGACAGAAAAAATTCCCCGCGCAGAGCAACACAAGCACCAGCGCGCCGCGAAAGTGAAGCCAGCTGAGGGTTGTGGCCAGATTCTTTGGCGCCAGGGACGGCCCGAACAACCCGTGCAGAATCATCACGATGCTAAGTACGAGCAACGGGGCCTGAAGCACGGGCCGGGCATAGCGCCAGCGAAATAAATGGCCCAGGCCGGGCACACGCATCAGATCAAAGGGGAGCGAATCTGAAGTTTCCAGAGCCGGGATGGAGGATGGATTCAACAGCAAGCCTAGTTGGGTCGGACGCCCCTCACGTCGAACTGTCGTTCCAGCTTCTTCCCGTCGGGCAGCGTGACATGAAGGAGGATAACCCAGTCCCCCGCCATCGGAAACTCCAGCTGAAACTCATAGCGCCCATGGTCTGTTTCTTTCGCCTCTGCGAACCGGGGACTCATTCCCGGGTGCGACATGTCAGCCTCAATTGCAATACGCGCGCCGGTAATCGGCTTGGCGGCGGAATCGGCCAACCTCAAACTGACCGTGGCGGGTCCAACCCGTGCTGGTTCTGGCGAGATTTCGTGTTCGATCGCGACAAAAGCTGAAGATCCTACCGGTCGCGAACAGCTCGCGATGAGGAGGGCTGCCGCGCAGGCAAATACTGCGAGCGATCTCGCCAGTTGCTGCTTCAAAGTGCTTCGCCACACCTGGGTCAGGCAGCTTTCGCGGAATCGTCGCGACCCCACTCGCACGTGCAGGCCATGTTGCCGTGCTCGCCCAGCGGAGGAAACATGTGGTAGTACATGGCGATGACCATTGGGACGAACACGATCGAGTTGTAGAAAAGATGGAGTTCCACCCGCGGGAAGATCAGCTGCAACACGCTGCAGGGCACCGGCTTACCCCAGAAATTGTGATGCGTCGTGGCCTGGTAGATCAGCAGGAAATGCTCAATGTGATGCCAGAATTGAATCCAGAACGCCACCATCCACCAGGTGTGCGAGACGCCGGTAAAGCCTTTGCGGAACACCCAAATGCCAACGAGCATCACCAGGGCGTAGCCATAGTGCAAGGCTTCCGTTTGGATCAGCCACGGATACCACAAACCCAGCAGGCCCAGAGCTCTCGGACGCGGCCATCCCATCACGTAAATCTGGTAAGCCTGGACCAGATGCTCGGCCCAATGCGCCAGCACGATGAACATGAAAAGTTGCAGTCCGCGCTCGTGCCAGCGCGTATTGAGCTTCTCATAGAAGCTGGCGTTCGCCCCTGGCGCGTTATGAACGTCGAGAACCGCAGGATTCGAAACTGCCATTACCGCTCTCCCCGAGAACCAGGCTCATTTCAAAATGTGATTACGATCACATCTTGGGCGCCGCGGGTCAATAATGGAATTATATTAGCGGCTCTAGAAGTGAAAGTTGGTCTCCAGGAAGATGAGTTGTCCGTTCGCATCGTTCGGATAAATCGCCGAAATCACACCCTTGCCCCACGCATGGCCATAGTACAAAGTGGTGCCGAAAGACCGGGTCACTTGGTAGTCGGCGCTGAGATCGCAGACGTTGGCCAGACCACGGTGGCCGTTGTTCGGCCGGCCCGTGTAACCAAACGTCGTGGGCTGAAACGCGCCCCCACCGGAATACCAGAGATCATGTGAGTTCGCCAGCCGCAGCGTGTGCACTTCGCTGCGAAGAGACAGCTTCGAGACCGGACGAAGATTCAGGCTGCCGTATAAGTCCTCGTTATTCATCATGTTGTAGAAAGGGAAGCGCGCGTACTGCCGCGGCGTGGTCAGGACCTGAAAGAACGTGCCGTGACGAGAGTCACTGGGATTCCCATCCCCGCTTCCGTACGAATAGCCTGCGCTAACCCACGGCTTCAGCACGTGGACGGGTACTTCCCACCCGGCCTCGGTCACGAACGAGCTGGCATGTTGCGTAAGACTGCCCCAGGAACCAGTTTGCAGAGCGCCCCAAACCAGAAAGTCAAACTTGCCGGCGTCGCTGGTGTTGAAAACGTGAACGTAATCGGCTCCCCACGTCGCAATCTCAATCTTGCCCAGGTCGGTTGCGCGAACCGCCGCGGAGCGGTTATCAGTTTTGAGCACTGTTGTGCGGTGATCGAGATAACCCAGAGCGAACACTCGCAGCTCGCCCGCGCTCTGTCCGCTTGTCACCGACCGGGTGTAAGCGCCGTAGTAGGTGTCCACATCCAGTTCGTCCATTCCCTTCACTTGGAATACGCCCTGCGTGGGCCGCGCGCCGAACAGGGTAACGTTGTTCTGCCCGGAGTTCGCAGTAAGTTGAACGCCATCGTAGGTGCGTTGCACGGCTGCAAAGCCGAAATTTGAGATCAGGCGGCTCGAAATGCGCGTCTGAATCACGGCCGCCAGCAGCGGATCCTTAGGTGTGACTTCAAGACCATCAAAGTATTCGAACCTGCCGAGTTTTATGCCCGCCGGTCCGAGGTTCTTGAAATTCACAAACGCCTGCTTCACGAATCCGTTGGCGACGTTGGTGTGATTGTGGTTCGCCGCATAGTAGTTTCCGCCCAGGCCGAGTTGGCCCTGCGGAGCCGCTACCACGGCGTCGTCTGGCAGACCTAGAATCGAAGGTTGTTCGCCTTCGAGGAACCAATCAAAGTGTTCCCCAGTTTGCCCGATGCCGACGCGTAGCAAAGAATCCCAGAAGCCGTAATCACTGTTCCCGCTGGCGCCCTCGAACCAGTTCCAACCCTCCGCACGAGTGCGCCAGTTGACCGAAATCTCGAGCGGACCAAGCATGTGCTTGGGGGGCGTGGCCGGAGTGGTTTGCGCAGGCGCCGACATTGCCTGCGGCGGTGCGGGCGCCGATGACGAATCCGCCGGCGGGGCAGGTTGTTGAGCGAAGACGAGGCCCGGTAAAGATAGGGCTATCCCAAAGCCCAGGCAGCATGCAAATCGCGATTTCATATCATCCCCAGTCTGAAAGTCTCCGCACTTCCGAAAGCCGTGATGCCCTACGCACGAGCCCGGAGAGAACCTGGCATGCGAACTCTGCGTTTTCTTGAAAACCGATCGCCACTCGAGTTGGTTTTGGATTGTCAGGGGATTTCTGGTGGCGGGTCAATAACGCATTCGTACTAGCGCGCATTCTTGGCGAAGAAATTTAGCCGGAAAATCCCGGATGCTGACCGGCCGACATGACAATCTCAAATCTGGTTCTTGGGCGCGTGGCGTTTGATGTCGGTGCTGAGGTTTGGGGATCCCGCGGAGATTCTGGCTTCGATTCGGTCGATGTTGCCACAGCTTCTGATTCCGACGCTTATTTTTCAGGGCTCGCGCGACGCCGCCATACTTGAAGTGTTCGCGCGGCGAGCTTCGGCTTTGATTCCACAATCCAAAGTCATCATGGTCGACTCAGGACACTTTATTCCCTGAACAATCCTGAGATAGTAGCGGCAGAGCTTCTTAGTTTCTTCGGAGGAGGCGGTGCAGCGAGTTGGAACGCAAACCTGGCAGCAGCGCGTTGATAAAGTGAGCCAGACGGCAAGACCCGTCTACGCGGGCTCGACTGCGATGGACTTTGACCGTTTGCTTTCGCGGACCTGCTCCGTGGTAAATTCGCCCCCACACACGCTGCAGCGCCAGCCAGGAGAGGAAAAGGCTGCCATCCCGGTCTCGTGTTGATTGTCGGCACGCCGGGCTCTTACTAATTCGCTCGTACATTCCGGACATTGTCGTTGAATCATAGTTTTATGCGTCGCGCCGATCTCTCGCGACCTCCAGAAATCAATTTCCGCAAATCAATGTTTGCGAATCAACGTCCCTTCGGTTGGAGCGATCGAGTCTCTTCCGATGTAAGCCGGGAGCGGTCGCAGTAGCCATATCCCTTCAGACAAGCCACATAGTTGCGTTTGTGTTCGGCGTCGGCCAGCACCTTGGTTTCCGTGGAACTAAGTTTCGAGTAGTCACAGGTTTCCTGCCCGTCCCTGCAGGCAGACAGGTTGCGCTGGTGTTCCAGGAAGGCAGTTTGTTTTGCTTCGGAGGGGGCAAGCATGGAGTGATCGCAGTCATCCCAGCCATTCACGCAGTTTTGTGCGTTGCGCTGGTGTCGTGCGGTGGTTGCCTCCTTCGTTTCCGAAAGAGTCAGATGGGAATGATCGCAAAGCCCGGTGCCGTTCTTGCAGTCGGATGCGTTGAGTTGCTGCCTGGAACCATCCGCGGTGGCGATTTCCGCCGGGGTCAGCTTCGAGCGGTCGCATGCCCCCGATCCGTCCTTGCAGTCGGCGAGGTTACGCCGGTGAGCCGCCGCGGACGAATCACGCGCTTCGGCCGGCGTCAGTTTGGAGGGGTTGCAAGATTGCGTTCCTTCGTTGCAGTCGGCGACATTACGCTTATGATCGGCCACCGCCAACGCCACAGCTTCGGGATCGGAGAGTTTCGAATGGTCGCAGGAATCGTAGCCATTTCTGCAGTTCGCAACATTTCGCTCATGGCTGGCGGAAGCCACTTCCGTCAATTGTGTCGCTGTCAGCCTAGACTGATCGCAGTCCGCACGCCCAGCCTTGCAGGCTTCCAGATTTTGGCCGCCCGCGTTTTGTGCAAGATCGGAGGATTGAGAAAAGCCCAGAAGAGACCAGAGACAAAGACAGATGGAAAGAGAGAGACAGGCCGCCGGTGCCCAAAGACACTTCCGTTGACTCACGTTCACGTTGTCCGCCTTCCGGAGGGTTCGTCCCCTCGGTGTCGAGAGGCCGTCGTAGACATCTTTGTGGCGC
Organism: Candidatus Sulfotelmatobacter sp.; assembly: GCA_050014115.1. Classification (GTDB taxonomy): domain Bacteria; phylum Acidobacteriota; class Terriglobia; order Terriglobales; family Acidobacteriaceae; genus Sulfotelmatobacter. The sequence goes on along the minus strand of JBEKDY010000005.1, from coordinate 27,415 downwards.
TGACCGGAACTGGTCTGTGGTTCCGGTCAGCCACAAAGCTTGGTTGCTGATTGCGTTCCAATGCAAATGATTGCTTGCTGTCTTATCTCGCTTCCGCGACGTGGGCCTGGTGGCCGGCTTCAGATACAGCCTGCACAAACGCCTGTCCGCTTTCTGGAGTTGTCGCACGGCCTGAAAGAATGTTGCGGAACATCATGTGATGGCCATAAATAGCGCGAGTCGAGTCGTTGTCCTGCTCGATTACCGCACCTTCCAGCGTCAGGCCGGCGAATACACCCTTCGAGCGCGAGTAGGTCAACACTTCCGTGTTGAGCAATATGTCCGTTCCGACGGAGGTGTGACGGCCGACTGGGCCTGCGGCCACCGATCCTTCACCGGTGAGTTCGAACTTGGATGAAAGCAGATGCTGCAGACCACGGTCGTTCATGACGAGCATGACCAGGTCCACGCCTTCAACGCCGATCTGCAATCCCCAGCTGCCACCACCGACCGAAACGAATGCGGGAGCGCTCCAGCCTTCCGGCGTGCGGCACGAGGCCACTCCGCGGCCGTGTTTGCCGCCAATGATGAAGCCGCCTTTAAGCAAGTTTGGCACTACAACGATGCACTTGGCGGCGTTCAACACGTCCTCGGGAATGCCTTTGTCAGGCGCCGCCATAATCGACTGCAGAACTTCCACGGACCTTTGCATGCGGTCGATCGCGTCTTCCCGGTCAGAGCCGGCGAAGGCGTACGTGCCGACCAGGCCCATCATGCTCATCAACAGCAGCGAAATTGTCTTCTTCATCAAATTATTCCTTTCGGATTGCAGAACTGAATTGCAGAACTTTAAGAGGAGAGAACCCCAGATGGCTGACTTAGTTCAGGAAACCAGCAGAAGTGCCCGCCTCCGCAGTGATGATCGCGCAGGCCTCTGACAATAGCTGATCTGAATTGCTCACTTCGTTTTCGCATCATGGCAGATGAATCAATTCTCATCTTGCCGGGCCGAACGTTTTTTCGGCAGGTGAGCAATCCTGCTCAGAATTCTTCGCCTTGAAATGTCACGATTCGATGTCGGGGGTGTGATTCGCGAGACGCTTGCTCACTCCGTTTCCTGCCCGGTGATGAAATGTTCCCAGGCGTCTGGGGGAAAACAAGAAGGTGCGTTGATGGAACCCTATCATCCTCCGCTCCGCAATCGAGTTCGTAAATGGCTCGCTGCCTTGCCTGATTCGCTCGAGAAGTTGGTCGCGACGTTGAAACCGCAGGAAGTTCGATCACAAAGGATGTGCCCGTTCTGCGGGTTGATCACGCCGCGAGCCAAAAGATTGTGCCTGGAGTGCGGAAAGCCGCTCAGAGGTGTTCCCGCTGGGCGGAAGGATGCACCACAAGGCTGAACGCAAAAGGTTGAACGAGAAAGTTGAACTGAGGAGACTGACATGCTTTGGACGATTGTTGCTGTGCTTCTGATTCTGTGGATCCTGGGCTTTAGCCTGCACATAGCCGGTGGTCTGATTCACATACTGCTGGTCGTTGCCTTGATTGTGGTGGTTATCAATCTGTTGAGCGGACGCAGCGCGGTCTGAAAGCTGTCGAAAGAGGGTGACGCTGTGGTTCGCGAGATGCGCTCAATCGTGCAGAATTACATTGAGCAGCGAACTGTGTACCTGCAGCGCTCCGTCTGTGCCGCCAGCGTAGTGAATGAAGCCCAGCTTCCGGAAGCGGTTCATGAAGAAGCTGACCCGCGAGCGCGTAGTACCAACCATCTCGGCCAGGGTTTCCTGGCTGATTTTGGGGACTACGGTTTCCGGAATGCCCTCCTTGCCGAAATGAGCGAGCAGCAGCAGGACCCGGGCCAGCCGTTTTTCGCTGGAGTTGAACAGCTGGTCGACCAGATCTTCTTCGTAACGGATATTGCGCGCCAGTAAATAAGCCACGAACATCTCGGAAAGAGCGCGTTCGCGGCGAAGGGCTTCCATCATCGCGCTCTTCTCCACCCGGAGAATCTCGCAATCCGTCATGGCCGCCGCCGAACCCATCCGTAGAAGCTGGCCTGCCAGCGCGCCCTCTCCAAAAAAGTTGCCCTCGCTCACGATCCCGATTGTGGCTTCCTTGCCGACCTTCGACACCACGGTGAGCCGCACCTTACCTTTTTGGACGTAAAAGACAGCGTCCGCGCCGTCTCCTTGCGCAAATATCGTTTGCTTTTTTGGAATTGCCAATATCTTCCTGCCCACACCCATGGTCGCGAGGAAGGTTTTGGGGTCGAATCGGTTTTTCCTTTTTGCTGCCACCTGGGTGCTCACTTCCTACTTCAATGATAGCCCTCGGACGGGCCAGTTCGCGAGAATCTCGGACGCTCGAATCGTCACAGACTATTCTTAGCTTCCTATTCTTAACTTCCTATTCTTAACTTCGGCAAATTTCAGAAAGAGTGGTCACTTTTGGGCATTTTCTTTTCGTCGCGTGGCCCATTATGGGTGGTGCGAAGAGCGGAAATCTATTCTCACCTCGGGTAAGAAAGAGTATGCCCAGCAAGGTTCAAGTTGGCTCGATCCTGATGAAAGAATGGCCCGGGAAGCCTCAACTTCTTGGGTTGGAAAGTGAGCCCTGTTCCGGGGAGTGGAGTCTGCTCAAAATTGTGGATGGCTCCACTCTAGATCGCAAGATCCATGCTGCGGGATGGAATTTCTTTTTCATGGCTCCAGAATTCAAGGCATCGTTCTTTGGAACGATTGGGGCCGAGAAAATCCAAGAAGCGCTGACGCGCATTCTAGCGAAAGTGAAGCCGCAACATTTCAATGGCCTAGAGGTCACGGGGATCGTTGTTCGGCGCTTTCTGGGAGTGCCTTATGTGACCGTTTCCGCGCACTCGCGCCACATGCAGGAGAGCTGCTTTTTGGATGGCCACGCGGCTCGGCATACTTCCCAGCACAACGCGGAATGGGCCAAAGGCTGAGGGCTGCTTCGGTTCGCGGCTTGCTTGCGTGTTGGTTCATAGCGCCGGTTCTTAGCGCATGAGACCAGTTCCGGTCGAGCCCGCGCCTGACCTGAAGATCCTGAACCGCTTACTTTTCCTCGACTGGTGCTCGGCGTTCGCGATGCGGGTCCGTGCGGGGCTGGCCAGTGCTCAGCTCACATTTTTCGCCGGGTTTCGCGCCGCGGGCAGGACAGCGAACCGCCAACTCTTTCTTCGATTGGACTTTCATAGCTGGACCTTGCGCCGTCTCGCGCCAGGATTCTGGTCAATTGTGACCAGTACGCAATCCATTTTCGTTGAATACTGACAAGAGGCTAACTTTAATCTGTCTTCGTATTCGTTCTGTGGTCCTTGCAAGGGCTGGTTAGGGAGAATTGTTCTCACCAGAAATAGGAAAAATGGCGCTACCCATCACAGTGTTCCCGAATCCGGCCCTGGAAGTCGTCAGCCCTCGCCTGTTCCCGCGGGGAAAAACTTCAGCTGCAAGTGTGCGATGGCAATCGAAACCGTCCCTGCCCAGCCGGATCGCGGTAATCGGAAACTACCTTCCGCGGCATTGTGGAATCGCCACGTTCACCACCGATCTATGCAGCGCCATTGCCGACGAGTACGGAACCGCCCGGCTGATGGCGCTTCCGGTCAACGACACCGAAGAGGGATACGACTATCCCGCGCGGGTACGATGGTCGCTTGCTCAGGACGACGTGAAGTCCTATGAGGATGCGGCCGAATTCCTGAACTTCAACAATATCGACATGGTTTGCCTGCAGCACGAGTATGGAATTTTCGGTGGCCCCGCCGGAAGCCATATTTTGCATCTGCTGCGCGGCTTGAAAATGCCTCTGGTCACCACGCTGCATACGGTTCTGCGCGAGCCTGACCCCAACCAGATGAGGGTGATGGAGGAGATCGCTGAACTCTCGGACCGCCTCATCGTGATGAGCCAGCTGTCGTCCCAGTTCCTGCAGGAAATTTTCAAAGTTCCAGGCAGCAAGATCGATATGGTGCCGCATGGCGTTCCAGACCTGCCATTCCTCGATCCCAATTTCTACAAAGACAGGTTCGGAGTGGAAGGGAAGGCGGTTCTGCTTACGTTCGGCTTGCTCTCGCCGAACAAGGGAATCGAAAACGTGATTCAGGCGCTGCCGCAGATTTTGTCCAAACACAAGCATGTGGTTTATATGGTTGCCGGCGCGACCCATCCCCACATTTTCCGCCGCGAGGGAGATCGGTACCGTGAGTCCCTGCAGGCTTTGGCGAAAAAATTGGGAGTGGAATCGCAAGTGATCTTCCACAACCGTTTCGTCAGTCCCGAAGAAATGGTTGAATTCATTGGCGCCGCCGACATTTACATCACGCCGTATCGGCACGAGGCGCAAGTGGTTTCCGGTACGCTGGCCTACGCGCTGGGGGCGGGCAAGGCGATCATCTCCACTCCCTACTGGCACGCCATCGAGTTGCTGGACGACCGTCGGGGCGCGCTGGTTCCATTCGAAAATCCGGACGCGATCGCGCAAAAGACGATCGAACTCCTGGACACTCCCGCAATTCGCCATGCTATGCGAAAACGGGCTTACCTGTTCGCGCGGGAAATGGTCTGGAAGCGCGTGGCGCAGGGTTACATGGAAAGTTTCTCGCGGGTTCGTGGTGACCGCATGGCGAATCCGAGGGTCCAGTCTTCGGCGCGCAGCACTCGCAAATCGCTGACTCAAGAATCTCTGGATGAGCTGCCTCCGCTCAAACTGACTCATCTGAGCCGGATGACCGATGACACTGGAATGCTGCAGCACTCCATCTTTACCATCCCGAACCGCAAAGAGGGATACGCCACCGACGACAACGCCCGCGCTCTCATACTCGCTGTGCAACTGGAACAACCGAACGCCGAACATCTACCGGGGCGTCCCGATGCAGGACGACATGAAGGACGATTTGGAAACGCAGGCTCGTTTTCCGCAAATTCCGCCGGCCTCTATCTTTCATTCCTGGAGCATGCTTTCAGTCCGGCAAAAGGCAGATTCAGAAACTTCCTTCGCTATGACCGCCGGTGGAACGAGCCCGTGGGTTCCGAAGACTCTCATGGGCGAGCTTTGTGGGCGTTGGGAACGGTTCTGGGTCGATCGCGGGAGCAGGGATTACGGGGCGCGGCTGGGCGTTTATTCGAATATTCGCTCCCGGCGGCGGTTGAATTCAGCAGTCCGCGGGCGTGGGCCTACACTCTGCTCGGCATTCAGGAATATCTCACGTCGTATTCGGGCGATCGCGATGCGCAGAAAGTGCGATCCGTTCTCAGCCAGCGGCTGCTCGAAATGTATGAGTCCGTCCGAACCCCCGAGTGGAAGTGGTTCGAGAACGTCCTGGCCTACGGAAACGCGAGATTGCCCCAGGCTCTGCTGTTAGTAGGCTCTGCTTGCTCCGATGACCGCATGGTTTCCGCTGGCCTCGAGTCGCTGGATTGGCTTTCGCAAACACAACGCTGCGAAATCAACGGCCACTTCGTGCCTATCGGTTCACAAGGGTTTTATCACCAGGGTGGAGAGAAAGCCCGCTTCGATCAGCAGCCCATCGAAGCCGCGGGCGCGGTCTCTGCGTGTCTGCAAGCCTATCGCGTAACCGGGGACGGCCGCTGGCGGAACGAAGCCTGGTCGGCGTTCAACTGGTTCCTCGGCAATAACGATCTCCAACTCCCGCTCTATGATTCAGTCACGGGGGGGTGCCGGGACGGCCTGCATCCCGACCGCGCCAACGAAAACCAGGGAGCAGAATCCACGCTCTCGTTCCTGATGGCGCTCGTCGAAATGCGATCGCTTCCTGAGTTTGAACCACCAGAGTCTCAACGAACGGATATCAATTCATGACCATGCCTGTAGAAAAGCCTGTTAGCCTGCTGAGTACCGACTTCGAGCCGTTACTGCTCCGCCATCCCGCGAACCCAATCCTGACCAATAAAGATTGGCCGTACCCGATCAACAGCGTATTCAATGCGGGTGCGACGCGACTGGCGGATGGCACCACGCTGCTGCTTTGCCGCGTGGAAGATCGCCGCGGCTTGTCGCATCTTTGCGCGGCTCGCTCCCGCAACGGCGTCGACGGATGGGAGATCGACAAAGAACCCACGCTAATGCCCAGCCCGAAGGACTATCCAGAGGAAATCTGGGGCATTGAAGATCCGCGCATCACGTTCGTTCCCGAACTGCAGCAATACGTCGTCACTTACACTTCCTATTCCCGCGGCGGCCCCGGCGTGTCGCTGGCCCTGACCAAAGACTTCCGCTCTTTCGAGCGCTACGGTGTCATCATGCCGCCGGATGACAAGGACTCCGCGCTTCTGCCTCGGAGAATCGACGGCTACTGGGCGCTGATTCATCGTCCGGCCACTAATCTCGGAGCGCACATGTGGATTTCCTACTCGCCCGACCTGCGTTACTGGGGCAGACACCGGCTCATGCTGGAAGCGCGGCGCGGCGCCTGGTGGGATGCCAACAAAATCGGGCTATCGCCGCCGCCCATCGAAACTTCCACGGGATGGCTGGTTCTATACCACGGAGTCAGGCACACGCCATCAGGCTGCCTGTATCGATTGGGCTTGGCCCTGTTCGATCTTCAGCATCCGGAAAAGTGCCTGCTGCGCGGCGATTCGTGGATATTTGGTCCAGAGGCGAAATACGAAGTCCAAGGCGATGTGGACGATGTTGTGTTCCCCTGCGGATACACCCTGGACGCAGACGGCGACACCCTCAACATTTACTACGGGGCCGCCGATTGCGCGATTGCCCTGGCTCGGGCCAGCGTTCGCTCGCTTCTTGAGTGGCTCGATACCAACGGAAGTTGTGAACGCCGGCAACGCGCCCAGGATTTATGACCCAGTTGCTCGGCATATTCCAATTTATCTTTCGCTGCCGGCATAAACACATGAGCCGTGTGTTTACGATCAAGAGCCGCACCTACCGGGTCTGCTTCGACTGCGGTCGGGAATTCGATTTGCCCGACGCGGATCCGAATGCACCGATGCCGTTCGACGCTTCTCGGATTACCGATTGGGGACGAATTCCCATTCTGCACTGAAGCTTATGCGCTTTTATCTCTTACTCCGATCCTTTCACCCGGACCTTGCCGCCCTGATCGTTTCACCCCCGCGAACATTCATTCTTCGCATGTGAGCTATCTTGCACAGACGCAGAGGCGAGGGCATGGCATTCTTTTTCTACTGACCCCAAGTACGGGCCGCGACCGTTGATTCGCAGCTCGCATTGTTGAAATTGTTCAAGGTTGCTGGGGTCAGGACGTGATCTGGTCACAACGATCCGGGTCACGACAACGCAACCAATCAGCAGTCTTCATCCGTGTGTACCGCCAAACCTTGCGGGGAACACGATTCGACCCTAAAACGCTCTCTAAAACTCGAGATCGGGGCCACACCTCCAGCGGATGAGAGGGGTTCGCCTACGAAACTTACTCGCAACACTTACTCGCTCCACAAGGAAGGTCAAGATCATGCCGTTAATTCAACTCCTGGAAGTTCTCATTGTGGTGGGTGTTCTCCTGTGGCTGGTGAATCGCTTCATCCCCATGCAGTCAACCGTCAAGTCAATCTTAAACGGCGTTGTGGTGATTGCGCTGGTTCTATGGATTCTGAATGTTTTTGGTCTGTTTCACGCCTTTTCCGGCATCCGCATCGGCAAAGGATGACGTGTGAGCGAGGCTCCCTGAACAACCAGGCCCCGCGAAATTCCAGCTTCTAGATTGCGCAGCAGGGCAGAAATCTGCCCCAAGGAGATCCTATGAAAGCCAAGTTTTTGTTAGCAGCAGGCATCACCCTCGGTTTGAGCGCATTTGCACAAACCAACTCGCAAACAACTCTTGTGGTGGAACGCGGCGCCGGCCCCATGCCTGTGTTCCGCGTAAGTGTGGTCAGCCGCAGCGTGCAAGCCGTCAATTACCGGCATCGCAGCGGATCGACCAAAATGGATTTCGCGGGCACGGATTTGATGCGCTCGGCGGATGGTGTAGCCCAGGTCAACAGCAAACGAGGATCCATCGAGATCGAAGCAGAATTCGGCGGCCTGGACAGGCCGACCAGCTTCGGCAACGAGTATCTCACTTATGTTTTGTGGGCGATTTCACCCGAAGGCCGCGCCGTGAACCTGGGAGAAGTATTAGTTGGCGACAACCATCGCAGCAAGTTGCACGTGACCACGGACCTCCAGGCCTTTGCCATGATCGTTACTGCAGAGCCTTATTACGCAGTGCGCCAGCCCAGCAACGTGGTCGTGCTCGAGAATGTGGTTCGCGAGGACACCAAGGGAACGATCGAAGCGGTAAACGCAAAGTATGAGCTCATGGAGCGCGGCGGATACATTCCCACCGGCTACAAATTCGATCCGGTGGTTTTGAATGCGCGGTTGCCGCTCGAATTCTTCGAAGCGCGCAATGCGTTGCGCATCGCTCAATCCGAGGGAGCCGACCAGTACGCCAGCGACAGTTATCAGCGTGCCGTCCAGTTGATGGATAGCGCGGACAGTTTTGCCACGGAAAAGGGCGCCCCCAAAAAGCAGCTGATCGCAGTTTCCCGCGAAGCCGTTCAGACCGCTGAAGATGCGCGCGCTATCGCAGTCAGGAAGATGGACGAAGTCCGCCTGGCCAACGAACGCCAGGATTCCGCCGATGCCCAGGCGAATTCCCAAGCTCGCGCAGATGAAGCAACCCGGCAGAAAAACCGCGCACAACGCGATGCGTCGAACGCCCAGGACGCTGCGGCTCAAGCACAATCTGATAACGCACAGGCTCAGGCTGCAAGGACGCAAGCCGAGGCCGATGCGGCCAACGCCCGGAACGACACTGCCGATGCACAAGCAGCGACTGCCAGGGCTCAATCGGATAATGCGGCCAACCAGGCTTCCTCGGCAACCGCACTTTCCGCCGCCCAGGCCGATGCCGACCAGTCGCGTCGGGACGCTCTGACGGCGCAGCAGGCCACGCAACAGGCGGAGAGCGATAAAGCCGCCATGCGCACACGATTGTCGGAACAGTTGAACTCGATTCTCCAGACTCGCGAAACTGCGCGGGGACTCATCGTCAGCCTGTCCGATGTTCTGTTTGACACTGGAAAGTTTTCACTGAAGCCAGGTGCGCGAGAGAAGCTGGCAAAAGTTGCCGGCATTCTGCTCGCCTACCCCGGGCTCAACATTGAAGTCGGCGGCTACACGGACAACGTGGGTACCGACGATATGAACCAGACATTGTCAGAGAATCGTGCCGGATCGGTGCGCGATTACCTGGTGCAAGAAGGAGTCTCGGCAAACTCGGTTTCGTCGCGCGGCTTCGGCAACACTTTACCGGTAGCTTCTAACGATAACTCCGCGGGTCGGCAGCAGAACCGGAGAGTGGAACTTCTGGTCTCCGGCGAAGCCATCGGCAGTCCAGTCAACCCGACGACAGGAAGCTTGCAGTAGAAGCATGGTAGGTAGCAAATCGAATCGATAGTGGAGGCAATACCCTATGAAGCTCGTCGGAATTATTAGCACTGCAGTTCTGTCTTTGAGCCTCGGAGTTATCGCTCCGGCGTTCGCCCAGGAACAGCACGACCCGCAGGAGGAACAGAAAGACAAGCCGGCGGCCAAGGAAACCGAAAAGAAAGCGCAACCGGCGAGGCCCGAGGAGAAAAACGCCCAGCCGGAGAAGAACGCTAAGCCTGAAGAGAAGAACGCCAGGCCCGAAGCAAAGCCTGCGCAGGAGCAGCACGCACAGGCTAAGCCGGCAGCCCAGGCTCAGCCCGGCCGTATTCCCGACGACCGTTTCAAGGCCAAATTCGGACAGGGCCACACGTTTCGTGTCAGCCAGGGCGACTATAACAATCACCGCTTCCAGTACGGCGGCTATTCGTTCGGGTTCGTGGGTGTGTGGCCGAGCAACTGGCTCTACACGCAGAACGTTTATGTTATCGAGATTGATGGCGTGTATTACCTATGCAACGCTAGCTATCCCGGCGTGAATCTTGAACTCAGCTTCACCTCGTAGTTGCTATTTACGCAGTTAGTCAACCATAATCGGCGCGGGCCGCGGGGCTCGCGCCCTTCCCCCTATCGCGGGGAAAAGGAACAAGAAAATGCTCGGAACTATATTGATCGTGATTCTCGTTTTGGCGCTTCTCGGAGCGCTGCCACGGTGGTCGCATAGCCGTGACTGGGGTTACGCCCCGACCGGGGGCGTGGGAGTGATCCTGTTCATCGTCGTGATTCTGTTAGTTCTCGGCAGGATTTAAGGCTTCCGCAACGGGCCACTTGAACAACACGGCGTCAACGTAGGTTCGCGACCACGGATCTGGATAATATGGCGGACAAAGAATGGACCGTGAACGAGTTAATCGAGGTGCTTCGGCGGTTCCCGCTGGACGCGAAAGTCTATTACGAAATGGGGCCAAACGGCCCAGGAACCATTGGGAAAGCCCAGTACGTCAAGGCTTGGGGCGAGGCCGATGCAATGGGAGTGTTGCTGGACCGCTAGCCACTCTTCGGTCAAAAGCGCTCTGGGAAATACTGCTTTCGAACGGTCCGAAACTGCGGCCGTTGAAGCTTCTTTTGAACGCGTGAACCGGAACACGCTCCCTCTTACTACACTTGATCCTTAAACTGCTGCTCATCCCCCCAAAAAACTCCTCGTATTTTCGCTCCCTCGTAGCGCCGAATTCTTGCCCGTTGATCTTGCCCCAAATGAGTTCTGCCGGTCCGGAGTCTGAGAGTCCGCGCACTCCCTGTGCGGAATAGTAATAGTACTGATCCTTTGCCCATCCATATTGCTCAGCGGAAGGCGTTCGGAGTACTCCATCCGAAGGAATTGTGAAAACATACTGGCCGCCTTCCGTCGGCAACGGCGGCGCGCTCCGCACCTCAAACTCGATGCGTACCCAACCCGTGTATCCCTCGGGAATCAGAAAGGGCGATGAACGATGAGTTGAAGGCCGGGTACTCGCTCCTAGCCACAGAGCAAGAACAGCCAACAATGCGAAGTACAACATAAAGATACGCATCGAAGTCAACGCATTCATGACATTATCGGGGGCGAGCGCACCCCGAAGGAATTCAACGGAGTAGTCGAAATTCCGCCGGGTTTTAGTGTCAACTATGGATTAGACGCAACAAAGGAGCTTGACTGATAACCATATTTCTGCAAAGATCGAAATATGCCGGTAGCCTCATCCAGAAAAAACGCCGAACGCGTGGCAAAATACGCTGACATGCTTTCTGCCATGGGCACCGAACCACGCCTTCGCATCATGCAATTGCTTTTGTCCGCGCATCCCGATGGTTTGGTTGTAGGCGACATCCAGTCGGAGTTGGACATTCCGAACTCCACGCTTTCGCACCACCTGGAGAAATTGAAGAACGAAGGGCTTGTTAATGCGCGCCGCGAAAGTACCTTCTTACGGTACACGGCCAACACGGATGCGCTCCAGGAACTGCTGCAATTCCTTTACGCCGAATGCTGCACTCGAAACAAAGCAGTCAAACCGCAAAATGTCGTTCAGCTTTGTAGATAGGAGAAAGCACCATGAGCGCCACCGACATCAAGGAAGTAGTCAAAGAAAAGTATGGCCGGGCAGCTTTGCGAGTGAACAGTGGCGGAAGCAGTTGCTGTGGAGCCACCGCAGCGAGCGGGTTGGGTTGCGACCCAATCACTTCGAATCTGTACGACCCCTCCCAGGCGGGCCAGGTTCCTGAGGAGGCCATGCTCGCGTCGCTTGGATGCGGGAATCCGACTGCGTTAGCGAAATTGAATGCGGGGGAAGTGGTTCTCGATCTCGGCTCGGGCGGCGGCCTCGACGTCTTGTTATCCGCCAAAAGGGTCGGCCCCACCGGCAAAGCCTACGGCCTCGATATGACGGACGAGATGCTGGTGCTTGCCGACGAGAACAAGCGCAAAGCGGGCGCGGAGAATGTCGAGTTTCTGAAGGGCGAGATTGAGCAGATCCCTCTGCCCGACAACTCGGTCGACGTGATTATCTCGAATTGTGTGATCAACCTTTCGGCAGACAAAGACCGTGTGTTGCGAGAAGCGTTTCGTGTGCTGAAACCGGGCGGCCGCATTGCCGTTTCCGATGTTGTGACGCGAGGCGCAATCACTCCAGTAATCCGCCAAAGCGTGCTCCTGTGGGTCGGGTGCGTGGCGGGGGCGCTCGGAGATGACGAATATCGCAGCAAACTCTCCGCAGCGGGTTTTGAGCAAATCGACATCGAGCCGACGCGAATTTATCGGGCAGAAGATGCTCGAGAATTTCTCGCGGCGGCCGGCGTCGATGCGGACGCGATTGCATCGGAGGTAGATGGCAAATTCCTGAGCGCCTTCGTCCGGGCCGTCAAGCCCGCAAACGCAGGAGCGAAAGCATGCTGCGGACCGACCTGCTGCAATTAGGAGTTAACCAGCATGCAAGGACATTACAACGCTTTGTTCCTGTGCACAGGCAATTCTGCGCGGTCGATCATGGCTGAGGCCATTCTCAACTCCAAAGGCCGGCCCAATTTCACGGCTTACAGCGCTGGCAGTCGTCCTTCCGGAACGGTTCGTCCGGAAGCCCTGAGACAGCTCGAAATGGCCCACCTTCCAATCGAGGGTTTGCGAAGCAAGGCGTGGGATGAATTCGCCCGGCCCGGCTCTCCAAAACTGGACTTTGTTTTTACGGTTTGCGACAACGCGGCGAAGGAGGTCTGCCCGATCTGGCCCGGACAGCCGGTGACCGCCCATTGGGGCGTTCCAGACCCAGCGGCGGTCCAGGGAACCGAAGCGGAAGTGGAACGGGCGTTTCGCCATGCGTTTTTCATTTTAGAGCGCAGAATCAGCCTCTTGCTCTGTCTTCCCCTAAAGACTCTCGATAGCCTCGCACTTAAGAGGGAACTCGACAACATCGGACAGACGACGACACCCGTTACCAAACAATAGCAACGGGCTTTCGACAAAATGCCTCACTTCGAGGCTGCATGGAACCACAAATGAAGCCAACCAGTCGTCTCAGTTTTCTCGATCGCTATCTGACCGCGTGGATCTTCGCGGCGATGGTCGCGGGCGTTGTATTGGGTTGGCTTGTGCCCGGAGTCGTACCGTTTCTGAATCGCTTCAACATCGGTACGACTTCCATTCCAATTGCGGCGGGATTGATTTTAATGATGTATCCACCTTTCACGAAGGTGCGATATGAGAATCTACACGAGGTCTTTCGCAACAAGAAAGTGCTAGGCCTTTCACTCGTCCAGAACTGGGTTGTCGGGCCGATTCTGATGTTTCTTCTGGCCATTGTGTTCCTGCGCGGATATCCGGAATACATGGCTGGACTCATCATGATCGGTCTCGCGCGCTGCATCGCCATGGTCATTGTGTGGAACGAACTGGCGCGAGGCGATACGGAATATGCGGCTGGCCTGGTAGCCTTCAACTCTCTTTTTCAGGTCTTTTTCTACTCCCTCTACGCCTGGGTTTTCATCACGGTCCTTCCCGCCAAGCTCGGCCTTCGGAGCACCATCGTCAATGTGTCCATCGCAGAAATTGCGAAGAGTGTTTTCATTTATCTTGGAATCCCGTTTCTCGCCGGATTTCTGACTCGTACTGCATTGGTTCGATCTAAAGGGCAGGACTGGTATGAGCGGAACTTCGTCCCCCGCGTCAGCCCGATGACACTGATTGCCCTTCTATTCACGATTGTGGTGATGTTCTCGCTGAAAGGTGGGTACATCGTTCGTTTGCCCTTGGACGTCCTGCGCATCGCCGTGCCGCTCCTGATTTACTTCGTGCTGATGTTTCTGGTGTCCTTTTACATGGGCAAGAAATTGGGTGCCGACTATTCCAAGACCACAACCCTGGCATTTACGGCTGCCTCCAACAATTTTGAGCTGGCGATTGCAGTGGCGGTGTCAGTATTCGGCATCAACTCAGGAGCTGCATTCGCGGCTGTCATCGGCCCCCTGGTGGAAGTGCCCGTGATGGTCGCGCTGGTTAACGTAGCTTTGTATTTTCAGCGTCATTTCTTCCTCAACCCGCAACCAATGATTATCGAGCCCCTTTCCTCGCCCATTGCCGAGTAAAGCGCCCGTGGCCGCAAATACGGCCACCTCATGAGAATCGAATTCGCGATTCTCCACTTCGAGACGTCCGGAGCTACCCAGGAAAAAGGAGCGGGTCGTGCCCGCTGAGATGAAAGAAGGTTCCCAAGGTCTGCGTCATGCGTTCTGCACGTCGACGGTAAAATCCACGCCTTCCCAGCCCTGTTGTTGCCGCCAATAGAACGTGAAGACGATGCTCGTTCCACACGTCAGGTGTGCTGTCGGAACGTCGGGCGCGTGGAGGCCAAGGCCTGTGTCCACGGTTTCGGTGTCGTGAACTGCGCGCCAACCGTCAAAGCTCCAGTGCACCAACGCAGGGCCTGCAGCGAGATCCGGAGCATTGTGGCATGGTCCGGCATTTGTTGTTGGAGCGCCAACCATGGTTGGGCGATTTCTTCTTTTCGACTACGTAACGCTGGAACGGCTGGGGCGGCTGATCGAAGATCTTCTCGCAGTGCAACGAGCGGCGCAGCTTGATGTACTCGGAATGCGCCCAAACCAGCGGATAAGCAGAAATGGGCAGTTGAAGCCCATGAAGGCACCGTTACGGTGAAAACCTCTTTCCCCACCGAAGCGATTTTTCGTATCACACTGCCAGTCGCTACACGGATAAGCGATTAGGAGAATCTTTTCTTTCGGTGACGAAAGGGCGTTCGCAGAGCGTTTATGAGATGATGCCCTGCGTCATGGCATTTGGGTTCGAGGGATCCCATGATATCGAGGTCAAGACCGGCATGGCTGTAGGAGATCCCGCAGAACAAATCATCCGCCGGGCAGAGGCGGACGGCATGGACCTCATCATTTTGGGCCGCCCGGGGCGATCCATGATTTCCAGGATGATGTTAGGTTCGGTCTCCGAGCGAGCATTGAGATATGCGCACTGTCCCGTGATGGTTGTCCCCTGAATTGGACTGCGGAGCGGGTTCTTAGGGAGTGGAGCAAAACGACGAAGATCGACGATGAGCAGCCGAGGCGCATTGCCAAGAGATCACGAGGTGTCGGAATTCATCTTTGACCGTGCGGAGGAAAGACAAGGCATCAGGCAACGCCTCGCGAAGAGGCTCCCCTTCCTTATTCATGGACCCGCGGGCGTTGGCAAGAGTCTCCTGCTTCGCAGCGTGTTGGCGGAATTCCCGTCGATCCTCTACTGTGAGGATTCTGCCACGACGCACGTCATGCTCCGGAGTCTTGCCCATAATTTGCTGCGCCTGAAAAATCCACGGGCACAGACCGCTTTTCGAAATGAGGAAGCCATCAAGACGAAGTCACCTATCTCCCTGAAAGGAATTGTGATGGACGCGTTGAACCAAGGCGAATACTCGGTCGTTCTGGATCACCTCAAGCGTCCTTCGTATTCCTTTGCGGCAGCGGTCCGCGAGATGATGGGATGGGGCTCCACGCCAGTCAGCGCGGTGGCCCGATCCGGCCACATGGAAGACACCGGATTTCTTCAGCGCTACTACTCTGATCGCTCCGAGAAGTATGAGATTCAAGACTTCAACGCGTCTGTTGCTGAACAATTTGCTCGTGAGACGGCGACACGGGCGGGACTCTCCGCGTCGAACATGAGCGATTTTCTCGACAAGGTCCTGGAGTTCAGCGACGGCAATCCGGGAAAAATCGGGGTCTTGATCAAGATGGCGAGCTTCCCGAAATATCGTTCGGACGACCACATCAAGATCACCCCGCTCTACATCGACTTTCGCATGAACTGGAACCCGATCCGAGCGCGCTGAGACAACTTCTAGTTGGCCACTGATATTGACGTTGGACGGAGTTTGAATGTTGACTTGACCCCTCCCCCGTAGCCATAATTGCAATAGGTGTTGGAGTTCGCCTTTAACCGCCCAAACGGGCAGATGACTCCTACGAGGAAGGAACTTTCTTGGTAGGAGTTCGTGTCGTCAGCTAAGTCCGTCACGTCCTTCCATCCAAGAAATGTCTGGTAAGTTTGCGCAGCTGAACAAGGCTGTGTGTCTGCTAAAGCTGCGCGGCGGATGCGACGTGATGCCCGAAGACTCGGCCAATTCGCTTAATTCGAATCACGAACGGCGCCTTGCTGTCACTTGCCGCCATATCGACAAGCTGCTCGCCGACATGGAGAGCGCGCTCAACGTTTCTGCGTCCAAGCTGGCGTTCCCGCAATACGCTCCTGATCTTACCTCCGCTCAAAAGCGAGTGATCGAGGACTACATCAGCCGCATCCGGGCGCAGCTGGTTCGGGTGCTGGATGGGCAAAACATGGAAAGACCGCCGGCCGATATTCCGGTCTCACGCACGCTTCACGTGACGCTTACGTTCGTAGACATCGCGGTTGAGGAATTGAAGCCTGAGTACATGCGCGGCTACGGCGAAGTCCATCCCGCGGCCGCAATCGAACTGAACGGCATTGCTGGAGAACTGCAGGGCCTGGTGAGACAGTTGGATCACTATCTAACACGCGGGGCAGGGGAGAACCTGCAGCAACGGCTGGAAAAGCTGGAGGAAACGGGAGATGAGGTGCTCCTTCTCAAGAAGCTGGAGTCGATCATCACCGAGCGCGGGTTGGTCGAGTTTCGCGCCACACTGTCGATGATTCTTGATCGCCTGGAAGACAATCGTTTCGAAATCGCTATCTTTGGCCGGGTCAGTTCCGGCAAGTCGTCTCTGCTGAATGCCATGCTCGAGACTGACGTACTGCCGGTAGGCGCGACGCCCATCACGGCCGTTCCTACGCGACTGGCATATGGTGAAGCCGCAGCAATCAACGTTTGGTTTGCTAACCGGTTACCGGAACGCTATGAGATTTCCCGGCTACCCGAGTTTGTGTCCGAGCACCTCAATCCGGGGAATGAGAAGCACGTGACCAGAATCGTGGTGCAACTTCCTTCGCGCCGCCTTCGGAATGGAATCTCGTTCGTGGACACGCCGGGGCTGGGATCATTGGCCACTCGGGGCGCGGCTGAAACGCTTGCTTACCTGCCGCGCTGCGACCTGGGTGTGGTTCTGATTGACGCCGGATCCACGCTGACACCTGACGATCTTCAGACCATCCAGATTCTCTATGATGCGGCCATTCCAGCGATGGTTTTGCTCAGTAAGGCCGATCTGCTCACCGTACAGGATCGTTCACGAGTGATCGAATACGTGAAGAACCACATCCGGAAGGAGCTGAACCTTGATCTGACGGTACATGCCGTCAGCGTCGTTCAGGAAAACAAGGAGTTGCTCGCCCACTGGTTCGAGGACGACATCGCGCCTCTTTACAACCACTGTCAGGAACTTAAAGTGCGCTCGATTCGTCGTAAACTTGGCGGGTTGAGGCAATCGGTGGAGATCGCTTTGCGGGGGCGCCTTCGCCACAAAGATCAGATATCCCTCAAGGCGATTGAACAGCTGCGGATGGTCGAAGGTGAACTTCGACAGGCGAGTGGGCGTCTGGAAGAAATGAAAAAGATCGCCAGGCAGGTAGCGAAGGAGTTGGCGACAAGTTCCCGGAAGACGCTTCGGATAGCCGGAGCTTCGCTGGTGGAATCGTGGTCTTTTCCAGGCTCTGACGAGAGACTCTCGTCCGAGATCGTGAGCGACGCCGTAATACGGGCGGTTCAGGAGCAAACAGAAGCCCTGCGCCGGCGTATGGACGGACTGGCTCATAAACTCCACGAAACTCTTCAGTCGGCCGCCAAAGTTCTGGAGATAGCGGATGTACCTGCCGCGGAAGAGTTCGCCAGCGTACTGCGAGAAATGCCGGCATACGATCTTGGCCGGATCGCGTTTACTCTACGACGGCCAGCGTTAGCCAGGTTGTTGGGGAGAGGATTCTCTGAATCGCTTGTGACCAAAAGGCTGAACGGCTTGATAGGGGATCCGCTTACAAGATCGTTGTCCGCATATCATGCATTGCTCTATGACTGGTCCGAGAGGACACTAGGACAGATCCAACGGCGGTTCGATGCCTATGCGAACAGCTATCGCGCTCAAGTGGAGAGGTCACTCGGGAGCCAGGAACCGGGGCCTGCACAAGACGAAGGCATGATTCGCCGCGACTTGGAGGTACTGGAAAGTACGCCTGCAGAAAAACCATCGCTTCCTGAATCGCGGGCGCGGACCGTGAACGATTATGAAGAAGAAAGGAACAGAGCGACTTGTTGAAATACGTGATGGTTGGCATCGGAGGCTGTCTAGGGTCGATTCTGCGTTTTTGGCTGGGCAGTTACATCGGCGGCAAAATGGGAACTCGTTTTCCCTACGGAACGTTCGTGATTAACATCACGGGTTCGTTTCTGATAGGCCTGGTCTTCGCTTTACTGACTGCGAGAACGCAGTGGAGTCCAAACTTGCGATATTTGATCGCAATCGGCTTCATTGGCGGCTATACCACATTTTCCAGCTTCGAGTTTGAGGCTCTGCGGACGATCCAGGATGGCCAGATCGGGGTTGGACTGCTGTACGTGGCGTTGAGCGTGTTCGTTGGGTTTGTCGCAGTATGGGGAGGCCTCATGGCAGGGAGGGCAATCCCATGAAAGCCGGCGGCGGATTGCTCGGGCGCGTGGCAGACTTTTTGGTTGGTCAACGCGGACTCTAATTTCAGGAGGACAACATGCTCACAGCGGGACCAGGTAAAAAAGTCGGCATTTACGTGGCCGAAGACCAGCACTACCACGGAAGCGCCGCTTATGCCGCGATTCTGGATTTTCTTTTTTTTCATGGTGTGTCTGGTGCAACGGTGACGCGTGGTATCGCGGGATTTGGCGCGGATCATCATCTTCACACGACGAGTCTTGTGGACTTGGCAGTCCATCTACCTGTGAAGATAGAGTTCATCGAAACTTCGGAAAAAGTAGCTGAATTGTTGCCCAAACTGCAAGCGATGGCAGGAACCGGGTTGATCGAGATGCAGGACACTACGATCGTCAAACCTGCTGACAACAAACAGAAGCAGGCGGAGCCGGAGAAGCCCGCATTAAAGCGCGAGGGCAAAGCCAAGATGATGCGAATCTACATCGGCGAAAACGACAAGTGGAATGGCAAGCCACTGCACGAAGCCATCGTCAACGGCTTGCGATCAAACGATATCGCCGGCGTGACAGTTTATCGCGGAATTCTCGGCTATGGCGCCAATCGGAGAATACACAAAGATGCTGCGCTGAGTCTTTCTCATGATCGACCCATCCTGCTGTCAGTGGTGGACACCGAGGACAAACTGAAGGCGTTCATGCCTATTCTCGATCAAATGGTGCAGCAGGGTTTAGTCGTGCTGTCCGACGTAGACATCATTAAATACGCGCATAACTATGAGAAAGCCGAGAGACGGCAGGAGGCGCGGTTATGAAGCTCGAAGGAAAAGCCAAGTTGTTGCGTATTCACTTTGGCGAGGATGACAAGTGGCACAACAAGCCCTTGTACGAGGCGATTGTGACCAAGTGCCGGGAACTCGATATCGCGGGTGCCACCGTGTTCCGCGGGATCGAGGGCTACGGAGCGAGCTCAATCGTTCACAAGGCGCATCTGCTACGGTCCTCCGACCGACCCATTGTAGTGTCCGTGATCGACACCGAGGAGAACCTTAAGAAATTGCTCCCGGCTCTGGATGAAATGGTGGATGAAGGACTGATCGCAATGTCCGAGGTAGAAGTAATTCGCTATGTGCACCAGGAAGGAGTGCGCTCTCCGGCTTCGTCGTGAAAGGGCAAATTGAAACAAGACCATTAAGGAATGAAGTATGGGGACGGAGTCCAAAGAGAACTCTTTGCTAGAGCAGCCCGTGGCATTCGTAGCCTCCGACGACCCGCAGGGTACTCTTGAGAATTCTCACAGAGAATCGGCGCTCTTGCGGCTTGCGGAGTTAGCCGAGGAATTTGACGCCGAGCACGTTACCGCCGATGCGCGGTCTGTGGCCGAACGGGTATCCGAAGGGCGTTTCTACGTGGATTGAATTCGCGGCCGGTCTTAGAACCACGACGCATTTGCGTGGAATTCTGCGCTGCTGCGGATATCCCACAAATCGGCTTTGGGCGGGCGATGTTGTGCGTGCTGAAGCCGGCATCGCTGTCCGTTCCAGTTGTGAGAATACTAGCCTAAATAGCACAAACAGTTGCAGTGCTCACTATTGACCAGTAATGGCCCGCTAGTAACGCCTAGCATTTTGTCTAAGGCCGCCGCTGTGGATCGGCAGAAAAGGAAATGCGACGAGTCAAATCCAGTTCGCACCGGTGTGCGTTGGATTAACTTGCAGGTGGAAACGCACGGTTCTGCTCTGAGCGGGCGGGCCCTTGCTTTTAACGAGTTCGAACTTGACTGGAGATAACAATGTTGAAACGTATTTTGGCCGTAACAATTCTAATAGCGATTGCAAGTCTAACCGCTATCGCCTCGGACCGCGATGACGATGTGAATCGTACCCAGAAAGCTGCCCAGGTCTTCAAGGAGATCATGAGCACACCAGACCAAGGCATTCCTTCGAACCTTCTGGAATCGGCGAAGTGTATCGCCATCATCCCAGGGGACAAAAAGTTCGCCTTCGTATTCGGTGGCAGCTACGGCAGGGGGATAGCAACCTGTCGCACCGGGCATGGCTGGAGCGCTCCCATGTTTGTGGCCATTGATAGCGGAAGTGTGGGTTATCAGATCGGGGGCTCGTCCACCGACATCGTGATGCTCTTCATGAACGACCATGCTCTGCAAAGCCTGATGAGCGACAAATTCAAGGTTGGAGCAGACGCTTCCGTGGCGGCCGGACCCGTGGGCCGGAATGCCGCTGCTGGCACTGACCTTAAATTGAATGCGGAGATTCTGTCTTACTCGCGGTCGAAGGGCATTTTTGCCGGGGTGAGCCTGGATGGTGCCGTAATGCAAGCCGACAAAAGTGGTGACAAAGCCATGTATGGCGACGATGTAAACCGCCATGAAATTCTTGACGGCAAAGTTGCCGCGCCTGCTTCGGCCCGAGCGTTGGTGGAGGAACTTGGCGGATACGCCCACGTAGCTAAAGCTGAATAGTGGTTCCTGCGAAAGCGCGTTGCAATGGTTTGGGCGATTGCGAATGCATGGCAAGCGCCCAACCTCGCTTCGGCAGTCCAGAGCGAATGGACTACGTGGGCTACACGATTTCACGGTTCGAGCCACTGAGAAGAGCGTATCGAAACGAAAAGAAACAGATCATTCCCGGCTCTAATATTTGTTGTCGTCCTAGGCATCGGCGCAGCTTTGGCGTATGCCACGCATGTGGTTAGGTGATCGAGGCAAAGATTGGTTGCAGGACATCGCCCGCCTGACTGGCGGCAAAGCCATAGTGGAAGGCCTCAATACGCAGCTGAAAGACATACAGATTTCCGACCTCGGAGAGGCGAAGAAGCTCGTTGTCGACAAGAACCATACGGTGATTGAGAGCAGGGCCATATATCACCAACTCCACAATTCTGTACCGCTGAAGAGTTCTCCTGGTGCCGATTCCAGTGAGCACGGCAACCCGGAATATTCTTCTACCCAACCAACCGCTGTCTGAGGAGGAAACGAATGCAAATCGGAATGATAGGCCTGGGACGAATGGGCTCGAACATGGTGCAACGGCTGATGAAAGCCGGTCACGAGTGCATAGTGTCGGACACGCATCCGCAAGCCGTGAAAGATGTGGTGGCGAAAGGCGCCAAGTCGTCCGACAGCATCGGGGATTTTGCGAAAAAACTCAGCAAACCGCGCGCTGTGTGGATGATGGTTCCGGCGGCGGTCGTCGATTCTGTATTGACTTCACTTACACCTGTGCTGGAACCGGGCGACATCGTAATCGACGGTGGCAATTCCTACTACCACGACGATATTCGCCGCGCGGGCGAATTGAAGAGCAAAGGAATCCACTACGTGGATTGCGGAACCAGCGGGGGCGTGTGGGGATCGGAGCGTGGATACTGTCTGATGATCGGCGGGGAGGAAGCGATTGTGAGTCATCTCGATCCGATCTTCAAGTCGTTGGCCCCAGGTGTGGGCTCAGCGGCGCGGACGCCAGGGCGGACCGGCGAGCCTTCGACATCAGAAAACGGCTACTTGCGCTGCGGTCCGAACGGCGCGGGTCACTTCGTCAAGATGGTCCACAACGGTATCGAGTACGGCATGATGGCTGCGTTTGCCGAGGGATTGAACATCATTAAGAATGCCAACGTCGGCAAAGTGAAGCGCGAAGTGGACGCCGAGACAACCCCGCTGCGCCATCCCGAGCTCTATCAATACGACATGGACATGCCCGAGGTCGCGGAGGTCTGGCGGCGTGGCAGTGTTATCGGTTCCTGGCTGCTGGATCTGACTGCCGCGGCTTTGCGAGAAAATCCTGATCTCTCGAATTTTGCGGGACGCGTGTCGGATTCCGGAGAGGGACGGTGGACGGTGCAGGCAGCGGTGGATGAGGGCATTCCTGCGCCGGTTATCAGCGCTGCGCTCAGTTCCCGTTTTGCGTCACGCGGCAACGAAGAATATGCTGCCAAACTGCTTTCGGCGATGCGCTACGAATTCGGCGGCCACAAGGAGAAATCTGCCGGTAAACCGGAGGCGGCCTGATGGCAGATTTCCAGTCTGACGCCTTTGTGTTTTTCGGCGCCACCGGCGATCTCGCGCACAAACAGATCTTTCCGTCGCTGCAGGGGTTGATTCGCGATGAAGGTTTCAATCTGCCAATCGTTGGCGTGGCCAAAGCGGGTTGGAATCTTGATCAGCTCAAAGCGCGCGCCAAGGACAGCGTCGAAAAACACGGCGGCCTCGACCAGGATGCGTTCAATAAACTGACGGGCCTTCTGCGGTACGTGGACGGCGACTACAACGATCCGAACACTTTCGCCCAACTGCCTAAAGAGTTGGGCTCGGCGAAACAACCGCTGCATTACTTTGCGATTCCCCCCAGCTTGTTCGGCACGGTTGCCGAAGGACTGGCCAAGTCAGGCTGCGCTGAGAATGCGCGTGTCGTGGTGAAGAAGCCCTTCGGACGTGACTTGGCGTCCGCACAAGAACTCAACCGAATTCTGCACCGCTATTTTCCCCGAAGAACGAATCTTCCGCATCGATCATTTTCTGGGAAAGGAACCGGTACAGAACATTCTCTATACTCGCTTCGCGAATCCAATGTTTGAACCGATCTGGAATCGCAACTACGTTCGAAGTATGCAGATCACCATGGCGGAGAAATTCGAAGGCGACTGTCCCGACCTAAACGCCGCTCAACGAAAGGGCGGCCTTGTGTTCCGCGTCCTGCAGCCAATAGGGCGGGCGGCCGTAGTGAGTATGCAGACGGTCTTCGTATTTACGAGTGATCGGCGCAGACTCAGCAAACTCCGGCGCGCTTTTGATAGCATCCCGCCAGAGACCGACGTACACTTTGGATTCTGTCCAACTCACCTTCTGAATCCAACTGGGCGAAACCAGTACCTTCTTACCCGGCCACCAGTTCTTCGTTAGCACCTCAATGTAGCGGATTGCCCAAGTTTCGTCGTCCACGACGAAGCCCGCCACATGACCGATCTCACCATCCTCAGCCTCAATGTGATAGCCCGTGACGGCTCCAGTACTGCGTAGATGCGAATCCATTGATTCTTTTCGGATCTTTTCCGCCAGCGCATCCTTGGGAGTCGCTATTCGATTCGACAAGCCCGATGGATAGGCCCCCGGACCCCACAGGAAGGGACCGCCCCAGTAATTCGGGTAACCGTAATAGCCGAGATATTCGGTCTCGTACTGCCGCGAAACGGGCCGCTTCGTGTCTCTGTTAGGGCTATTCTCCACTTGCTTTTGCGTTAGCGCCACATCCAACCGCTTGCCTTGCAAATCCACGTTCGTCACAGAGAATGGTGAGATCAAAACTTCCCGGTCGCTTAGCCAACCTCCGGTTGCCGCCGTGAGGTAGCGAATCGCCCATGTCTCGTCGTCGAAATACATCTGATCTACAGTTCCAATCTCGCCGTCTGTGGCCCGGATCACAAGACCTTTTACTTGGTTCACATTCGTTAGCATCGTTAGTCCTCCTGTGGTCTGATCTTCGACCACTCGAACTTAAGTCAGGTCCGCCTTCGCTTTAAGCAAGAGTGACCGAGTCACGGTTTCTGAGTCGTAGCTTCCGCACGTCGAATCGGCCCTGTTTTCTGGCCCAACTCTTGGGTGAGCTTGTGAACATTCATAGAATGTTCGTGCGCCTGTTTGCTGAGCTCGTGAGCGGTGAGGTGATCTTCTTTGCCACGGGCGAGAGCCGCAGCCGCGTGCGCGTGGGCCGCAAGGTTGTGGAGTTCTGCAGCTCGCTCGTGTGGTCTCTGTGACATGATTCTTCTCCTCGTCACTGTGCGCTTATCGCACTTGTCGTCGCTCAGGCTGGCCCACTTCTCGACATTTAGAGGGCAACGCTTTATGCAACACGGTCGTTATCATTCCGATACTCTTCGGGAACGTCGTCCTCCGGCACCTGGCGGGTCGTGACCTCTGAGACATCCGGATCTTTGGCGTTCTCTACTCCGTCGATAATCGAGGCTTCGAAGGCATTTCCCTCCTCCACTAATTCTTCGACGCTCTCGGAATCCGCTTCGGCCGGGCGCGACAAGCCCTGAATGTCCCCGGACTGCCCGGCCGAGTTCGTTTCACGTTCCTCTTCGTCGCGCTCGTTGTCGCGCCAATTATCTGCAACCATGGGTTCTTGCCTCGTTGAAATGAGCTATCGCATTTCTGCGGTCTGGGTGCTACGCGGCCACTGGTTCTGCGGTATGCAGTGCGGAGTGGGCAGGATTCGTGCTTGCGATGATCTCCTTCGCCTTGGCCACTTCTGCGGCTGTGCCGTGGGCGATCAGGAGAAACTGATCTGTCGTGAGCGCCGTCTGGTACTTCACAATGCTGTCTTTGGGGATGCCTATGCTGAATAGACCGGCTCCCAAAGCACCCAGCGCACCTACCTCTACGGCACCTTCCAGTCCTGCCACGATCCACGCCACCAGAGGTCCAGCCACCAAAATTGGGCCAAGCCCTGGGATCACGAACATCGCGGATCCGAACAAGAGTGCCCAAAAGCCTCCCCAGAACGCACCCACCTTGCCCCAATATTTCATGCGGTCGCCGGTGTTGTAGTAGCCGACCACTTGCTCATCTGTGTGATATCCCTTTCCGACGATCGACAACTTGTGCATGTCGACTCCGCCACGCTGAAGTTCCTTCACCGCTCGATCCGCATCCGTATGAGTGTGATAAATCGCAACAACTGAATTTTCGATAGACATTTGCTAATCTCCTCGGCTACTTGCCGGAATTCTTCAACCCATCAACATGAGTTCCCACTCGCAGTATGACAACGCACACACGCGAAGACTGGTTCCTATTGCTCAGTATCAGTGTTTAGTCCGGTGTCCGATTACACGCCCACAAACTCGGGACGGTAATCCTTCCAAATGCCCGAAGCCGGCGAGATCACACGAACGGGAGCATCTTCAGCGTGCTTCGCGGTCCTCGCCCATTGCCAGGCGTGCTGAATTTCGGAGGATTCGAAGTAGCGCGTCTCTGACTGGAGAACGGCGGCTCCGGCAGTAAAAAGCTCCACAAGCTCTTCCCAACGGTGGGCTCCGACGACTGCCATACGAGCGATATGACTTGTGTGCTTCTGGAGAAACCGCAAATCATCCCAACGTGCCTTCCATTCTGCTCCGTGCATTTCCGTCAGGTCCACCAGAATGCCGATCGGGTGCTTTTTGTGCTGGGCTATGAAGAACTCAAGCTGCGGCTCGAATGTCTTGAGTTCCTCATCCAATAGCTTCCCGACGACCTTAAAGCCGAACGCGACTCCCCCAGTTTCCTTCAGCCGTTCAATCATCGGCACACCTCGCTGTTTCGTTTGAAAGCCGCACTGATTCCTTGAGACATTGGGATCTACGACAAGCGAGCGGAGTCGCAGCCCGGAGAAGAATCCACAATTCCTAGTCAAGTGGAGCGGACACGACGCAGTTGCTAGTCGTCAGTTCGCTTCGCGGCCGAGGAAAATAAATATTCCATTCTCACGCGCATACCACGCTCCCTCACATTGCCCGCATCGTCACCTCGCTGCGCGTACCGGGCAAATTCCGCGTTCGTGGTGATGCCTTTGTCTTTCAATAGTTGGATGATTCCGCCAATCTGAGCGTCAAGGGTTTCGAGATAAGGCAGCATTTCCTCAAACACTTGTTCGGCAGGGAGCATCTTCTCAAACACTGCAGGGTCCACTTTCATCTCATTCTCCTGGCCACTATTCCCAACGCGCAAGAGTTGTCTGGGAGCGGGCGACACCGCGGCCCCAGTCTCTCCATTGCAGATCACCCATTGCAGATCACGTACTACCAATCCTGATTGATGAGTTGTCCTCAGCTAAGGGTAAAACTCAAGCACTAGGCTTTCTGGTCAAAAGTGAACAGATACCCGCCCATGAACTCACCAGACAGGCGCGTGAGGGACTCCACGAACGTCGACAAGCTTGCTGAAAAAACTCCCCGCAATGTTTTCTTTTTATTCTTGAGATTGTGCATTTTTGAACAGTTTCGGCATTGTCAGTGATTTTACAATTTTCACTATTTCGAGAAAGTAGTTGAGGAAACGGCCGATGACACCGCTGAACTTCGAAGGGAGCGTGGTAAGACGAATGCCAGCGAATTCCAGCGCCACTCGAGTTCTTCTGTTCTTCGTTCTATCTCTTTTCGCCGTCGCATCCGCTCGGGGCCAGGCTGGGCAGCAAGTTGCCGATAAAAGCCCACAATCCGCCAAAACACCCGCCGCCAGCTTGCATGGCAGTGAGGTCGGAAAGTATGTGGGAGCGGACACCTGCAAGTCCTGCCACGGGGAAATCTACAACGCCTGGGCAAAGACGCCGCACTGGGTCACCACACTGAATAAAGAGGGCGGTCCTTCGAAGCAAGGCTGCGAGGGCTGCCACGGTCCGGGAGCCGACCACGTGGCGGGCGGCGGCGACGTGAGCAAGATATTCAATCCCGCGAAGCACTCGGCCAAAGAGGTTGACGCCAAGTGCCTGACCTGTCACGCGGATGCGCACCCGAACTTTGACCGCTCGCCCCACGCCAAGGCGAACGTCAGCTGTATTAGCTGCCACAGCGCTCATCAGAGCAAGGAAGAAGAAAATCTGCTGAAGGTTGCGCAGCCTACGCTCTGCTTCCAGTGCCACTCCGACGTTAAGCCGGCGTTCAATATGCCGTTCCACCACAAGGTGAACGAAGGCCTGATCGTGTGCAGCGATTGCCACGACGTGCACGGCACCTTCTTAGGCAACAACCTGAAGTCCACGGCCGACCAGAACGCGATCTGCACCAAGTGCCACACCGAGACGCGCGGGCCGTTCGTCTATGAACACGTCGCGGTCAAGGCCGAGGGGTGTTTGGGATGCCACACTCCGCAC
>JBEKDY010000004.1:0-51257 GCA_050014115.1 Candidatus Sulfotelmatobacter sp. | reverse complement strand
TGCGGATGCTAGAATCATTCAGGTCAGGCATCGGTCTTACGCGACGCACTCCCGCCAACCCCGCCAGGTCCGGAAGGAAGCAACGGTAACGGGCTCTTGCGTGTGCAGTGAGGCGCCGGTGCCTGGCTTATTTGTTTTTCGGACCGTCCTCGTCATGGAAGGGGCGAGCTCGCGGAAAGACATAGTTCTTCGTGCTTCTTCCAGAGGGGCTACGGAGAGCTTTTAACCGCAAAGGCCGCAAAGAAATGCCGCAAAGAGCGCAAACAGGAACGAGACGCTAGTGCGTCTTCCTGCTCTTGACGTCGTGCTCTCTTAACATCGAACTTTCTCGCTTCAACTCTCTGCACAGAACACTTCGGGCGGAGGTTCTGTGCGTCCTTGCAAATCTTTACAGTTTATTTACCAACTCTTTGCGCAAGACTACGCTCCGAGAGCGTCCAATAGGTGGAGGCTTGGCAGGAATTCAATTGCCGCCGCCAGCGAGGGAAAAAATGAGCCGAGTTCCGTCCAGTTCGAGCGTTCCTAACATAACGATTCGCGTCTCCGGCAAATTATTTGAGGGCCATCTGTCATACCTGGATCAACTCGTGCAAACGGCGCTGGCCTGCGATTTGTGGGCCTTGCTCGATCTGACGCAACTGGAGGAACTGGACCGGGCGGCTGTGCTTTATCTCATGCGCGGGGAAGGGAACGGGTTCGGGGTGGTCTCGTGTCCGAATTTTGTTCGGGAGTGGATGTCGTACGAATCGGCCGCTCGCGCTGCGTGAGCAGTAGGGCCCTGGCTTTCGGACGAGCGATTGTGCTTTCTTGCGTTGTGTGTCGCACCAGAAGATTTGTCATCCTGAGGCCCGCGCCTTTGCGGGACGAAGGATATATGCAACCTGCCGGCGCCGAGACGCTGCGGGCTAATTGCAGAGGTCCCCTTCGACTTCGCCCGGGGCAGGCTTTCGCTTCGCTCTCTTCAGGAGCTTCTCGTTTGAGCAAACCGATTCGCGCCAAGATCAGCGCCTTGGGCACGTATGTGCCGCCCCGCCTTCTCACTAACGCCGACCTGGAAAAAATGGTCGACACCACCAATGAATGGATCATGAGTCGCGTGGGCATTCGTGAACGCCATATCGTGGAAAAGGGAGTGGCCACCAGCGACCTCGCGGTCGAAGCGGCAAAGAAGGCGCTGGCACAACGAGGTTTTGCTCCTACTGACATCGAAGCTCTGATCGTTGGCACGGTTACGCCCGATATGCTTTTTCCATCGACGGCCTGCCTGGTGCAGCACAAGCTGGGCGCCAAAGGTGCGTGGGGTTTCGATATTTGGTGATCGGTGCGGACGTGATGTCGTCGGTGATCGACTATACCGACCGCGCAACCTGCGTGATTTTTGGCGACGGCGCGGGGGCGGCGATTCTGGAGCCCGCGGAAGATGATTCCGTGGGCTTGATCGATTTTATCCATGAGGTGGACGGCTCGGGCGGATGCTATCTGTACATGCCCGGCGGGGGCAGTTTGAATCCGTCGTCGCACGAAACTGTCGATAAGCGGATGCACTACGTTCACCAGGACGGGCAGCAGGTGTTCAAGTTTGCAGTTCGCAAGCAGACCGAGACCTGCGAAAAACTGCTCGCGCGCAATGGTCTCAAGGGATCGGACATTGACGCTTTTATTCCCCACCAGGCCAACCTGCGTATCATCAACGCAACCGCCGATCGGCTCGGACTGCGGCCGGAGAGTGTGATTGTCAACATCGAAGAATATGGAAACACCACGGCCGGCACGATTCCGCTGGCGATGAATACGGCGATCGAGCAGGGCAAGTTGAAGAAGGGAAGCCTGGTGTTGCTGGCGTCGGTGGGCGCGGGGTTTACGGTTGGGGCTACGCTGCTGCGCTGGGCGTTCTAGGGGAGGGCTTCGGGCTTCAGCTTTCGGGCTTCGGCCAAACATCTTTGATGGGCGCAATACGCCCGAGCGTTTCTGAATTCGAAGCTAAAAGTGCTGACCCCTCCGCAGTCGGAAAGCCGAAGCCAGAAAGCCGAAGCCTGGAGCCCGCCTCCGTGACCTCCGTAACCACCCATTTTTGCATTTCCGTGGCACGAAACGGGGATGGACTGCTATGTTTTCGCAGTGTCCGCTTCACGTGGGGATGAGGCGGGTACGTAAGGCTATGATTCGAACTTTCTTCTGCTTTCTTCTGCTGGCGCTGGGTTCCGCTGGGCAGGCCTTTGCCCAAACTTCGGACGCCGAAAATAAACTGATCGTGCTGGAGCACGTCTGGAACGAGGCGCAGGTGAACCGCGACGCGCCCGTCCTCGATGCCCTGGTGGCTGACACTTTCACCAACACTGAGTTTGACGGCGAAGTCAGCGACAAGGCCAAGTTCCTGGCCGACATCAAGGATCCCCTGTTCAAGCCGACCGCTATGAATGTGCAGGGGATGAAGGTCAGGTTCTATCAGACCACCGCCGTCGTGATTGGCGAATACCACACCAAGGGCAGTTATCAAGGCAAGGCCTACGACCACGTGGGCCGCTTCACCGACACCTGGGTATTCCAGGGCGGGAAGTGGATGTGCGTGGCCAGCCATGCCAGCCTGCTGAAGAAGTAAGCTGCGCGTTGTACCAACCATATAAGCGCATCCCATAAAAACATTTAATAGCCGGACTCTGCATCGGCTGCGCCGGATTGGTGATCTACTGAGGCGCGGGGGTGATGCGGCGCGGGGACGGTTCACCATTTCGCGTGGCGATGCTTCTCGTGTGAAGGTCACCATCTCGCGCAAGGTTCCTATCTACATGGAAACTACGACGCGTCCTCCGGCGTGGAAGACTTTGCTGGCGTTCGCCATTATTTACTTCGTTTGGGGATCGACGTTTCTGGCGATCCGCGTGGGCGTGCGCGAAGTGCCGCCGTTTTTGATGGCCGGCTTGCGCTTTCTGGCAGCGGGCGCGATTCTCTACGCGTGGATGCGGATGAAGGGCGACGCATCGCCAACGTTTCGCGAGTGGCGAGCCACCACGTTGCTGGCCGTGCTGATCTTTGTTTTCGATTATGGGCTATTGTTCTGGGCGGAGCGCCGCGTGCCGTCGGGAGTGGCGGCGGTGATGATGGCGACGATTCCAGTTTTCATGACGCTCTCGGAAATCGTTTTTCTGGGCACGCAACGGCTTTCGATTCGACTGGCGGTTGCTCTTCTCGTGGGACTTTGCGGCGTGGCCGTGCTGGTCAGCCATTCGGAACGCCTCGGCGCGGGTGCGATTGATACTGCTGGAGCGGTTGCGCTGGTGATCGGTGCCATCAGTTGGTCGGTGGCGTCGGCGCTTACTCGCAAGTTGGCGCTGCCGGCTTCGAAGGGTATGAGCTCCGCGGCGCAGATGTTTGCCGGAGGAATTTTGCTCGCGCTGGCCGCAGCGGCGATGGGAGAGTTCAAGGGATTTCATCCGCGGGGCGTTTCGCGCAACGCGTGGCTCGCGTTGGTTTATTTGATTGTGGCTGGCTCAATCGTCGCGTTTACGGCTTATGTGTGGTTGATCCATCACGAATCGCCGACGAAAGTGGGTACGTATGCGTATGTGAATCCGGTGGTGGCGGTGGTGTTGGGATATTTCTTTGCTGGGGAGGCGATTGGGGTGCGCACGGTGCTGGGGACGATGCTGGTGTTGGTGAGCGTCGTGGTGATTACGACCACGCCGAAGAAGAAGTTGGAACGCGGGCCTTTGGTCAAGGAAGCGCGGCTGGCGGAGCCTTAGACGCAGTGTGCATCTTGCGTGTTTTGTTTTAGGGGTGGGTCATCGTCTCGGGTTTCATCAGCAAATCAAATTCATCGCCGGTGAGGTGGCCGAGTTTCAGCGCGGCTTCGCGCAGGCTGCTGTGGTCCACGTGGGCGGTATGGGCGATCTGCGCGGCTTTGTCGTAGCCGACTTTTGGGGCCAGGGCGGTTACCAGCATTAGTGAGTTCTTCACGTACCAGTCGACCTTTGCGCGATCGACTTCGATGCCTTTCACCATGTATTCGACGTAGCCGTGACAGGCGTCGGTGATGAGTGTGACCGAGTGCAGGAAGTTGTAGATGATTACCGGCTTGAAAACATTGAGCTCGAAGTTGCCTTGGGAGCCGGCGAATCCCACGGCAGCCGTGGCTCCATGAACCTGCACACAGACCATGGTCATCGCTTCACACTGCGTGGGATTAACCTTGCCGGGCATGATGGAAGATCCCGGCTCATTTTCTGGAATTGAAATTTCACCCAGGCCGCAGCGCGGACCTGAAGCCAGCCAGCGGATGTCATTGGAAATTTTCATTAGAGATGCGGCCAGCGTTTCCATCGCGCCTTGCGCGAAGACGATTTCGTCGTGCGCCGAAAGGGCGGCGAACTTGTTGCCGTGGGAGCGGAAGGGAAGTCCGGTGAGTTCGGCAATCGTTTTCGCGGCGCGTTCGGCGAATTCGGGATGCGCGTTAAGGCCCGTCCCTACGGCAGTTCCGCCGATGGCGAGGTCGTAGAGCCCATCGAGCACCTGTTCCAGGCGGTGAATGTCGCGTTCCAGCAGGCTGGCCCATCCGCCGAATTCCTGGCCGAAGGTCAGGGGAACGGCGTCTTGCAGGTGGGTGCGTCCGATCTTGACTACGTCGTGAAATTCTCTCGCCTTGGCCGCGATCGCATCGTGCACACTTCTGATCGCGGGAATCAGCGCGGTCTTTACGCGTTCCGCGGCGGCGATGTGCATGGCCGCGGGGAACGTGTCGTTTGACGATTGCGACATGTTCACGTCGTCGTTGGGATGAATCGGTTTTTTCGATCCCATTTTTCCACCCGCGATCTCGATGGCGCGGTTGGCGATGACTTCGTTGACATTCATGTTGGTCTGGGTGCCGCTGCCGGTCTGCCAGATACGCAGCGGGAACTGATCGTTCAGCTTGCCGGAGATGACCTCGTCGGCAGCTTGCACGATCAGTTTGCATTTGTCCGCGGGAAGTTTGCCGAGATCCTGATTCACCAGCGCGCATGCCTTCTTCAACGTGCCGAAAGCGCGGATTAATTCGGGAGGCATGGTGTCGCGGCCAATGTTGAAGTGCAGAAGAGAGCGTTGCGTCTGCGCGCCCCAGTAGACGTTGGCGGGGACTTCGATTTGTCCCATGCTGTCGGATTCGGAGCGAGTCGTGGAAATGATGGTCTCCTGTGCGTCGGACCTGGGGCGCGAATAGGCGGGTCCGAAGCGTGTATGACTGAACCGACTATTATACGGCGGCGGTGAAAAGAGAAGGCCCATGGTGCGATCGGTCTGCTTCCCACCCTAGCGCCAAAGGCGCGCTAGGATGGGGCACCCTCTTCATGCTGGAAGCGAACGGAAGGCTGAGCTCGCGCTACACGTTTTTCCCGCATGCTAGAATCATCGATCTCTGACCGTGCGCCGGTGCGCGCGGAAGGGGTGCAGATTTCTCGGAGGTCCATGCGCGAATCTCTTGCTGCCGAAGACGTGCTGACCCTGCCCAAGACCAAGGCGCTGCCCAGTGGAGAGGTGCACGCCGACGTTCTCGTCATTGGGGCCGGGCCTACGGGGCTGGCGTGCGGCATCGAGGCGCAGAAGCTCGGGCTCAAGGTGGTCGTGCTGGATAAGGGATGCCTGGTGAATTCACTTTTTCACTATCCGCCGAACATGGTTTTTTTCACCACGCCCGAGCTGCTTGAAATTGGCGATATCCCTTTCACTACCGCGCTGCAGAAGCCTACGCGCGAAGAGGCGATGGAGTATTACCGCAAGGTCGCGGAGCATTACCACCTCGACGTGCGGCAGTATGAGTGGGTGAAGACCGTGCTTGGAGAGGACGGCAAGTTCAGCATCACGGCCACTGACCGCGCCGGCCGGCCGCACGATTATCGCGTGCGAAAAGTGATCGTGTCGACAGGCTACTACGATTTGGCCAATCAACTCGGCATCCCGGGCGAAGAGTTACCCAAGGTTTCACACTATTACGGCGAGCCTCACCCTTACTACGACAGCGAAGTGCTGGTGATCGGGGGCAAGAATTCTGCGGCCATCGCCGCGCTAGACTTGTGGCGGCACGGCGCCCGCGTGACGCTGGTGCACCGCGATGCGCAACTGCACCACCACGTGAAGTACTGGATCAAGCCCGACATCGAAAACCGCATCAAGAACAACGAGATCGTGGCTTACTTCAACAGCAGCGTGCAGGAGATCGGTCCCGACTACGCGATGCTGGTGACGCCGCGTGGCCAGTTACGCCTGAAGAATGATTTTGTGCTCGCGCTCATCGGCTACCATCCTGACTACGATTTTCTGCGCAGCATGGGGATTGAGTTGTCTTCAGAGCAGTGCCGTCCGGTGTGCGATCCAGTGTCGCTTGAGAGCAACGTGCCGGGAGTTTATGTGGCAGGCGTGATCGTGGCGGGATCGCGCACCAACGAAATCTTCATCGAAAACGGACGCTTCCACGGCAAACAAATCGCCGAAGACCTCAAGCATAAGTTGCAGCCGGGGTCGTAGCTCGCTGCTGGATCGCGTGGTTCCCAAAGGTTGTTTCTAAGAGAAGATCAAAATCCCCATTTCTCGCAAAAGACGCGAGAAATGGGGCACCCGTCCTTCATATCGAGCGCAATATGGAACCGCAACCGGAGATCGCGATACCTTCCATTTCGCTGGCATCTTACGGACGGCTGCTCGGCGGTAACCGCAATTTTCGCCGCTTGTGGATGGCGCAGATCGTCAGCGAAATTGGCGACTGGTTCTACACGCTTTCGATCTACACGTTGCTGCTCCAGTTGACCGGGCGTCCCAGCTCAGTCGCGCTGGCGCTGGTTCTGCAAGTGCTGCCGCAAACTCTGGTCGGTCCTACGGCGGGCGTAATCAACGACCGGCTGCGGCGTAAGCACGTGATGATCGCCGCGGACCTGGTGCGCTTCGTGATTGTTCTGGCTATGTTGCTGGTTCGGTCGCAGTCGACGGTGTGGCTGGTGTATCCGCTGTTGTTGGGCGAGACGATCATGGCCGCGTTCTTTGAGCCGGCCCGCAGTTCTGTGCTTCCGAATATTGCGGCGCGGGGAGAAGTGCTCATCGCCAATACGCTCTCGTCAGCGACCTGGTCGGTGAATCTTTTGATTGGCGCTTCGGTGGGTGGACTGGTTGCTGCCTTTTTTGGCCGCGACGCGGTGTTCATCCTGAATGCATTGTCGTTCCTGGCTTCGGCGATCTTAATCAGCGGTATGCATTTCGCCGAGCCCCACGCGGAAGTGGCTGCTCCGCTTCGCCCGCGCGATCTGGTCGATTTTTCGCCGGTGCTGGAGGGCATCCGCTATGTAAGGAACCATCGCATGCTTTTTCCCACGATTTTCGCGAAGGCCGGTGAACTGATGATTGGTCCCAGCTGGGTGATCTTCACGGTGATGGGCGAGCGCGAGTTCGCACTGCACTGGCGCGGCATGGATGCCGCGCGTGGAGCGATGCTCGGCATGAGCATTCTTCTGGGCGGACGCGGGCTCGGCGCGATGATAGGGCCGCTGGTGGTGGCGCGCTGGGCGGCCCGCAACGACCGCCGGCTGCAACTCGGCATCCTGTTGGGATATCTCACTGTGGCGGTTGGCTACGGAATTCTTGGCAGCGCGCGCACTGTGTGGCACGCCGCCGCCTGCGCAATGATCGCGCATGCGGGAGGCTCGACGGTGTGGGTCTTCTCGACAACGCTGCTGCAACTTCATACGGAAGACCGGTTCCGCGGGCGAGTCTTCGCCGCCGACCTGGGACTCTCGATGCTGACGATTGCCGCGGGCGCGTATTTCTGCGGGCGCTTCATGGATTGGGGAGTATCCGCACGGACGGTGGCCAGCGGCACGGGATTGATCATGCTGGCGCCGGCCGCACTGTGGGCATTGAGTATGAGGCGCGCGATGAACGCGGACCGGGATGGAGACTCGAGCCTTTCGGACGTGAAGGGTTCTGGCTAGAACCTGGCTGGATAGTTGCTCTGTGTGCCGTTTTCGCCTAATCTGCATGGCACGGGCTTGCCTGGATACGCTCATCCAGCATCGGCTGCTGTAGGACGCAATGGGCTTCTACGAATTTCGGCTCCCTGTGAAGTGCCCGGTCGCAACTGCCTTTGCCATTTATACCGATACCGATGCATGGAAACGCTGTACGGAGGTTTCGGAGGTCCAATGGGTGGGCAAGCCCTGGGTAGAAGGAAGCCGCATCCGCATCAAAGGATATGGCAGCATCCGCGATACGATTGATCAGGTGCTGCTGCATTTTGAGCCTCCGCGCAGCGTGGCCTACATCAGCCATTTCTTCGGAATCACGCTTGAAACCCGGCAGACATTTCACGCTGTTTCCGATTGCGAAACCGAGGTGCAGGTGCGCGGAGAGTTTGTGGGCATCGCTTCCCGGGCCTTGGGCTTCGCGCTGGGGCCGGCGATCGAGCGGGCGACGCGCCTGACTACGGAAGGCTTGCGCAGGGAATGTGAGCGGGTCGCAGCGTTGCAACCACAGCCTAACCGGCCCGCGGAGAGTGCAGCAGAGGGAAGCAGTGCCGGCACCAAACCTTGAGCGGCAAACCTTGAGAGCGACGCCTGAACCAGCGAACCGCCGAGACGGCCGCGTACTCTTCCTGCCGCTTGTTAAGCGCCGAAAACGCGGTCAATTTTGGCGGCCATAATGAAGTCGCTTTCGGTGAGGCCGTCGATCTTGTGAGTCCACAGCGTGATTTCGGCCTTGCCCCAGGCCAGCAGAATGTCGGGATGGTGGCCTTGTTCTTCCGCCACCGCGCCCACTTTGTTGACGAACTCGAGCGCCTTGGCGAAGTCGGGAAACTTGTACTCGCGAGTAAGGTGATGTCCGTTCGCCACGGTCCACTTGGGGACGGACTTGTGCAGCGTCTCGAGCTCCTTGCCCTGCAGCGCCGGAGTGCCACCCCGGCAGGGGACGCATTTCTTGTCGGCTAGTTCCGTCATCGATCAATCTCCTTGCATCTTGTTTCCGGTTTAAGGGGACAGTATCAGGCAACGCTTCCGGATGGCGCCTGGGGAGGCGTCTCCAACCCGAAACTGCTGGAATCGGTTGGGACGGCGAAATAGCGCTTGATCCAGATCAGGTATCCCAAAAACAAAACCGCAAAGGCCAAACTCCACCACAGCATCGTGCCGCTGCGGAAGACTGGATTGGCGCTCATCTGCTGCAGTTGCGTTTCGGACCACCCCATTTTCGCATAGAGTTGCAGCAGGTCGGCGTGGCGAAGCGTGAGAGTAGAAGAGATCAAACGAAGCCCCAGAGCGCCGACCGCAATCCACCACCCGGCCACGCGCAAACGGTAGAGGGAAATGGCAAGGAATCCATCGATGCCAGCGACCAGCGTTAAAGCCACAACTGCGGCCAGTCCGCCAAGATAGGTTCCGAAGAAGGGCATAACGGGAGTTGTAACCGCCATCAAGAGATCATAGACAGCGCCGCAAGCAAAAAGGAGACTCACGGCCAGCACCGGCAGCGGACACAGGTCGGTCCAGCGCACGATGGGATCGCGCCGCCAGCAAGTTTCCTCCACATCTTTCCGGTGGAAAAACAAGAGGAAGGCGATAGGCAGGACTACCAGGAAGATGGATGCAAATACAATAACGATCGTGAGAACGACTGCCGCCACGCCAGTGGGCATGGATGGCGCGTCAGGATTCTGCGCCGCTGCCTGCCGGAAGGAGGCTGCAAAAACCGAAGGCATGAAGACGGTCATCGCCACAGTGGCAGCAACTCCGGTGATCAGCCAGACCCATGACAGGATCAGGTTGAGCGCGCGCGCCCATCGCCTTGCGCGAATCGAACCGATGCCCAGGGTCACCAAGGCCGCCGCCGCAAACGAGTAGGAACAAATAGTGCTCACATAGGTGCCCGCTGGCATTGCTCCGCCAGGGAGCCTTCGCGCGAAGACCGCGCCGAGCAGCATAAAGGGAATCATCAGCGCAGCCAGAGCGCCCAGAAGAATTTCGACGATGCCGTAAATCGCCAGCCCGGTGCTGCGGTCTTTGTAGGCGAGTTCTGAGGAAACGATGGCTGTGTCGTGTGCAGGTGGAGATGCGGGGCCTGATGGCGGTAGAGGTTCCATAGCGGGCCTCCCGGGCGAAAACGCATCTTAGCACGGGGGCCGGGAAACGGCGATGTGAAGCTTTCGGCCGGATTGGGACTGCTCGCTCACGCGCGACGGGGAGGGGCCGTTTCGCCGCGACTGGTCAAGCCATATCTCCATCCGTCCGCGAGCACGCGTGTGGCTCGCGGCTAGAAGGGAATATCTTCGTCCGTGATGGGGCCCGAGGCTGCGGCTTGCTCAGACTCGGGCACGCGCTGGTCGAAATGACTTGCGCCGCCGCCGGAAGACGCTGCGCCGCGCGAATCTCCACCGCCTTCGCCGCGTCCGCCCAGCAGGATGAGATCATTGCCGACGACCTCGGTCATGTATTTTTTCTGGCCGGAGGTCTTATCGTCCCAGGAGCGGGTCTGCAGGCGGCCTTCGATGTAGACCTTGCCACCCTTCTTCAGATATTCGCCCGCAATTTCGGCGAGGCGCTGCCACAGCACAACGTTGTGCCACTCGGTGCGGTCCTGCCACTCGCCGCTCTTGTCTTTGAAGCGCTCGTTGGTGGCGATGGTGAGCTTGGCCACGGGCGTGCCGCTGGGCGTGTATTTCACTTCTGGATCTTTTCCAAGATTGCCGATCAACTGAACCCGGTTCAGACTTTTTCCTGCCATAGATGCTCCTTTGCAGGGGTTCACTATAGCAGAATCGCCTGTGCGGAAATGGTGAGGTCGGTCACAAACGCCGGACGGAGTATCATTTTGGGCAGTTTCGGAGCAACAGACTAAAGGCTTAGAGGCAAAGGCTCCTTACGGTATAATCCCTGCATGCCTGCCGCACCCGGCGCCACTAAAGCCGTTGGGATGGTTCCCGACGAGATGAAGTCCGAACCCAGATCCAAAGGGATCGCCACGCCGCGCAAGAAAAAGCCGAAAGAGCTGGCGGTGATCACCGAGTGCTGCACCGGATGCGCCGGATCGCCTGCCTGCGTGGAATATTGTCCGGTGGAAGACTGCATGTTCTGGGTGGCGGACGAAGACAGCACGCCGTTCGGCCGCATCGCGATCGACCCAATCCTGTGCATCGGCTGCAAGAAATGCCTCAGCAAAGGGCCGGATGGCTGCTTCCTTGACGGCTGTCCCTGGGACGCTATCGCGATGGTTGATACGGTGGAAGTGGAAAAAGAAGTCGGACCGATGGCGATTTGAAGAGCTCTTAGCTGTTAGCCATTGGCTCTTAGCTTGAACCCTCCGCGTCTGCCCATGACGTCATAACGGCTCGGTTACAGCTCCCTACGATTTGTCATCCTGAGCGAAGGTGCGGAATTCGCGAAGCGAATTGCGCGCCGCAGTCGAAGGATCCCTACCCGTGCGATGCGCCAAGCCCGGATTCTACGCAGTCCTGGTTTTGCTGAGGTCCGACGTCCGGCGGGGCTGAGGCCTACTTCGCCCGCAGCTGTATCGCTTTTTCCGTCTCCTGCGCCTGCTGCCGCACATCGTTCGAAATGTCGGGAAGATCGCGTTCGTACGGGCGGATGGCGGGAAGATCGTCCAGTTGCCCGACGAGATACAGCGCCCGCAGAGCCTCCCAAACTTGCTCCGTCCCGGGATCGACCACCGCGATCTCAGCGCCCACCAACACATTCGCTCCGGTTGCTGCCACCGAATGAATCCGGCCGGGAATCGGAGAACGAATCTCGATCACACTCTGTGAAGCCCCGGAGTTGGACGGCGCAAGCTTCGCAATCAGTCCGCCCTGGTGGATCGCCGTGCCGGGACGGTCGGAATCTGCGATGCGGCCGGCTTGCGGAGCGGTAATTTGTGCGGGCTGCAGCAGGGCTACGATCTGCGGACGCCCGGTTGCATCGCCGAACCGCACCAAAGACAACGCCGCATTTCCTCGCACCATGGGCGACGAATCGTTGAGCATCTTCAGCAATGTCTCGTGAAAACCCGCGCCCGACGTGTCCTGGCCCATGACCCAGGCGTCGGTATTGCGAACCTCCTCGACGGGATCGGCCGCCAGCGCAACCAGCTCGGGATACCATTGCGCGACCGCGGCATCGTGACGGGAAATGCGCTCGCTGATCTGCACCAGCGCCTGCTGGATGTGCCGCGGCTTCTTGTCGTCGTGCAGGTAAGCGGTCAGTTGCTGGTTTGAAAGTTGCCGCCCGAACCACGTGTTCCACCAGAACAGAAACGGCATCAGCACGATCAGCCAGCCCGTGACGAAGAAAAGAATCTTCTGCGTGCGGGACATGCCGCGCTTGGGCGCTGGGAGGTCGGCCTGGGGAATCTGCACTGGTTCGGCAGGGATGGGATCGAGCGCGTTTGGGCCGACTGACATAGACAGACTATTTCACCACAGAGTCACAAAGGCGCGGGAACAATTCTACGCCTCAGCCTTCCACATCCGCGTCCAGCACTCGCTCCTGCTCCAGGTAGTGGGACATGGCGTATTGCGCCAGAAGCGGCGTCTGTAGCCGGATTTCGGCGCCGATCCATTCGCCCTTGGCGTGCGGGGCGTCGGCGGCGTGATTGCAGCGTCCGCCGCTGCCGAACTGCGGACCGAAGTCGGCGCTTTGAATCTGATCGAATTGGCGAATCTCGCGCCAGGCCTCGTCGCCGACCGTGCCGGAGACATCGATTTTAAGTTTCAGTACCGACATAAGAAAATCGAGTTACGACGAACCATGAAGTGCACGTGACCCTCGGAAAACGCATTCGGCAAGGATCACGCAGCGGGCCTCATGTTGTAGAGGATCTGGTGCGGCGATTGGCCATCAGCAAAGCGAGGCCGAACATGACCAGAGAGAACAGAGTCAGAGTCGCAATGGCTGACGACAGCGGAAACATAGATACCGCATCCGGATAGAGCAGATCGCGCAGCGCCTCCACCCCGTAGGTGAGCGGATTCAAGCGCATCAGCACGCGAATCCAGAGCGAAGCGCCGCCAAGCGGAAACAGCGAGCCCGACAACAGCCACAAGGGAATCAGAAACAGATTGACAATGCCGTGGAAGGCCTGCGAAGAATCCATGGGCCACGCGATCGCGAAGCCCAGAGCCGTCAGAGCGAACGAAACCATGAACACAACGACCGCAACCAAAAGAACCTGGACCACGTTGAGATGCACACCGGTGAACGGCGCGAAGATCAGGAAAATCATGCCCTGGATCGCGGAAAGTGTGGTGCCGCCAAGAACTTTGCCGAGCACAATTGCCGAGCGCGGCACGGGCGCGACCAGCACCGAAAGCAAAAAGCCTTCTTTGCGGTCGTCGATCACCGACATCATCGTGAAGATGGAGGTGAACAGCACCGTCATGATCAGCGCGCCGGGATAAAAATAATCCAGATAGTGCTGCTGGCTTGGCCCGCCGCCCGAGCGGAAAGAGGTGCCGAATCCCGAGCCGATTACCAGCCAGAACACCAGCGGTGAAGCCAGCACGCCGACCACGCGCGTTTTCTGCCGGTAGAAGCGCACGATCTCGCGCCACCATAAGGTAAACGCGGGCAGCAGCAATCCCACGGAGGGAGCCGCAATCGGCCGCGCCAAAGCTGTGCTCTGCGTTGCCATCAACCTCAACTCGCTTTCGGGGCCGGCGCCGACGTCTTGGGAGGTGCGGGCGCGGCTGCTGCTTTCTTCTTGTGAAGGAAGCCCAGCATGCCGTCGTCGTTCATCTCCCAGTAAGCGTTAAGGAAGAAACAACCGGCGAGCGCGAGCAGGATCAGGCTCATGAAAAGCCCATCGACGGTGGCCGAAAACGGCCACAGCGTAATCATGCCGCTCGTCAGAATCCAAACGACGCCGAGGAGCGGAATAATCCCGAGCAGCAGAGAAAGCACAAGCATCATGGCGCGCAAGCTACCTCCCTTTATCTATGGACTGATCTTTTCCTGAACGACTTTTTGTGTGATCGATCTCGGGGCCGGGTGCCGCTTCGGTCGTCTCGCTCCAGAACTTGTGTCCGGTACGGCGAATGAAGACATCCTCGAGCGCCGGCTTGCTCACCGAGATGCCCTCGATTTCTCCCGGGAAAGCCTCGACCACATCGGTTACAAATCGGTGTCCATTCTCGCGTTCGATCCGCACCTGGTTTTCCAGAACGGTGGTCTCGACCAGGAAGCGGCCGCGAATTCGCTCCGCCAGCAAAGCCGCGTCCCGCGTGGCTTCCAGAATAATGACGTCGCCGCCGATTTCGCTTTTCAATTCCGCGGGTGTGCCCAGCGCCACCAGATTGCCTTCGTTCAAGATGGCCAGCCGATCGCAACGCTCGGCTTCCTCCATCAGGTGCGTGGTCACTAGCACGGAAACATGTTCTTCATCGCGCAGCGTCTGCAGATATTGCCACAGGTCGCGGCGGGCTCCGGGATCGAGACCAGTCGTAGGCTCGTCGAGAAGCAACACTCCGGGATGGTGCAGCAATCCCTTCGCCAGTTCGATTCGCCGCTGCATTCCGCCGGAAAACGTTTCGACGCGTTCTTTGGCACGGTCAGCCAAGCCAACGCGACCCAGAATTTCCGTCACTCGCTTTTTCAGCATTGCACCGCGCAGACCATACAAATGTCCCTGATGCCACAGATTTTCGTATGCCGTAAGTTTGGGATCGACGCTCTGCGCCTGAAACACGACGCCGATGAGCCGTCGCACGCTGGACGGATCTTTCGATGAATCCTGGCCCATCACCAGCGTGCGCCCGGCGGTTGGAATCATCAATGTAGAAAGAATCCGGAACAGCGTGGTCTTGCCGCTGCCGTTCGGACCCAGCAGTCCAAACAACTCCGCCGGCCGCACATCGAATGAGACTCCGTTCAGTGCAGTCCGGTTCTCGTAGCGGTGAATCAGGTCTTGCACAGAAATGACCGGCGTCGCGGAAGTCCGCTCAACTTCCGAGCCAGCATCTGCGAAGGCAGCGATCTTAGAAGCCACGGCGATCCTTGGGCATAGAACCGATGAACACACTTCCAGTTTACGACATCCGGTCGCACATCTTCATGAGGAAAGCGCGGCATTTGGCTTGCTCATGCGACTGAAGTATCGGGTCGTGTCTGCCGCACCGATTCTTCGACGGCCACCGGGACATGCCGCCACACTTGAATCGACAGAATCACGGTGGTTGCGAGCAGCAATGCACCCACCGCAACGTGCGCGACGGTGGAAACCACCATGGGAAGCTCGGGCTGTGCCGCGCTCTTGCCCCAGGCGACGCGAGTGACGAAGGCAGCGAAGCCCAGGCACAGCTGCGTGATCAAAAGTGAGAGCATCAAAATTGCTGGGCGCCGCACGGCGTCAAGATTGGAATACACTGAGATCGCGCGGATCGCGGTCCAGGCCAGCACGAATGTTACGACCGCGGCATTCGCCACGTGCGGCCACCAGCTCATGCCGTGGTGGCGAAACATCCCGCCCAGGATCAGTTGCACGTACAGAACGAAGATAGATAGCAATGTGAGCGTGAACAGGCTGGGGCGGTGAGAATCGAACTCGACGCGCGGCTGTTCCTCCACCCATTTGCGTCCAGTGAAGAGCGCGATGGCTACGGCGATACAAAAAAATGTCTGCGCCACCGTGGCGTGCGCCGTGGAAAC
This sequence comes from Candidatus Sulfotelmatobacter sp., assembly GCA_050014115.1. GTDB lineage: Bacteria > Acidobacteriota > Terriglobia > Terriglobales > Acidobacteriaceae > Sulfotelmatobacter. Next base: position 35,613 of record JBEKDY010000004.1, on the reverse strand, counting down.
CGCTGGCGGCTGAAAGAACAATACCGTAAGCCCGCCCAGAATGGCCTGCGCGATGACCGTGCAGAATGCGCCCACCGCCAGCCATCGCATCCAGCGCCGCCGCTCCACTAAGAGGGTCCAGATGGCGATCGCCAGCGTCAGCGACACCAGCGTGCCGGCCACCATACGGTGGCTCCACTCATAGCGTATGCCGCCCACAAAATGCGGCGCCTTCACCAGGTAGCCAAATGAGGTTGGCCAGTCGGGAACCGACAGGCCTGCGTCGTTGCTGGTGACCAGCGCACCGGCGGTAATCACGACCAGCGTGGCGCACGCCGTGAACACGGCGAACGCATGGTGGGCCCGGTTGTACGTTATTTCAACGGCTCTCAGAATCGCGCTCCCAGGGATCAGGAAGGTTCGGAAGACAATGCGGACGTTCCGAATTTAGAACGGAGCACGCTGCAACGCTCGGGCAGCCTGCCCCGTGAACAGTTCGTCTTATCAAATCAACATCCAGTCAGTTTCTCAAATCAGCTTGCCAGTTCCTTAGTCGGCGGCGGGTTTGAAGGTTTGGTCTACGGTCTTGCTGTCTTTGGCGGCGACCGTAATTTTCTGGTCCTGCTCGCCCAGCTTTTCCTGCACGAAGGCGATGGTATAGTCGCCCGGGGGCAGTCCCTTGATCTCGTATTTTCCGCTCTTGTCGGTTACCGCATAGAACGGGCTCTTGACCACGTTGATGTACATCTTCATCCAGGGATGCTGGTTGCACTTCACCGGCAGCATGATTTCTTCGCGGGCGAAATTCTTTTCGATTGCCGGAGAAGATGGCGGCTGCGATTCGTTCCATTCGCGATTGTCTTTCGGCGTGGGATGAATGTTGTGGGTGGTCTGGTCGTCGTTCTTGATCTGCACGGTTTGTCCGGCCATCACACCCAGCACGTGCGGGTGATATTTGCAGCCGCTCTGGTCGAGCACGGCGGGAGCAGTGGGAACGTCAAACGTGCGGGTGCCCAGGCCATCTTTCACGTACACGAATACATTGGCAAGATCGCCGTTATCGACGACGATGTTTTCGGCCGCGTTCATGCCCTTGCACGCGGGGTCCTGGCTCATGTCGATCTTCGCTTCTTTGGGGGCGGGTCCGTCAAATTTTACCGTGCCGCTGACTGTAGCCACCGTTGCCGGATCGATCGGGGTCGCCGCCGGTGCTGCCGCTGGCTGTTCCGCCATGGAGTTGGAAGGCTGCTCCTCTTTTTTGTTGCATGCAGACGCGAATAGCAAGAAGCACAACGCCAGCACGCTGACGGTGATCATCGTCCAACTTGTTTTCTTATTCATGATGTCGCTCTCTCCTTAATAGTTGATGCTTACATCTCTTTCTGACATGACGCGGATTTATCGAACACTTGCCCGAACCCGCCATTCTACCGCGATCCACCGCCCGCCGCTGGATGCGACTCCACCACCGCGGCATGTTTGCGCCCAGTCGCGGGCTGAACGACGGCCGCGCGCGCGTGCGGCATCGCCGAAGCCACTCGGCGCTGCTCTTCGGGAGTGAGCTGGAAAATATAATCCGTCAACAGTTTCCGGTGATCGCCCGCGTAGCCCTGGAACGATGGCGGAGTCGGCCCCGCAAAGACCCACTGGCTATTCTGTTGCTTGAATAGTCCAGAGGGCATCGACGTCCCAGGACTGACGGCCTGCGGATCGGTAATCCAGCGCTCGACCCAGTCCGGCTTCAGGCGTTCCTTCGCGAGCAGGAAGTTGGGCGCGGTCGCGATCTTATCGTGCGCGGGATCGCCCGTGGCATGGCACTTCAGGCAAGGTGCCGCCGTACTCGAAAACAGGCTGCGCGCCATGTCGTTTTCCTTCGCGGTCAGCGTCGGGACTTCTTCCGGGATGTAAGGCATCGGTTGCTGCGACAGCGCCTGGAAGAATCGCACCAGCTTGCGCAGTTCGTTGTCTGAGAACGAGAAGGTGGGCATGCGAACTTTCAAATAAGGCCGCACGCCATTGCGATTCGTGTCGGTCGTACTCAACGCCGGATTCGACAGGAACTTGCGCAGCCATTCCGGATCCACACGCGCGCCTTCGGTTAGGAGCTTCGGCGGCAACTGCTCCTGCACGTCCTGATACTGTTTCAATCCCATCAGGATCGTCTGTTGGCCGGGGATGAACTGGTGGCAGCCCATGCAGTTATATTTCTTGACGACCCACCAGCCTTCCTGAATGTCGTGTCGCGCGTCGCCCGGCTTGTATTGATAGCTTGCAGGCAGGGAAGTCTCCTCGCTTCCCATCAGGAACGTGGTGAGATCGAGCACCTGCTCCTTGGTGAGATGAAGGTTGGGCATCCGCGAGGCATCGAGTTCGCCTTTGATCTTGCCCTTATCGTAAACGTCGGGCTCCGCCAGCTTGTGTTCGAAGAATCCTTTCTGGTTGTACCAGGGCGCTTCCGCTGGGCCGTCCGGCAGACGCGCGAGGTCCTCCTTATTCGTAATCGGTTCGGCATCCTTGCCGCCGCGCTGCGCCACCGTAGTGAACAGCGCGAAGTCCAGACGCTCAATCGGCTTGCTGCCTTCGTAGGTGAGTTCGGTGCCGATGCGCCCTTCATCCTGGAAGCCGGAAATTTCGTGGCAGCCGGAGCAGCCAAAGTGGCTGATCCACTTCCGGCCTTCCGCTTTCAGTGCGGGATCGTCCATGAACGGCGCCTCTGCATAAGACGATGGCTCTTTCGTCTTCTGCGTCATCAAATAAGTCGCGATGTCCTCGGCGTCTTCCGGAGTGAGCCGCAGGCTGGGCATCACCGTCATGTTCTGCACTTGCAGTTCGTGCCCATCGTTCGGGCACTGGCTGTGGTCGAGATCGAACTGGTAGGGAAGTCCCTTCTTGGCGTAATCCTCGGGGCCAATATCCTTCTTCTCGTAAGGGCAATAGGGACGCGTTCGCTCCCGTGCGTTGTGAATCCAGCGCACCAGGTAGTCATAGTTCGCTTTCTCGCCGACGCGCGACAGATTTGCCGCGAAGGTCCCACCTTGCATCTGATCGCCCTCGCCGATCGAGTGGCAGGCGAGGCATCCGCGAGTTTCGAACAATTCTTTTCCATGCGCCGCATTGCCGGGCTTGTGCTTGGGCAGTGCGTCGGTGAATCCAGATTGCCAGATGTAGGCCGAGATTGCCTGAATCTGATGATCACTCAAGCGGAAGTTCGGCATCTTCGTGGTGGGACGGAAATCCGACGGCTTCTTCAGCCAGACCGGAATCCAATTCTTGTTCAGCTTGAGCCGAACATCTTTCAGATTCGGCCCAACCTTCTTCATATCCTGCATCAGGTTGTGCGACTCGAAATCGAGTTGTTGTAAGCGCGCGTCCAGTTTGCTGTTTGCCACTCTCAGGTCGACGGCACTGCCATTCAGGCGGTTCGCTTCCTCGTTCGACTCCGCCGCATCTGCCTGCTTCATGAGATAGGCAGTCTGCTTCAGGTTGTCCTTCTTCTGGGTCTCGATCTGCTTGAGCTGCTGGCCGATCGAGTTCAGGTCTTCGGGCTCTTTGTCGTATCCCTCATAGCGATGGCAGCCCATGCAGCCCCGTTGCCGGTAGAGGTCTTTGCCGTCATTGATGGTCTTCCACTGAGCATCGCCACTGACCAGCACCATGTCAGCCGCGTGGCAATTCTGGCAACCCGCTTGCGCGTTTTCCTTGGGAAAGAGCGGCCACAGCCAGTGTTCATAGTTTCCGTGCGCTTTCTCCTCGCTCGTGGTCGCGCGCCCGTTGCCCTGATGACAGGGCGAGCATCCGAACTTATCGGGATCGTGCAGCTTCAACAACTCCGGATCGGTATGGCTTACAAACGCCGCCGCATACTCGTCCGGCTTCTTCTCGCCCTTTGACATCATGGCCGCTTCGGTGATCTTCAGCGGCTCTCGCGATCCCATGTGGCAGGATTCGCACCGGTCTACAATATTCGCTTCCGCCACGTTGATCTGCACGATCGCCGGATCCCAATCCGCCGTCTTTTTTTTCAGGCCATCGATCTGCGCCGGCGTTAGGTTCACCATGTGGTCGGAGATGTAGCCATCCATCTTCGCCTTGGCCGCGGTCACAGGCTTCAGCACTTCGCCCAGTTGCAGGCTCAGATTGGTGCGTTCATCCCGGATCTCGTTGTAAGTTTCCTCCAGTTGCGGGAAGGTATATTCTTTCTTGCTCCCGTCGGGAAACTCGACTGTGGCCAACTTACTCTTGTACTCGGCCAATTCCTTTTGTTTACTGGCTTTCGACGACGGGCTGGTGCTCGTTTCAATCTCATAGCTGATGGCATTGACATACGCGCGCCTGTCGGTGAACACGCTCTGCACCGCCAGCAGCCGGGCGCTGGCATCGTCCACTGCCTTGCGGGCTTCGGCCGACTGCGCCTTCGAATCCTGATAAATTTTGTCGTAAGCCTGTTTGAGTGCGGCGTAATCCGGGTTCTGCTCGACGTCCTTCTCCGACGTTACCGACTTCGACCGCGCGGTATTCAGAAATGCGCTGTAGCGGGTCTTCCACTGCTCCTGGAAGGCCTTCCATGGGCGCTGCCCCCAAGCCTCGTCCCACAATGCCCAGAACAGCGTCGCGACCAGAATCACCATCGCGATCACGTAGTATGCGGCGTAAGACTTGCTTGTAATCGGATCCTGCTCCGGGATCGGTTTGTCGGGCACTGGTGCTCTCCCCTAAGCGTTCACGAAACGATTTAGATTTGAGATTGCAGATTTCAGATTGACTGCCGGCAGCCCATCACGCGGCGAAATCTGCAATCTGCAATCTGACTTCTGCAATCTTCATATATTGAACCAGGGCGTGATCCATACGTACTTGATGTGCCACAACAGCCGCAGCCCCATCTTCAGGGGCAGGGCCACCATGGTCAGCAACAAAAATTGCATAAGAGCAAACTGCAACAAGCTCATGCGCTGAAAGTCTTTTTTCATGCGCCGCCGGAACAGCGAATACACTAGCGCGCCACCCGCCAGATAATATCCGCCGACCACAATCGCGCCGAAGACGGCTTTGCCGAGGTTCGACGCAATGCCGAACAGATCCGGCAAATCGCGGTTCACCTCATAGATCAGCCGGTTGTGATCCCAGGTTTGCCCCGGCCAGAACCATTGCCACCCGGGGCCGCGAATGAACGTCCCAATGATGATCATCGCGACCCACAGAATGACGAACCCGAACAGGAATGTCCCAATGGAAAACTTGCGCTGCTTCCATGTGTAATAGCCGCTTCCCAGCGGATTCGTATCGATGTAAGGAATTACCATCAGCCCGATGATGATCATGGTCGGCATTACAACGCCGGCAATCCAGGGATCGAAATAGACGAGCATCTCCTGCAACCCGAGGAAATACCACGGCGCCTTCGCGGGATTCATCGTCAGGTTGGGATTCGCGGGCTCTTCCAGCGGAGCGTTCAGCGTGATCGACCAGACCATCAGAATGATGGTGACAATGATGGCAGCGAGAAATTCAATGCGCAGCAGAAACGGCCAGACGTGCACTTCTTTTTGCCAGCCGGGCTTGAACGGCCAGGTCTTGCGATGATGCGTCTTGGCGAGCGCGGCATCGCCTTCAAGTTGCTCGATCAACTGATCGTTGGCGTGCGCCTGCTTCCACGCCAGATAAATGTAGAAGCAGAGGAGGGGGATCAAGCCCACGATGGGCACGTTGTCCGGGGCCGAACAGATTTCCCAAAGTTGTCGCCAGTCCATAGTCTCTCCACAAACCATGTGGGGACAGCCGCCCTCGGCTGTCCCGTCGAGCGAAGCTCGACTGGTTTCTCTCAGCCGCCGGCAAACTGCCGAGCTGCGCTCGGCCGACGGGCAAGAGTGCCCGTCCCCACATAAAATCTTCTTACTCCCCTGCTGCCTTCGGTCCGCGTCGCGGCTTGTCGCCTTCAGCTTCCAGCATCACTTGCGCCGGTCCAGAAATCCCGCCATCTTTGCGGACCCGCCAGAAGTGAACAATCATCAGTATGGAAGCCACGATCGGAATTCCGATGCAATGCCAGATATACGACCTCAGCAGCGCGTTCGCGTCCACAATCGATCCGCCCAGCAGGCCGAAGCGGACGTCGTTATACGGCGTCATCCCCAGCATCGAGCCGAATGGACCTTCATGCCCCAGCAGCGGCGTGGCGCGCGCCATGTTTGTGCCGACCGTGACGGCCCAGAAGCCGAGCTGATCATCGGGCAGCAAATATCCCGTAAACGAAAGCAGCAGCGTAAACACCAGCAACAACACGCCGATGTTCCAGTTAAACTCGCGCGGCTTCTTGTACGAGCCCGTCAGGAACACGCGGAACATGTGCAGCCATACTCCGATCACCATGAGGTGAGCTGCCCAGCGATGCATGTTGCGGAGAATCTTGCCAAACGGAACATCATGCTCGAGATAGAGCACATCGCGAAACGCCTGCACCTTGCTCGGGTGGTAATAGAACATCAGCAGCACGCCGGTGTAGGTGAGGATGATGAACAGATAAAACGTGATCCCGCCCATGCCCCAGGTGTAGCTGTAGCGCACCGCATCGCGATTAATCTTGGCCGGATGCAGATGCAGGAACACGTTGGAAAGCACGCCCAGCGCCCGGTTGCGCGGAGTGTCGTCGTGCTTGTGACGGAAGATCGAAGTGTAGACCTGCGTCTTGGTCGGATCCTTCAGCCCCTCAATCTGTTCCTTCGCCTTGGCGGGGATATCAGTCTTGAGGGCTTGAATATCGTCCTTGACGCCGGTCGTAACCCGCTCGACCAGCCCCACCTTGCCATTTTTCCCGTTCGTGCCGCTCGGATTGTTTTCGTCAGCCATATAAGTCCTGAGATCAAAATTGACTCAATGAATCAATGAGTCATTGAATCAATTGTTCTTACACTCCGGTCAAAAATGCTCCTGGATCATTGAATTTGCTGGGCTGCCCCTTCGGCCACTGATAGAGCCGCGATGTGTCCACAATAATCTGGCCGTCGGGCGCCAACTCCACGTGTGCGCGGTCCATCGGACGCGGCGCCGGTCCTTCAAAGTTAATTCCTTCGCTGTCATAACCGCTGCCGTGGCACGGGCACTTGAACTTGTTCTCGCTCGGCTTCCAGTCCGGTGTGCATCCTAGGTGAGTGCAGCGCGCGTAGATCACGAACACCCTGTCGGGAGTGCGATCAACCCAGATGCGGAATTTCTGCTGAAACTTAGTGTCCACTCCCAGCGCGAACTCCGAGGGATAACCAATCTTGAAAACGCTGTTGGGTTCGAAAAGAGTGCGAGGTAAAAAGAAACGGAAGAATGCGATGAACCACGCGGTCAGGAAACCTGTCACTAATGTCCAGACAAAACGGCGCCGCCTCCGGTCGACCTCCGTGAACGGTACCGTCCCGCCGACGCCCGCCGAGGCAGCTGCTTTCGAGGTTCCTACCGCAGGCGTGCCCACATATTTCGTGGCATCGACCGCGGCCTTGGCAGCAGGTTTCGCTGCTTCCGGATTCGGATTGACCGTGCCGGTCTCCGGTTCCGCCATGAGTCTCCTCCTGTGTTCCGATAACTTCTTGCCTAATCCAAACCAGCCGCCGCCATGTAAGCAGGAGCAGCCACTTCTTTCAGCGATTTCGCATAATCCGCCGGAATATATTGATGCACCGTTTCGCCCATTGCCTTGAGCACGAGCTGGCCGAGCGCGGAAATGAATTTTGGCGAATCGTTCAGCCCCGCGCTCATTTCAAATTGCGTAAAGCCCAACCGCCGCGCCTGTTCGCGCGCCTCGTGGTCGATTTCTCCCAGCGTTTCTACATGGTCGGAAACAAAAGCCACCGGGACGATGCACACCTCGCGAATTTTTTCCGCCGCCAGCGTATGTAATGTTTGATGCAGCGAAGGCTGCAACCATTTGCTTGCACCCACCTTGCTCTGGTAGCAAAGGCGGTGCCGATTGCTCCAACCGCCGCGCTCCATCAGCAACTGCACAGTCTCCTCGATATGCCGCTGGTAGGGGTCGCCCTTCTGAATCACCGATAGTGGAACACTGTGCGCGCTGAAAATAATTTCCGGCTGTCCGGGAGCAGGGAAGCGACGCAGAGCCTCTTCCACTTTTTCCACCACTGCGTCGAGATACATTGTATTGCGATAGAAAGTCTCAACGTAATCCACTCTTACGTTGCCGTGGAACAGCCGCCGCCATTCGTTCAAGCTCGATCCCGTAGTGGTCGAGGAATACTGCGGATAGAGAGGCAACAGAACGACTTCATCGCACTCCGCTTGCCGCAGGCTGGCGATGGCCTCGCTCGTGAAGGGATGCCAGTAACGCATGGCCACAAAGCATCGCGCATCCACCCCCAGGCGATTCAGTTCGAGTTCAAGGGCCCGCGCCTGCCGCTCGGTATTGTGGCGGATGGGCGAGCAGCCACCGATGTTTGCGTAATGATGCTGCACCTTGCGCGCGCGGGTAGTGGAGATCAGCTTGGCGAGAGCTTTGCGTCCGATGCGGGCGAAAGGAAAATCGATGATATCGGGATCGCAAAAGAGGTTGTAAAGAAAAGGTTCTATTGCCTCCGGGCTGTCGGGTCCGCCCAGCTGGAATAGAACTATCCCTACACGCCGTGATGTGCGCGACATTTCTCCTGATTCCCCAGAACGGGCGAATGTACTCCCATCCGCGGCGAGAGTCAATGGCGGAGTAAGGCTCTGCGAAGAATTGCAGGAGTTGCCAAATCCGCGCGCCGCCATGCAAGCTGATGATGTGCCCGAACTGCCCGACATCTCCGCCTACATCACTGCCCTCGAATCGCGCATCGTCGGTCAACCGTTGGAGCGAATCCGTTTGGCGAGTCCTTTTCTGCTGCGGACGGTCGAGCCCAAGCTCGCGAGCGCAGAAGGCCGCACCGTTAAAAAATTGCGGCGCATTGGCAAGCGCATTGCCATCGGCATGAACGGCGACGGCGACCTATGGCTGGTGTTGCACCTGATGATCGCCGGCAGGCTGCACTGGCGCAGCCCGAATGTGAAGTTAGCAGGACGCCAGAATCTCGCAGCTTTCGATTTTCCCAACGGCTCGCTCGTTCTCACCGAAGCCGGTGCGAAGCGTCGCGCTTCGCTGCATGTGGTCAGCGGCGAAGCGAACCTCAATTCTTTTGACGCTGGAGGAATCGACGTCTTCGAATCTGACCTTGATTCGTTTCGCGCGGTGCTTTCGGCTGAAAACCATACGCTCAAGCGCGCGCTCACGGATCCGCGCCTGCTCAGCGGCATCGGTAATGCCTATTCCGATGAGATCTTGCACGCGGCGCAGCTGTCGCCAATCACCCTCACGCAAAAGCTCACGCCACGGGAGTGGAAAAGATTGTTTGCCGCCACCAGGGAAACGCTGCAGTTGTGGATCGCTCGCCTTCGGGATGAAGCGCAGTCGACCTTTCCGGAAAAGGTGACCGCGTTTCGCAAAGGAATGGCGGTCCATGGCCGCTTTGGCCAGCCCTGTCCGGGATGTGGCGAGAAGGTTTTGCGGATTCGCTACGCCGACAAGGAAACGAACTACTGCGCCCGATGCCAGACAGGCGGCAAAGTCCTTGCGGACCGGGGCTTATCGCGCTTGCTGGGTTCCGACTGGCCGCGAACGTTGGAAGAGTTGGAAACGCTGAAGCGTCGCTGATCCGTCGTCGATCGGACAGATCGAAGAACGGCCTGCGTGGCCACAACCGTCAGGCGTGTGCCTTCGCGTTCGCCATTTCCTCAATCACGTGGTCGGCGAACTCCGAAGTGCCAGCCTTGCCGCCGATGTCGCGCGTGAGCTTTTCGGGATGGCGGTAGACGCGTTCGAGGGCGTTGCGAATTTGCGTTGAGGCCTCGTGCTCGTCGAGATGCCGGAGCATCAGCAACGCCGACCGAAGCAGGGCAGTGGGGTTCGCGATGTTCTTGCCAGCGATGTCGGGCGCGGACCCGTGTACGGCCTCGAAAATCGCGCAGTGATCTCCAAGATTCGCGCTGGGTACAAATCCGAGTCCACCGACAAACGCCGCGCACAGGTCGGAAATAATATCGCCGTACAAGTTTTCCATCACCAGCATGTCGTACTGATACGGATTCATCACCAGCTGCATGCAAGTGTTGTCCACGATGTGCTCGCCGTAGGTGATCTCGGGGTATTCCTTGGCCACAGTGCGGCAGCAGCGCAAAAATAATCCATCCGACAACTTCATGATGTTGGCTTTATGGATGGCGTGAATCTTCTTGCGCTGATTCTTGCGAGCATATTCAAACGCGAAGCGGGCGATGCGGGTGGACGCTTTCTCGGTGATGATCTTCAGGCTCTCCACCACGCCGGGCACCACTTCGTGCTCGAGCCCGGAGTACAAACTCTCGGTGTTCTCACGCACGATAATTAGATCCACGTCCGGATAGCGCGTGGGAATGTGCGGCAGATTCCGAATCGGGCGGAAGTTGGCATACAGCTCAAATTTCTGGCGCAACGCAACGTTGATGCTGGAGAAACCGCCGCCCACCGGTGTGGTGACTGGTCCCTTCAACCCCACGTGCGTGCGCTCGATCGATTCGATTACTTCTTTCGGAATGTATTCGCCGGATTTCTCGTAAGCTTCCGCCCCGACCGCGAAAGTTTCCCATTCAAACTTCACCCCGGTCGCTTCCAGAATGCGGACTGTGGCCTTGGAGACTTCGGGGCCGATGCCGTCGCCGGGGATCAAAGTTACTTTATGACTCATGACTGCGGTCCTTAGATTCGTCTCCGATACGCAATCCTCAGCGTAGTTCCGTCGAGGCTGCGACGCTAAATCTTACCAGTCGCCTTCTTGCTGGCCTCGGCTACATCCTTAGTCTTCACCAGATCCTTCAGCTCGTTCATGAATTCCTTCACGTCCTTGAAATCCAAATAGACCGAAGCGAAGCGCACGTAGGCAACCTTGTCGTAACGCCGCAGGCGATTCATGATCAACTCGCCCAGTTCGCTGGTCTTGCGTTCACGCTCGGCCGATTCGATGACGAACGATTCGGCTTCATTGACGATCTGTTCCAGTTTGCTGATGGGGACGGGCCGTTTCTCGCAAGCCCGCAGCAGACCATTCAAAACCTTCTGCCGGTCGAATTTTTCCCGCCGTCCGTCTTTCTTGACCACCATGTAGGGAATTTCGTCGATGCGCTCATAGGTGGTGAAGCGCTTGCCGCACTTGAGGCACTCGCGCCGTCGCCGGATGGACTCTGCTTCTTTGCTTTCGCGCGAGTCTACAACCTTGTCATTGGCAAATCCGCAAAAAGGACATTTCATGGCGCTGGTCTAGGTTCCTGCAGGACGCGTTCATCGTCACTTCGGCCCCGTGGCGCTGCGCGCAGTTGGGCGAAAGCAGAAATTGCTGTCCTGTTTGGTACCACGGATTGTAACAGTTGAGCTGGGAAGGAATCCCCAGAGCGCTCGTCACGCAGTGACAAGGCGAGCACCCGCTCACAAAAAAGTCGCGCAGATCATGCGATGTTTGCGCCAAATATAAAACGGGCACTCGCACCCCCTGCGGTACGAGCGCCCATTTTCCCTCATTCCCCCGACTAGAGGGCGTGAAGACTGCGATCCGATTCTCCGCGGCTGGAAAACGCTTGCGGGTCCGGGTGTGGAAGTCCAAACCGAAAAGCGTGAACCTGGAGAATCCGAATCTGCCAGCCAGAATGCCCGAGCGCCCGGGCCGATTTGTCAAATCCTTGTCTGCGATTTGTAAAATCATTCGGAAGTCATCGGCTGCCCTTTGCGAAGCACTGCCGCCGCCAGCCGCGGCCTGGAACCTCGCGAAGAAACTGGAACTATCCGCTGAAGCTGTTAGCATCATTAAAGTCGTCGGGAGTTCGACCATGCACGGGTTTTCGTGGCGGCTTGCGATCTTTCTGCTCGCCGCTTTGCCGGCTCTGGGCCAAAGCAGCACGGGAGAACTTCGTCTCAAAGTTGCCGATCCTGATGGTTTGGCCGTCAAAGCGTCAGCCGAACTCTCCAGCGACGCGATCCAGTTCCGCCGGTCCTTCTCCGCCGACGATGCCGGATTGCTGATCGTTCGCAATCTCCCATTCGGCCTGTATCACCTCAAAGTGCAGCACCCAGGCTTCGCTCCCTATGACGGCTTCATCGAAGTTCGTTCCGCGTTTCCCATCGAATACGCCGTCAAGCTCAGCATTGCCTCTGTGAGCACGGCCGTACAGGTCACCGCGCAAAGCACTCTTCTCGATCCCGAAAGCCCGGGCGCTTCCAACCATATTGATCAGATGGAAATCGCCGATCGTCCCGCCTCGATTCCCGGCCGCACCATGGCCGATCTAATCAACTCCCAGCCGGGCTGGCTTTATGAAGGCAACGCCGTCCTCCATCCCCGCGGTTCCGAATATCAAACTCAATTTGTCGTCGACGGCATTCCCCTTACCGACAACCGCTCGCCCAGCTTCGGGCCCGAAATCGAAGCCGATGATGTTGATTCCCTCACCATCTACACCGCCGGCGTTCCCGCCGAGTACGGTCGAAAAATGGGCGGCGTCGTTGAAGTCAATACCCTGCGCGATATCCAGCAGGCCGACGGTACTCTTCACGGGGATGTGATTCTCTCCGGCGGAAGTTTTGACACGGCCGGCGCATTTGCCCGCCTTCAGGATACCGTTGGGAAAAACACTTTCGGCGCCAGCGCTTCCGGAGCCATGACCGCCCACTTCCTCAATCCCGTCGTTCCCGAGAACTACACCAACCGCGGCACCACCGGCGACTTTTCCCTAAGTTACGAGCGCGACTTCACGCCCAGGGACCGCCTCACCCTCAGCGTCCGTCACGAACTCTCCCGCTACGAAATTCCCAACGAGGAGCCCCAGGAGTTTCCCGAGCTACGCTCTCCGTCGACAACGATTGCCCAGCTCCAGACCGCCGACAACTTTGAGACCATGGGCATCGCCAACTACGAGCACATTTTCTCGTCGAATGTTCTCGCCAACGTTCGCGGCATGGTCCGCGATAACTCCCTCGACCTCAACTCCAATAGCGGTTCCTGGCCGATCGCAGCTTTCCAGCACAACGACTTCAGAGAGGGATACTTCAATACCGAGATCTCCATCCATCACGGCCACCAGGAATGGAAGGCGGGCGTTGAGTCCGACAACATCTTTCTTCACGAAAACTTCAGCGATGTCATTACCGTAGATCCGAATGATCCCGACAATCCGTACGACCCCGGCACACCCGCCACCTTCGCCTTCACCGGCAGCCGTCCCGACCTCGAACAGGCCGGATTTATTCAAGATCTCATCCACATCGGCAAGTGGACGGTTAACGCCGGCCTTCGCTGGGATCACTATCAGCTGCTTCTGAATCAGAACGCCGTCAGCCCGCGTTTCTCCGTGGCGCGTTATCTCCCGTCCGCCGGTCTGATCGTTCACCTCTCCTACGATCGCATCTTCCAGACTCCGTCGTTTGAAAACATCCTGTTGTCCAGTTCTTCCCAGGTCGCATCACTCGACCCCAGCGTCCTGCGCTTGCCCGTGCAACCTTCCCACGGCAACTATTTCGAATTGGGCGCCAGCAAGAACTTTTTCAGCGAGCTTCGCTTCGACGCCAATTACTTCCGCCGGTACGTGAACAACTACGCTGACGACGATCAAATCCTCAGCACCGGTGTCAGCTTCCCAATCGCGTTCCGCAAAGCCATCCTCTACGGTGCGGAAGGCAAAATCGAAGTTCCCCACTGGAACCGCTTCTCCGGTTTCCTCAGCTACTCCTACATCGTCGGCAACGCGTGGTTTCCCGTGACCGGCGGCCTGTTTCTTGGCGACGACGCCACCAGCGCCACCACTCAGCTCACCGGACATTTCCCCGATTCGCAGGATCAGCGCAACACCGCCCGCATGCGCATTCGCTATCAGCTAACCTCGCGTTTGTGGATTGCGGGCAGCTCCGAATATGGCAGTGGCTTGCCCTTCGATTTCGACGGAACGGAGCAGCAGGCGCTGTCCGAGTATGGCCAGGCGGTGGTCAACCGCATCAATATCAATAGTGGACGCATCAAGCCCACCCTGGCGGTCGACGCCACGTTCGGCGCCCAGATCTATAAAACAGAAAAGCTCGCCCTCAACTTCCAGGCCGACGGAGAAAACCTCAACAATCGCCTTAATGTAATCGACTTCGGCGGCCTCTTCTCCGGCAACGCCATTGGCCCATCGAGAAGCTGCGCCCTGCGGCTAGCGGCAACGTTCTAATTTAGGCGTACAAGACATTTTCCTAAAAGTACTGTCATCCTGAGCGAAGCGGGACGATGCGCGACGCGCACCGTCTCGCGCAGTCGAAGAGCCTGCCCCGAGCAAAGCCGAGGGGATCCCTTTCACGCCGATGCTGCAGTAGACTCGTTGAAGGTGTTGGTCTCAACGGTTTGGCGAACGACCAACGACGCGCAATACACAAACGCCGGTCCGCTGGACCGGCGCGTCGCTCAAATTGAAGTTTTATCGAAGATTAACTTCCCGCCACAAACTGTGCGGGCGCGCCACCATCCACGTCGGATTGGTTGAAGATCACGTTGGCGCCCATGTGTGCCGGCCGGGGGGCCAGCATTTGCTCCTTGCGGTAAACCAGGTTGCTGGCGTTGAAGCTGGCCAGCTCAAACCCGTGCCCGTGAGTGATGGCGTCGGTCGGGCAAGCCTCTACGCAATAACCGCAAAAAATGCAACGGTTGTAATCGATGTTGTAGACCTTGGCATACCGCTCCGCGCCACTGATGCGGCGTTCGGCGGTATTCTCCGCGGCCTCGATGTAGATGCAGTTGGAAGGGCAGGCGGCCGCGCACAAAAAACAGGCCACGCATTTTTCCAATCCATTTTCGTCGCGCTGCAACACGTGGGCTCCGCGGAAACGCGCCTCGAAGCGCGCTCCCTTGAGCGGACCCTTGCCGTCGGGATAGTTTTCCACGGTTGTCGGCTGGAACATCTCCATGAAGGTGATGCTCATGCCCTTCGCGATCGCGGCAATATTCTTCAACACCGGCATACCCGATTAGTATACCGAAAGGGGCAGTCGCCGTGCCGTTGGGCGGCATTCGAGGATCGCCGTGCCACTAGACAACGACAGAGCAGTCCAGGATCGAGAACACGAACGCAGCCGCATTGGCTTGTGTGCCGACTGCCGTTTCATGCGGGTCGTGGAGTCCGCGCGCGGGTCGAAGTTCTATCTGTGCGAGCGCTCCACCACGGATCCAACGTTTCCGAAGTACCCGCGATTGCCCGTGCTGCAATGCCGCGGCTACGAGCAGAAAGCATAACCCTGCGCCAGCACAACTCGTGGGGCCACGGGCGCCTCGCCCGTGCGGTTTTCAAACGAGTCCCGTTGTCCAGCTGGACGCCTAACCGGAGATCGCCATGTTAACGGTTAGGTGGAATAGTCGAGCCGCTTACCTAACCTGTGACTCGAGTTTCACCGGTTAGCCCTCAGGTCTGTCATCCTGAGGCCCGGCGTTTCTTGCCAGGGAACCTGTTCCTACGTTTTCCGCGACTACTTGATCCCTAGCTCCTGAGCCAGCGCCTTCCACTTACTATCCACGGATGCTTTCGTCTTGGCGTCCATCACAATCTCATCAGGCCACGGGCGCGTGAAGCCTTCGCTCGCCCACTTGCGCGTAGCGTCGATGCCCATTTTCGAACCGTAGTTCGGCAGGCGCGAAGCGTGGTCGAGCGAGTCGACGGGGCCGAGCATGAATTGAATGTCTCGCTCGGGATCGATGTGGTTGAGCACTTTCAGCGTCACGTCGGCGAGATTCTGCACGTCGACGTCCTCGTCGACCACAATCACGCATTTGGTAAACATGGCTTGGCCCAGCGACCAGATTGCATTCATCACCTTGCGAGCCTGGCCGGGATACGACTTCTTGATCGAAACGATCATCAGGTTGTGGAACACGCCTTCGATCGGCAAGTTGATGTCGACCAGCTCCGGGATGGTCAGCTTCATCAGCGGCAGGAAGATTCGCTCGACCGCCTTACCCATGAAAGCGTCTTCCTGTGGCGGCTTGCCGACGATCGTCGTGGCATAGATAGGATCCTTGCGGTGCGTGACGCAGCTGAGATGAAAGACAGGATACAGATCTTCAAGCGAGTAGAAACCGGTGTGGTCGCCGAACGGGCCCTCAGTGTGAAGTTCGTCGAGGTGAACGTGGCCTTCGAGCACGATTTCGCTGGAGGCGGGAACTTCGAGGTCAACGGTTTCACATTTCACGAGTTCGACCGGGGCGCCGCGCAGGAAGCCGGCGATCAGATATTCCTCGACATCGGGCGGTGCCGGGACGATGGCCGAAAAAGTAACCGCAGGGTCGGTCCCAATCGCAATTGCGACTTCCATCTTGCCGGACGGGCGGTCGCCCTCGGCGAGCACCGACCCGCCGGAAGAGCGGGCCATGATGTCCACTGCGGCGCGCGATGCAGCTGTACTATCTCCAGTTCTGTTCGCAGCGCGGCGCAGGGCTTCGCGGTAATGCTCGGCTCCGATTTTCTGGCGCTGCCAATGCATGCCCGTCGTGCGCTCGTCGTACACCTGCATGCGGTACATGCCCAGGTTGCGCTTACCGGATTTAGGATCGCGCGTGGTCACGCAAGGCAGAGTGACGAATCG
Organism: Candidatus Sulfotelmatobacter sp.; assembly: GCA_050014115.1. GTDB lineage: Bacteria > Acidobacteriota > Terriglobia > Terriglobales > Acidobacteriaceae > Sulfotelmatobacter. The sequence continues at coordinate 18,995 of JBEKDY010000004.1, read as the reverse complement.
TCCTGCGTCTTGCGGCCAGCATCGCAGAATTGGAAAATCGAGCAGGGAAAAATTATCGCGCTTGATCACTTCTTTGCAGGGACCGGTGGCGACAATCTTAGGGAAGAACTTCCCCATCTCAGCCAGCATGGGAAGCATTTTGATCTTGTCCAGAAAACCTTGCGGCGATTTGACGTCCATGAAGACGCGGATGCGGTCGGCGATTTCGTCGAGAGATGAGACGCCGAGAGCCAGCTTCATACGGGCTTCGGAGCCGAACTGGTTGATCAGAACCTTGGATCCAGGATGGCTCTTGACGTTTTCAAACAGAACGGCCGGGCCGCCGCCAATGCCTCTGGCATCGCGGCTTTTCGAAACCCTGTCGGTGATTTCAGCGATTTCCAGGATCGGATCGACTTCGGTTCGAATGCGCTTCAGTTCGCCGGCGCGTTCGAGCGCAGTGATCCACTGGCGGAGGTCGTCGAAGGGCAAGGGATTCTCCCGGGTGACGGACGATTATAAGGGATTCAGCAGAGAAGAAACTCCTTCGCCACCGATTCGCGCGGATCAACGCGGACAGACCAGCTCGATAAGTACGGGCGATGTAGCGGCCCAACAAGGGCGACCGAACGCGGCGACAACTTATGTGCTGAGGGTGACCGGGTCGGCCAGCAGACTGATGACGGTGTGTTCTACTTGTTTCCAGGCCGGCGTTCTCGGGTCGATCAGGTCGAAATGATCGGCGGCTGAAATCTCCAGCAGCCGAACATCCTCCTTTTTCTTGCCGGTGCGCTTTTGTTTGGCAGTGACGTAATCGCGGCTAAAAGCGGGCGGAACAACATCGTCCGCCGAACCGTGAATCAGCCACTGCCGGGCCTGAGGAATCGCAAGCTGCATAGGATCGGCTTCGCGGTAGTGGTCAGGAACCTGGCCCGGCGTCCCGCGCAGGAATTCGACGACAGCATCATTGCTCAGATGCAGTTGGCAGGCCCGCTGCAGGTCGACCACGCCCGCCAGGGAGACAACGCGAGTCACTCCCGGCTCATGGCCCGCCAAACACAGCGCCAGCTGCCCCCCGGCCGAGTGACCCATGACGAGAACTCGGTTCGCATCCAAAGAATGCTGGCTGGCGTTTTGCAGCAGAAAGTTGTAAGCGCTGCGGATATCGGCGAACGTGTTGGGCCAGCCTCCGCCTTCGTTGCCCACGCGACGGTATTCAAGATTCGCGGTCGCCACCCCATGGCCACTCAGGGCGGCGCACAAATGGCCCGCATGATCCAGGTTGTACCCGGCGCGCCAGTAGCCGCCGTGAATACTGATGACCAGAGGATAAGCGCTCTTGAATCTCCTGCCGTTCTTAGTGAGTCCGCTCTTGAGCAGATCGTCTTTCGGCAGGCGCAGATCGAAAAACTGACTCGGTTCCGACCCGTAAGCGATGCGGGCATCAGCCGGAGGCGGCACAAGAGACAAGACGGAATCAGACATCAGGAAAAGAATAGCACCGGTTTTTCGGGCGGCCCACTTCTCGCAAAGGGCGTGAGACATAAGGCAGCTACCCGCACCTCGTTCTGCCTCCTGGCGGTTGATGGAGTATGCTTTCGAAATTATGAAAGCTTTACTGTCGACCCTCGTTCTGGTTGCAGGCTTGCTTGGCGCCGGGGCTGTTTACGCTGCGGACACACCCGCGAATGCGTTGCTGGTCCTCGCCAAACGCGACGGCATGCTGCTGATTGTTGATCCTCCCAGCCTGCGGGTGATCGCGCGTGTACCGGTCGGCAATGATCCCCACGAAGTGATTGCGTCGGCTGATGGCAAGACGGCCTACGCGTCCAACTACGGAGGCGGGGCCTACAACACTCTCGCGGTGGTGGACCTGGTCGCGCAAAAAGCGTTGCCTGCGGTTGACCTTGGGCCGTTGCGCGGTCCGCATGGATTGGCTTTTGCGAGTGGAAAAGTGTGGTTCACCGCCGAGGCCGCCAAGGCCATTGGCAGGTACGATCCTGCGACCGGGAGCGTGGATTGGATTCTGGGCACCGGCCAGAACAGAACGCACATGATCTGGGTTTCCCCGGATAGGAAGTTGATTGTGACCACCAACGTCAATTCCGGGACCGTGAGCATCATCGAGAAAGTGGCTGGCGGCGGACCTGGTCTGGGCGGCCCGGGAGTGCCTCCGCCGGGCATGCCGAATGGGCCGCCACCGGGCGGGCCACGCGGTCCGGGTGGGCCGATGGGCGCTCCGGGAGGTGACTGGAATGAGACGGTCGTGCGTGTCGGCAATGGTTCCGAGGGGTTTGATGTTTCTCCGGAGGGCAAGGAAATCTGGGTGGCGAATGCCGCGGACGGGACTGTGTCGATCATTGAAGTGGCGAGCAAGCACGTGACGCAAACGCTGGCAGCCGATGTGGGCGGCGCGAACCGGCTGAAGTTTACGCTCGATGGAAAGCTGGCGTTCATCTCCAGCCTGCGCGGCTCGGACGTTACCGTGATCGATACGGCGACTCGCAAGACGATCAGGAAAATCGCCGTCGGACGCGGTGCCGCGGGCATCCTGATGCAACCAGACGGCGCGCGGGCGTTCGTGGCGTGTTCTCCCGATGGGTATGTTGCGGTCGTCGACCTGCATTCGTTGGAAGTAGTCGGCCGCATCCAGGCGGGACAGGACCCCGATGGTCTGGCCTGGGCGTCGCGTTAGGAACTTCCTCGCGCGGGATTTCTTCAAACCGAAGCTGCCCGGAATAACTACGCCGGCATGATGTCACGAGGTGATGTTCGGGTACATTTGATCCCCTAGCAAATTCCTTCCACTTCTCGCAAAGCTGCGAGATTGTGGGACTCCGGACGGACAAACTTTCAGGCGGTTTTCTTGGTGGCTTCGCGCCGAGTTTTCTGGACGGGTGTGATTCCGCTTCGCGTCCACGTGGGCTTCAAATCGCATCGACAAAACAGGCAGCGGGTTGCGGTGGTGTAAACTACGCGGCCGTACGACCGGCAGCTGCTGTTGGTGCACAGCTTCATGAAGCAAACGGTAGCATGGGCGCGGGGAAAATCGGCTTCGCATTTTTGGCGGGCACGGATTGATTTTTCTTCTGGGTGCAACGCTCGATTGTGTGCAGACACATTCACAACGGTCCGATGGAGACGTAACCTCGACCCGGTGGAATGAGAATCCGGTAGAATAGGAAGTTTCACCGGGTCTCTTTGCTGAATCCTGATCTCATCTTGTGTGCGACGCTGGCTGCTGGGACTGCTCCCAAGGGCATTGGGCCCTACATTCGCCAGCATTTTCTCGATACTACGTTTCGCGGGCTTTATCACGCCAACGCGTTTGATGTGGCGCTGCTGGTTCCGTATTTCGTCGTGCTCATTTTGCTGGCGGGATACGGGGCGCACCGCTACGTTTTGGTTTATCTCTATTACAAGCACCGCGACAAGCGGACCACAGAGCCTCCGGCACGGTTCGACGAACTGCCGCGGGTTACGGTGCAGCTGCCGATTTTCAACGAGCAATACGTGGTGGAGCGGTTGCTGGAGTCGATCTGCAAGCTGGAGTATCCGCGGGAGAAGCTCGACATCCAGTTGCTCGACGATTCCACCGACGAAACTGTTGAGGTTGCTCGCGGATTAGTCGAGCGTTATGCCGCGCTGGGCAACCCGATCACTTATCACCACCGCACCAACCGCGAGGGATACAAAGCCGGAGCGCTGGCCGAAGGCATGAAAACCGCGAAGGGTGAGTTCATCGCGATTTTCGACGCCGACTTTACGCCGCCGGAAGATTTTCTGCTGCGCACGATTCATCACTTCACCGATCCCAAGACGGGGATGGTGCAAACGCGCTGGACGCACATCAATCGCAATTATTCGTTTCTTACGCAGGTGGAGGCGATCCTGCTCGATGGGCACTTCGTGCTCGAACATTCGGGGCGCGCGCGCACCGGGCTGTTTTTTAATTTCAACGGCACGGCAGGAATGTGGCGGCGAACCGCGATTGAGGAAGCCGGAGGCTGGCAGCACGACACGCTTACGGAAGATACAGATCTGTCTTACCGCGCGCAGCTCAAAGGATGGAAGTTCGTCTACCTGCAAGATGTGGAATGTCCGGCGGAACTGCCGGTGGAGATGACCGCGTTCAAAACGCAGCAGGCGCGCTGGGCCAAGGGGCTGATGCAGACGGGAATTAAGATTCTGCCGAAGGTGATGCGCAGCGACGCTCCGCTGCATACCAAGATTGAAGCCTGGTACCACCTGACGGCGAACATCAGCTATCCGCTGATGGTGGTGCTATCGGTGCTGCTGCTGCCGGCGATGATCATCCGCTTCTATCAGGGATGGTTCCAGATGCTTTATATTGATTTGCCGCTGTTCATGGCGTCAACGTTTTCGATTTCCAGTTTTTATCTGGTGTCGCAGCGAGAGCTTTTTCCGCGGAGTTGGCCGCGTGCGCTTTTGTATCTGCCGTTCCTGATGGCGCTCGGGATCGGACTGACCATCACCAACACCAAAGCCGTGCTGGAAGCGCTGATCGGCAGACAGAGCGCTTTCGCGCGCACTCCCAAGTATCGCGTGGTATCCAGGCAGGACAGGGTCGGCTCCAAGTACCGCAAGCGGCTGGGATGGGTGCCGTGGGTGGAACTGCTGGTGGGAAGTTATTTTGCGATGACCGTCTACTACGCGGTGGACAACGAAAACTACATCACGGTGCCGTTCCTGCTGCTGTTCGTGGTGGGCTACTGGTACACGGGATTGATGTCACTGCTGCAGGGAAGGTTCGGCGGGGCTTCGCTCAGCACGACCACGCACACCAAGCCATTTCCGGTGGGAGTATAGGGGCGAAAGTTTAGGCGACAGAGCCCGAAGTTCACTGTTTAACTTGTGTCTTTCGATCCGGGGCAGAATCCTTCCTCGTGCCGTTCGTGCGACCATCAGGCTATCACGGCAACCGCACAAAGTTAGGTTGAGCCGAACTGCTTAGAAGCGCTGCGGCGCCCGATACTGCTAGTCGCGTTATGATTGTGCGATGAGTTCCCCGGCAATCGTTTCCTTGACCTTCGACGATGGGTTCCGATGCCAATTCGAGAAGGCGCTCCCTGTGTTGAATCGTCTTCATCTTGTGGCCACGTTTTTTCTGATTGCCAATCACGATGCGACTCACGACCGCTGGTCCGGACATACTAACGATTGGTGGAAAATAGACTGGCGTGACGACGACATTGTAATGTTGAAACAGCTGGTCACGGATGGGCATGAAATCGGCAGTCACAGTGTCACCCACCATCCACAAGTCATGCCGAGCCAAGCCGATGTTGAAGCGCGCGACTCCAAACGCTTGATTGAAGAATGGATCGGTACAACGGTAACGTCATTCTGTTATCCCTTTTATCGCTCTCACGCATATCTTGCTATGGCTGTAAAGAACGCCGGATATGAGCAGGCGCGAGGAGGAGGCTCGCCGCTGGGTTACGGACCGCGAGCCTCTTACTACACCCTGGGTCGGAATGGAGCGCTGGACAGGTTTAACGTGGATTGTCGTCAGATTTCAAGGAGCGAGAACGTTAGTGCGTGGGCCCAACCGGGGCGATGGCATGTCCTGACGTACCACGGAATCGGCCAACAGAAGGATGGATGGGAACCGGTGGCCGTCGAGGAGTTTTCTCGGCAGATGACCGAATTGGCGACGCTTCGTGACTCGAAAGCCGTAGAAGTCGTCACGTTCAAAGATGGAGCGAAGAGGGCGTGTCCGAGCCGTTAGCTACCCCACCACTGACCACAAGTGAACATTTGCGTTGAACAAGGGGTTGGCGAAACCCGGCGGTCTGCTTTCCTTCACGTGATCTCTCGATTACAATCCTGTCGTTGAAATTCTGAGTGTTCGTGTTTGTCTTGTTGGCTTCTTGTTCGAAGGAGGGTCAGATGCTCCTCTCGCGCAGATTTGTCCAAACTCTTCTTGCGGCGATCTTTTTTTCGGCGGTTCTGCCGTTGTCTTTTCTGAGTTGCGGTTCGGCGCACAGTGGGGACGAGTATTACGTTTTCGTGTCGGCGAATCTGCAGGTGCCTTACTGGCAGACCGCGGGAGCGGGTTTTACCAAGGCCGCCCAGGAAATGAAAGTACGCGCCGATTTTTTGGGGCCGCAGAATTATGATCCCGCGGCGGAGCGAGCCACGCTCGACCAGGCGGTGCAGAAGCAGGCGTCGGGGATTCTGCTGGGCGTCACTGACGCTGCGCTGTTAAAGGACAGCATTGACAAGGCGATTGCGGCGGGCATTCCGGTCATCACCGTGGATTCCGATGCTCCCGCCAGCAAGCGGTTATTTTTCATCGGCACCAACAATTATCAGGCGGGCTTTACGGGCGGACAGCGGCTGGTGAAGGAACTCAACGGCAAAGGCAATGTGGTGGTGTTCACTATGCCCGAGCAGCCGAATCTGCAGGATCGCCTGCGCGGTTACCGGGATGCGCTCGATCGCGCTCCCAATATCAAGATCACGCGGGTGGTGGATATTCAGGGCGATCCGCGTATCGCCTTCGACACCACGACTCAGATCATCGGCAAGGAGCGAGATAAGGTGGATGCGTTTGTCTGCCTGGAAGCGCAGTCGGGCAAAGAAGTGGCGTACGTGCTGAGCAGCTACACCGTAACCGGCAAGGTAGTGATGGCAATGGACACGGATCAGGAAACGCTGCAGTGGATTCAGAAGGGCGGCATCGCCGCGACCATCGCGCAGAAGCCCTATACCATGGCGTTTGTCGGTTTGCAGATGGCCGACAACCTCTACCACCACAAGCCGGCTTCGCTGGACGCCGATTGGTCGAAGAACAGTTTTGCGCCAATCCCCAGCTTCGTCGATACTGGGTCTGCGTTGATCGACAAGAGCAACGTCGATTCGTTCCTGCAGGCGAAGAAGGATCTTACGAGTGGGGCGAAGTAAAGATGGGGCGAAGTAAAGATCGGCAGCGGTCGGTCAACCCAACAATTATTAACCAAATAATTTCTCTAGACAGGACGAACTGAATGCGCAAGACAGCGTCTTTTTTCTTTTTCGGCTTCTTCGTCATACTGATGATTGCGGTTTTGGCCGCTCCCGGCGGCGCTCTCGACCGCCAGCCGGGCGCCGACTATCATGCCCGCCGCGAGGCTCTGGCCAAGAAGGCTGGCGTGGTCGTTATGTTCGCGCCGATCGAAGGTCTGGACGAGGTTTACGAGTTTCGCCAGGAAAATAATTTTTATTATCTGTCGGGCCAGACGGAACCCGGAACAGCCCTGCTGATTGCTCCTGCCGCCGAGGCCCGGGGCGATTCTCCGGCGCGCGCTTACACGGAGATTTTTTTCCTGCCGCCGCACAATGTGCGCCGGGAAAAATACACGGGCCCCAAGCTCGGCGCGGAGAATCCTGACGCTCCCAAGATCACCGGCTTCGATCGCGTAGAGGAGATGAGCAAACTGCCCGAGGAAGTCGAGAAAGTAATTGCCGGCGCGCGTCCGGTCGTCTATGGCGACGTCTCCTCGGACGGAGAACCTTCCGCCAACGCCGCGCCGCTGGCCTTTCTGAGGCGCTCGAACGCAGTCATCTTCTTTCAGGATGTGAAGCCGTTCTTGACCTCGCTGCGCACCTACAAAGATGCCGGCGAAGTGGCGCTCATCCGCAAAGCCGTCGATGCATCCGTGGCGGCGCACTTCGCGGCATTCAAAGCCGTGAAGCCGAATGTCAACGAGCGCGACATTTCCGCTCTCATGCAATACGAATGGACCAAGCTCGGGTGCGAGCGTCCGTCGTACGCGCCCATCGTCGGGTCGGGGCTCAACTCCACGGTGCTGCATTACGCGGAAGACGACAACGTAATGAACGCAGGCGACGTGGTGGTGATCGACGCGGCCGGCGAATACTCGATGTACGCCGCCGACATCACTCGCACGCTTCCGGTGAACGGCCACTTCACCGCGCGCCAGCGGGAAATTTACGACATCGTTCTCGGCGCGCAGGAGGCCGCGATGGCGGCGTTTCAGCCCGGGAAGTCGATGCTGGTAGGAACCTCGGACACATCCATCGCAAAAGTTGCCATGGACTATATCAACAGCCACGGCAAAGACTTGCACGGCGAGCCTCTGGGAAAATATTTTATTCATGGCCTGGGCCATTACATTGGACTCAAAGTGCACGACGACGGCGATTACAAAGTGCCGCTGGGGCCGGGGATGGCCTTCACCATCGAACCCGGAATTTATATTCCCGAAGAAAAGATCGGCGTGCGCATCGAGGACGATTACTGGGTTGATCCCGACGGCAAGCTGATCAAGCTGAGCGCCGCGTTACCGTCGAAAGCCGAAGATGTGGAAAGGGCGATGAAAGGGAAATAGCAGGAGCACGGCTCGTGATTCTAAAGTGGATTGCTAAGAAATATATTCCCGGATGTATTCATCTTTCGTGTGGGCTATTTGGCGCACATCGCCATCGAAGATGACCTTGCCCTCGCGCAGCACCAGGAAACTCATCGGAACGTCGCAATAGTGGCCGCGCGGCAGAGAGCGCATCTGGTTGGTCTGCAAATCGAACTGGTGCGTGGCCATAGTGAAGGCATCCTGCAACCGGTGAGTTACCAGCAGGGAACTCGTTTTGGAAACGTCCCGCTGTTTCATAATCAGCTCAACGATGGTGTTGGAAGTAACCGGGTCGAGTCCGCCCGTCGGAGAGTCGTAGAGGAGCAACTCCGGTTGGGTAATAATCGCGCGGGCAATGGCCACGCGGCGCCGCATACCGCCCGAAAGTTCGGAAGGAAATTTATCAAGCGTGTGTTCCAACTCGACAAAGCGCAGGGTTTCGCGCACGCGGCGGTCGATGTCGGCGTCGTAAATGCCACGCTCTTCCATCAACTGGTAGGCCACGTTCTCGCTCACTGTGAGCGAGTCGAAAAGGGCGCTCTCCTGAAACACCATGCCGACCTTGGCACGCAGAGCGAACAGATCTTGCTCCGCAGTCTGCGTCACATCTTTGCCCAGTACTAAGATCCGTCCCGAGTCAGGTTTAAGCAGACCCAACGCAAGCTTCAGGATGGTGCTCTTGCCCGATCCCGCCACGCCGAACAATGCTTTAGTTTCTCCGAACGGCAGGCGAAATGAAACTCCGCGCAGCACATGGTTCTCTTCGAACGCAAGTTCCACGTTTTCGAACTCAATGGCGAACTTAGCCGATTCCCGGGTCGTGGAGGCAGCGGAATCGAGAGGCAATGTTGGTGCGGACATGCGGCTACTTGAACGACAATACGTTCATCAGGAATTGAGTGACAAACAAATCCAGCACGACGATTAGAACTGACGCCGCCACTACGGCCTGCGTGGTAGCCCGGCCCACGCCCTGCGTGCCTCCGCGGGCGGTCATGCCATAGAAGCAGCCCACGGTCGAAATGATGAAGCCGAACAGAACCGGCTTGACCAGCCCCATGAAGACGTCCTGAAACACCAGCGACTCCCAGGCATTGCTCCAGTATTGGCGGGCGTCGAGGTTCAGCAGAATCTTGGAGACAAATAATCCGCCGGTCAGGCCCAGGAAGTCAGAAATCACCGTTAGAAAAAACAGCATGACCACGGTAGAGACCACGCGCGGCGCGACCAGTTTCTTCATCGGATCGGTGCCCAGCGCGCGCATGGCATCGATCTGCTCGGTGACCACCATGGAGCCGAGCTCGCTGGCCATTCCGGACGCGTTTCGCCCTGCCACCATCAGCCCGGTCAGCACCGGGCCCAGTTCGCGCACCATGGAGAGCGACACCAGTTGCCCGATCAGAGTGATCGAACCGAAGCGCTGCAAAGTGTTGGCACTCTGCACCGCCAGCACTGCACCAGTGAAAAAACCGGACAGCATCACGATGGGCAACGAGCCCACGCCGATCAGGTCGGCTTGCTGAATGATGTCGCCAAAATAACGAGGCTTGCGAAAAACGTTGGCAATGGATTGCACCGACAGCAGGGTGTAGTCCTGAACCGCCAGAACTTTTTGCTTGGCAACTTCTGTGGGCGAGGTCAGTTCCATGCGATTGCGTAGCCCGGCGCAACGCGTGCGAGGCGCGCTGGCGTGCTCGAACTATAACAGAGAAGGCTGTCGGGGATCAGCTGGGCAGCCATCGAGGGCGCTCCTGTAGGCAAGCGAAATCGGTTTGTTCTTAACAATTACCTTTGTGACTGCCTAACTCGTGTGCTAAGACACTCTTCATGACTGTGGCTACCGAAGAGTCTGCGAGTCCCGTACCAGCCGTCCGTGTGCGTTGGTGGCTGCTCGCATTGGGACTTGTACCGCTCATCGGCACTGCACTTCTTGCCGGGCGTCTGATTTGGGAACAGACAGCGTTGACCTGGGAACAAGGGCCTCAGATGGTGGGCTTTTCACTGGCCCACGGGGCGGGGGGTGTCTTGCTGCTGGCTCCCTTTTTTCTTGGCTTCTGGGTGGCAATTGGGCTCGTGCTGATTGTGATCGATCTTGCTAAGAAAAGAACAACTGATACACCGACGTGGGCAACATTTGGTTTGGCGGTATTGCTACTCGGGCTTCTGTCAGTGCCGAGCGGCGTCTGGCAAAGGCTGTTCATCCGCCAAATGGCGTCTTCTCCTCATGCCGCTGACTTGCTTATATACGCTGCGTACGATGGAGATTTCCGCACGGTCAAGGCGATGCTGTCGCATGGCGTCAGCATTAGGGCGACTGACCATCATCAATGGCGGACTGCGCTCCATGCTGCCGGAGCTGCCGGCGACCTACGCACCATCCAGTTTCTCGTGTCGAATGGAGCAGAAGTAAACGCTTTGGACCGCTCGGGAGACAGTCCCGCTGAGTTGGCCGCTTCGAGAGGGCACCAGGAGTGTGCGACTTTTTTGCAGGAGCATGGCGGCAAAAGGGTTCGTGGAGACGAAGCCCAGCATCAGAAAGCGAGTGAGGACGAGGTGCGAGATGACATCGAGGAGATGAACCGTTCCCGACCTCGATAACTCGCTTTATGTCGCCAGAACACCCGTTCACCGGATCGTCAGAACGCAGCGTTCCTGGCTTAGGATGGAATACCTTTAGAGAATGCGTTGAAGGGCCTAGCGGAGAACTCTCTATCCTCGACCCTTCTTCTTGATCTCAATATTCAGCCGTCGGATTTTCTGGTTCAGCGTCGAGAGCGGTACATGGAAATGCTCGGCGGCTTCCGTCTGATTCCAGTTGCAGCGTTCCAGCATGTCGGTGATGATGCGGCGCTCCACATCTTCGACGATTTCGAAGAGCGAAGAGTCCGATGGCGCATCGTGCATGGAGAACGACGATCCCCGCCCCAGCATGGAATCGGGCAACAGGTCGGCGCTGATTTCGGTTCCGGAAGAAAGCACCACCGCGCGCTCAATCACGTTTTCCAGTTCGCGCACATTCCCCGGCCAGGAGTAAGCCATGAGAGGCCGCAAGGCTTCGGGCGTAATGCTTCGCACCGGCCGGTCGTTTTCCTCGGCGTATTTTTTCCGGAAATGTTCCGCCAGAAGCGGGATGTCTTCTTTGCGCTGGCGCAACGGCGGCAGTTCGATGGTGATCACGTTCAGGCGGTAAAACAAATCCTCGCGGAACCGGCCTTCGCGCACCATTTGGCGCAGATCGACGTTGGTGGCGGCGATGATGCGCACGTCCACCTGCAGCTCCTGAATTCCTCCCAGATGCATGAAGCGGCGATCCTGCAAGACGCGCAGAATCTTGGCCTGGGTTTCCATGCCCATGGTGGCGATTTCATCGAGAAACAGCGTTCCCTTGTCGGCGACCTCGAACAGGCCTTTCTTGGACGCGATCGCGCTGGTGAAGGCTCCGCGGACGTGGCCGAACAGCGTGGACTCGAGCAGATCGGTCGGCATCGAGCCGGTGTTGACGGGGACGAAAGGCTTGTCGCGCCGCGGAGAGTGAAGATGAATCGCCTTGGCGATCACCTCCTTGCCAGTTCCGCTCTCGCCTTGCAGCAGCACTGTGGAGCGGCTGCTCGCCACCTGGGCCACTAGATCGAAAATCTTCAGCATGGGCTCAGACTTGCCCACGATATTCTCAAAGTTATAGCGCTGTTTGAGCGCCCGCTTCAGCTGAACGTTTTCTTCTTCTGCCCGGCGCCAGCCCACGGCGGCGCGCACATCGGCCAGCAGCTTCTCGTTGTCCCACGGTTTCTGAACAAAGTTCGCCGCGCCGGCCTGCATGGCGCGTACCGCGTTCTCCACCGTGCCATACGCCGTGATCATGATCACCGGCAGCCGCGAATCATGGGAGCGAATCTCGGCGAGAATTTCCAGGCCGTTGCGGCCGGGAAGCGCCAGATCGAGCAGAATCAAATCGAAGGGATGCTCGCCGATGCGGACAAGGCCGTCCTCTCCGCTTCCTGCGGTTTCGACGGCGTAGCCTTCCATCTCCAGCAGCGTTTGCAGCGACTCGCGAATCTCGGCCTCATCATCCACGATGAGCACCGCTCCCGACGGGGCCGGGCCGCTGTGCAAAGTGCTGCGCGAAATCACGGCCGCTTCAGACATGGACTGCCTTCCTGCTCAAAGGAAAATCGAGCGCGAACGTGGTGCCAGCGCCGGGATTGCTTTCCACGCGAATCTGCGCCGCGTGCTCCTGGATGATGCCGTAGGTCACGGAGAGGCCAAGGCCCGTGCCCTTGCTCTGGCCCTCGCGCGGCACCGTCTTGGTCGTAAAAAACGGGTCGTAGATGCGCTGAATGTGTTCCGGCGCAATGCCCGATCCAGTGTCGGTTACGCGCACGCTCACGAAGTCTCCGTTGGTTGTGGCCACGCTCAGCGTGCCGCCGCCCGGCATCGCGTCTTTTGCGTTCAGGAACAGGTTCAGGAACACCTGCTGCAACCGGCCCTGATTTCCCTGAATCGCGGGAAGGCTCGGAGCCAGTTCGCGGCTTACCTGAATTTTCGACGTCTTGAACTGATGTTCCAGCAGCGCCAGAGTTTCGCCGATCACTTTGTTAACATCAACCTCGCTGAACTCGCTTCCGCTGGTGCGTGAAAAGTTCAGCAGGTTGTTGACGATCTCCGATGCGCGGAAAGTCTGGCGTGTAATTTTATCCAGCAGTCCCGATTTCTGCGGATCGCCCTGCAACTGTTTGGCCAGCATCTGCGTATAGGAAGAAATCACGGCCAGGGGCGTGTTCACTTCATGAGCCACGCCAGCGGCCAGCAGTCCGATGGAGGAAAGTTTGTCTGACTGCGAAAGCTGGGCCTCGAGTTCCACGCGCTCGGTGATGTCGTCCATGATCACCAGCCGCCCCACCACCTGGAACTTGCGCGTCACCAGCGGGGCAACCGCCACGTTCACGGTGCGAGTTTCGCCGGCCGGCGTCTTCAACCGGAACTTGTACAAGTTGCGAATGCCGGCGTTCTGGCGCATGCGGTAAAACTCTTCCACAAACTCGGGGGGAAAAATGCTGCGCATCGGCTGTGTCAAAGCCTGCCAGCGGGGCAGCGCGTACATCACTTCCATCTGCGCATTCCAGCTCTCGATGCGGTCTTCCATATCGAGCGCCATCACGCCGATGTTGACGGACTCGACGATGTTCTCGTTGAAGTCTTTCAGGCGTTCGTATTCCGCCGCTTTTTTCTGGAGCGACGCATACAGCCGCCCGTTCTGGATCGCGATCCCGAGATATCCGCCCAGCGTTTCCAGCAGTTCCACGTCTTCGCTGGAGAGGAAATCCCCTTGCGCCGTCTTGCCCAGGCCGAGCACTGCGATCGTCTTCTGCTGCGAACGGCACGGGATGTAGTAATTCAAGTCGAGCCGGGCGATGGTGTCCTGCGACCCTGCGGTCTCGCGCGGAACCTGGTGCGTGTTTTCGAAGAACAGGTGCCCGGCATGCTCTGGCTCCGGCCGGGGCGAACTCAGGAAACTCAGATCGAGCTGGGCGGGCGCGGCCATGCCCGACGATTTCGAGAGCAGGAAGTTTTCCGGTTCCGCCCCCGACGCGAGAAAGATGGCGATCCGCTCCACGGCAAGCGTGCGAGAAAGCCGATCCATGACCGCGGAGAGCAACTTATCCAGATCAGGTTCCGAACTCAGCTCGCGGCCAAACTCCAGCAGGGTGCGGCGATAGTCATAGCGCGTCCGATAGAAAAAATGATCGACGCGGTCCTGAATCCACTTGCGCACCGGATCAAATAACAACGCCGTGACTACTACGGCGAGAATCAGGCCGACCGGCCCGGTTCCCGGCTGCCGCATCTGCACCAGCGTGGCGACGCCGGCCACCAGCCCGAAATACATTCCCACCACGGCTGCGGCCGCCAGCGTGTAAACAACGCCGCGCTTGAAAATCAGGTCCACGTCCATCAGCCGGTAACGGAAGATGGCGTAGCCGAAAGTCAGCGGCAGCAAGCCCAGCGACAACACTGATATTTTCATCGCCGGTTGCGGCAGCCAACTCATTACGTGCGGAAACACGTAGGGCAACACATACAAGAGCGTGTAAGGCGCAATGGCGAGAATCGTGCCGCGGGTCACCCACTTCAATTGTTGCCGCAGAATCGTGGTGCTCGCCAGCCGATAGCTGTACCACAGCACGCCGGCCGCCGCCAGGAAGAACAACGCCCCGTAAGCAATATCGAGCCGGTCCATATTCCGGCTCAGCCGTCCTGTGGCTTCCAACCAGCGCATCGCGGCCAGGCGCGTCCCGAGCAGCAACATGCCCGGCACGTATACCAGCCCCAGCAGCCACGGATGCTTGCTCACCGATCGCCGCTTCTCCGGGAAAATCAACACAAAGTGGAGAAACAACGCCGGTTGCACGACCCAGGCGACAACGTTGCTCCAATAGATGATCCAGTCAAACTCGTTCAGTTTTCCCGTGTACTTGAACGAATAGGCGATGAACGAGACCAGACAGAAAACGTAGAAGTGCGTGGAAGCTGGCGCGGTCCAGCGCCGCAACAGAACGTAGAGACCAATCCCCAGATAGATCAGTGCAATCAGGCGCAGCAAGTTGTTGAGGGAACGATCCGCGGGACTCAGAATCACTTTGCAATCGAGCGTGACCGACTGGCGTTGCAGAGAGTAATCCGCTTTGGACCACACTCCGGTGCGGTAGATCTGCCGTTCCAGGCCGGGCAGATTTTTCACGTCCTGGCCATTCACCGAAACGAGCTGGTCCCCGGGCTTGATTCCGGCCTTTAAGCCGGGGCCGTTCGGCTCGACTCGGTCGGCCAGCAGGCGGCCGCCTTGTTCCACCCAGGCCACTCCATCGTCCGGAGCAGTCGATTCGCGTTCTTTTTCGAAATTAAAGGCAGCGAATACCACCGCCGCAATGGTCAGCAGAGACAGCAGGACGGCAAGGAAGCGGACTTGGCTTTCCCGATTCATGGGTTGCGGCAGCGGCCCCGAACCCTGCGGGGGCTGGATCGGCGTCGTAGCGACGCCACGCTGCTCTTCAATTAGCAACTTCGCTGCCACGGCGATTCCCATTTCCGTACTGCTAAGTCCAGCAAATCAAGCCACTTCTATAATTATAGATGCATTTTCGAACGGCAACTATGGGGTTTTGGAGGTTTATGTGGGATTTTGTATCCGCCCGGTTCGGCCCAGGTTTTGGCCGAACGCGCCCCGGGGACCACTTCACGGGAGGGGAAAACGCGCAAGAAGCAGCAATCGCGACACTGGAGGACATGTGACTACAGCACAAGTCGCGTCCGCTTGGCTGCGACGGGATCACAGCCAGGCGATGAGGATTAAAGGGGGAGGGTTAACCGATCTGGCCGCGCTCAGGACGGAAGCGGAACTTCTACCGAGCCCGAGCTGGCCAGGTTGGTTCGGATTACGTTCAGCAATTCCTCGTTGTCGGCTGGCTTCTGAAAGTAGGCGGCTGCGCCGGCCTTCAGTGCGCGCTGCTCGTTGTTCTGCGGGTCGCGCGCGCTCAGCACGATCACGGGAATGCCCGCCAGTTGGTCGCTTTTCTGCAGCCGGTCAAGCACGATAAAGCCATCTCCTGCCGGCAACCCGAGGTCGAGGAGAATAAGGTCGGGGTGTTCTTTCTGAGCAGCGGCGATGGCCGAATACCCATCGGTAGCGGTTGCAATGTCGTATTGATTGGCTCGCAGGCGCAGGCGCAAAGCCCGCACTAGATCGGGATCATCATCCACCACGAGAATTTTCGGTTTTGCCATGCCAGTTTCTCCTTTTTTCTTTTTCTCTGTCTAAGCTTTGAAATTCGCTTTCAGATCGCTCGCGCGCTGCGCGGATTCCTGCACCACAATTTTCATAATCATGGCGTTCACAGCCTCGGCCACGCGCTGAACCTGTTTCATCAAGGGCTCGTCCGGAGCCGGGGGATCGATTTCGATGGGCGCGGTGGTAATGGTGAGCGTCCCTTTGGCCTTGATATCGGTGACCCGCTCAATCTGCTCCCGGATTCGCGTGGTCATAATCTCGACGTGCCCAGGGTCGGTGGATGCCACTACGAAAAAGGTCTCGGCCTGCCCCGGAGAGCCCAGGGGCGGAAGAACCAGGTCTTTGTCGAGGTACACGCAGCGCTGCAAGGTTTCCATGCAATTGTGCCAGGTCTCCCGCCAGTTCCCGCGCGGAGGGTTGCCATCGGGTTTAACTTCCATGCGAATCAGGACCAGATCCGGCCGCAGCTGGTTCTGATGAGTGATCACCGGCTGCAGAAGACTGGCCAGCGAGTAGATCGGCAGCGTGAACGTGAATGTGCTGCCTTGCCCCAGTTCACTCGTGACCCAGATGCGGCCGCGATGCAGCCGGACTAACTCTCTGCAGATGAACAATCCCAGGCCCAGGCCGGAGCGGTTGTTATCCACCGCGTCGGGGTCCTGATACAGCCGCTCGAAAATCTGCGCTTTCGCTTCGGGGGCAATCCCTCTGCCCGTGTCGGTGACCGAGACATAAACCGTATTGGGGTCGGCCTCCACCAGACAGGCCTTCACCGTGACTGCGCCCTCGGGGCCCGTGAACTTGATGGCATTGTCGATCATGTTGATGAGCACTTCGATCACCCGGTCGGGATCGGCATGCACCAGGGGGATTCTCTGGTCGAGTCCTACTTCCAGTCCGACATGTTTTTCCTGGGCCGCGATCTGCATCATCGCGACCGCTTGCCGCACCAGGTCCCCAATGGCAATGCATCGCGGCTCGACCCGCAATTTGCCGCTTTCGGCGCGGGTGGCTTCGAGCAAATCGCGGATCATGGCGTGCAACTGGTTCACGCTTTTCAAAATTGTCTTTAGATGGTCGGCCTGCTCCGGCAAGATCGGCCCCGCGAGTCCGTCGGCCAAAAGAGTGACGAATTGGTGGATGCAGGTGAGCGGCGTCCGCAACTCGTGCGAAACGTGCGACAGGAACTGGTTCTTGAATTCCAACTGCTGCTTGCGCGTGATTTCGAGAGTGCGCAACAGCGCCTGCCGCTCCACTGCATAGCGAATCGCACGTTCCAGATGTTTCGCTGTGATATCTCCCTTCACCAGGTAATCCTGCACGCCCTGATTCACGGCCTTGATGGCCAGCGCCTCGTCGTCCTGCCCGGAAAGCACCACCACGGGCACGCCGGGGGCCTGCTCCAGCACGCGGCGGAAGGTTTCCGCTCCGTGGCTGTCGGGAAGATTCAGATCGAGCAGAATGACTGAAGGCTGGTCTTTGGCGAGCGTCGCCAGCCCCTCCGAGAGCAGGCTCACCCAGTTCACTACCACCGGAGTTTTGCCTTCTACCAGGCGCAGCCGAACCAGGTCCGCATCGCCCGGATTGTCTTCAATCAGCAGAACGTGTTTGGCGCGATTCTCCATTTGTCTCCTTGTTTCGGCGGGTTCGCTACCTCGAAACAAAAACCCATCAGAACCAGAATTTCCCTAACGACGCACCAGCGTCGAAAAAATCAGCGTCGAAAAAATCAGAGATGAAAAAATAGGCACCTGCAACGGTTTGCGGCGATTGCAGTCCGCGCTCATCTGTATCTGCGCTCCATTGCCTGGCTTGGGGGAGCCAGGGACTCGATTCGTTTGCTTCCTGCCCGGCGAAAACACAGGCTCACCTTCTCGCCGCCGACGGCCGCGGCCCCTCCCTGTCACGATGAACCGCGAACTACTGCTTAGTCTCTGACGCACCTCACCTCTCCGGTAGCTGGGTCGGTATAGCGATGCTGATCCGCCGGACATGGAGCGTTCGAGCCCTGCTGGCCGTTCTTCCCCTGGTCACCCCGATGGCCCTGGTCGCCTTGGTCACCCTGGTTGCCCTGATTACCCTGGTTGCCTTGGTTTCCCTGTCGCCCGGATTGCCCCGGGTCGCCCCGATGGCCCTGCTCTCCGGACGGCCCTGGGTCACCCTGTTGGCCGGACTGCCCCGGGTCGCCCTGCTGACCCTGTTGGCCGGACTGCCCCTGGGCACCCTGCTGTCCAGGGGGCCCTTGCACCGGAGCTGGGCTGTTGGTGCAGCCACATAGGGCTAGAAGAATTACAACCGTCAATAGCGATGTCTTCATTTGATTTCTCCTTACCGATCGAGAACACAGCCTGACCTTCTCGCCGCCGACGGCCGCGGCCCATCCCCGTCTATACGCAGCTATCGGCGGGGACGGCATAACCTTTAGAACTTCCGGATCGACGCAAAGGGAAGTGTTTCCACCGCAGTACAGCTGGCCATGTCCTGCGGATAGACGGGTTGAGGATGAGTTTCGAGAGGAAATGTTCAGAATCGGATTAGACGGGTCTCAGACGGGAGGAGAAGGCTGGACCGACGGTTCGAGAGTTAGAGTCAAGACTTGGTCTTCCACCTCCGCGTCGTCGGAGTGAATCGCTGGTGTCAGTCGAGGCCTCAGAAGCGGTTTTGAGGTAAATCGCCTGTTTACAGGGTTACTTCCGGTTATCCCGTTATCCAGGAGTTTCTGCGATCGACTCCGACAAGCCGACTTGAACTAAGCCGCGTTGCGGCGGACGCATGCGCGTATCGCTGGGCCGACGGGTGAAGGTGATCTGAGCTAGTTTGTGTCGCAGAGGAGGAAGTCTCTGTGACCCATCTACGCC
>JBEKDY010000003.1:0-53538 GCA_050014115.1 Candidatus Sulfotelmatobacter sp. | reverse complement strand
CTGCAGGTTCGTTTCGAGAAACGCCCCACCCACGGACTGCAATTTCAGGCCGCCTACACCTGGAGCCATGCTCTCGATGACGCTTCCAGCGCCAGCCTGGGATCGCAGAATGCCGGCGACTTCCGCCTCCAAACCAATCCCATGCTGGAGTACGGAAATGCAGATTTCGACGTTCGTCAACGATTCGTTCTAAGCTATGCCTACGATTTACCCTTCGGAAAAAACAAGGCGTTCGGGGGGAATGCCTCCGGCGTTTTGAACCAGATCATCGGCGGTTGGCAGGTTGCTGGCATCACGATCGCGACCACGGGAAACTGGTATACACCCACCGACATTTCCACCAACCTCTCTACGTCGGATGGTGGGGGAGAGGTCGCCAGCGCATCGCGGCCCAACGTGGTCGAAAATCCCAACGCAGGCGTCCAGAACTGGGATATTTCTTTGTTTAAGATTTTCCCCATCAGAGAGCAAATGCACATGGAGTTCCGGGCAGAGTTCTTCAATGCTTTCAATCACTACGATCCGGAGTTCGACAATCCCGGCAGCTTTAATACAAATATCGCGACCCAGCACGGTTTGGATGAAACAGCGTTGGAGACCGGATGCACGAACGGCAACTCGAATTCCAATTGCGCCTTCGGCTTCGCCCAAGCCGCGCACGATCCCCGGTTCATCCAGTTTGCTTTGAAGTTTTATTTCTAGAATTCGACTCGCTGCGGGGTCGAGCACTGAGTTGGCATTAGACTTCGTTCGTTTGTAGGCTTGGGATTCACAGGCGGAATGCCGCCGCAGAATACAGCCGAGAGCGAGCCATCGCAGCACTTCGCATTCGAGCCGCAGCGCGCGGCTGCCAGAGCTGGGAAGTGCTGACGGTGAACGGCGATAATTGACCCTTTGATATTCCGCCAATGCGTCAGCACTGATAACAACCCCGCCGGCAACATAGCCCGCCGAATTCTCAGAACACCAATCGCAACGCGAACTGCATGAATCGCGGTGTAGTCAGCGTCGAAAGGTATCTGCCGAATTCTGACGCGTCGAACGAGAGCGAGGGTTGAGCCGCGCGCACGTCGTAGCGTACCGAGTTGGTCAGGTTGAACGTTTGCCAGGTGAACTCCAGGCGCCGCTGCTCGCCGAGAGAGAAATCCTTGCTCACGCCGGTATCGATGTTGAACAGGCCTTCACCGATGACGTTGTTGCGTACGCCCGATTCGCCCGGCCACTCTGGGCGGAATGCGGCCTCCGCCGAGGCAGGATTCCGGAAGATGTCGGGGCCGACGCCCACACCGTTCACAATCGCATTCTTGGGATTGGATGCCACCGGACGCGGCCCGTTCGGCTCGGCATCGCCCTCGATGTTCCAGTCGGTTGCCCAGGTGAAACCATTGTCGATAGTGATGGGGAAACCGCTGGTCCAGCGAAACACGCCCGAGACGTGCCATCCGCCAATTACAGCGTTGACCACCGGGTTCGCACTTGCCGCCAGCATCTGGCCTTTGCCGAAGGGAAGGCGATAGACCAGGTTGCCGTTAATCTGGTGGAAGGCATTAAAATCGGAGAGCCCTCGCAGAGATAGCGGATCCCACGCATTGATGACAATGCCGCCGCCGTTCAAGTCGTCGCCCGTTCCTCCAGTTCCTTCATACGGACCGATGCGCTCGGCTGCCGACGCCTCGTCGAACGATTTCGAAAACGTGTAATTGAATTGCCCCTGCAGGTTCGCTCCAAATCGTGCGTTGTAGGTCACCTGTAACGCGTTGTAGTCGGACGTTCCAATATTGCGCCACGCATAGAGTGAAGCGAACTGGTCATGGAAGAAGCTGTAAGGCCCGTTCTTACTGTTCGGCAGGCTCACCCCGGTAATGGAGCTAGGCAAATCCATCAGGAACAATGAGAAAGTTTCGTTGTGCGGGAAACAAGTCCAAAGTTCATAAATATTCTGCGTAGCCGTGGGCTTGGCGGGGTATTTGCCGTTTCCACACTCGAGACCCTGACTCTTGAGCTGGTCCTGGGTCACGCCCTTCCAGCCCGGAAACATATTCTCAAAGAATGGGATGGACGGGACCTGGGAAGCATCATAGTTGTTGGCAGCGTCCTGCGAGAGCATCGTGGCTCCCTGAAAATACGTCATCTTGCTGGACGGATCCGTCGGGTTGGCGGGCATTGCCAGATCCACCTGCAAAGGCAGACGTCGGGCGACGGTGCCCACGTATGCTATCTGCAGCGATGATTTGGAAGTGAGTTGGCGCGAAAATGAGAGATTGAATACATGCGCGTAAGGCGTCTTCACGGTTTGGTCCAGGCCCCAGTTGATGGCAAAGGCGGTATTGCTCGGCGTGACCGGGAAGGTGCCCGAAGGCGTAGGGCCGAACAAGCAACTCGGACCGTTCAAAGATGCGCACGGCGCGGGCAGGCAGGACTGGCCGGACGACCCCGGCGTGAGGCAGGTAAACCGTGGCGCACCCTGGACCGTCACCACACCGGCCGGATTTCCCAGATCCGTGGAGAGGCCGAAAGAACCATGCTGATCGAAAGTGTTGACGATCGGAATGCCGAAGTGGTCGTAAGTGATGCTGTAGCCGCCGCGGATCGAGAATTGATCTTTCTTTCCAAGAATCTTTGAAATCCACCCGTCGCCGGTATCAGGCGCCCAGGCCACAGCAACGCGCGGCGAGAAATCTTTGTGGTCCCAGTTCCAAAGGCCGGGGCCGTGATTTTTGGGTCCGCCAAGGACGAACGAAATCTCCCCGGCATTGTTGGCGGCCTGTCCCTGGTTCATCAATTGGGCGGTCTTGTTGAACCAGTCGGCGACATTCTGATTTGTGCAACCGCCTCCGGAAGCTTCGATGCACGGCGCCACCTGATATCCGTTGGTTTCGTAAGGTGGAGCTTCGAGCACCCAGCGCAGGCCGTACGTCAACGTCAACCGCGGTGTCATCCGCCAGGTATCCTGCCCGTAGAACTCGTAGTCGTTGACCGCGTAACGGCGATTGATCGGCCTGCCCTGAGCCAACGCGCTACCGTTGCGAGTGAAGTTATAAATGCCATCGCCCTCGGCGAAAATTCCCAGCAGGATCCCGGCGGCGGCGTCATAGTTCGGACCGAAGCTCGGATCCACGGAAGGATAGCCATTGTTCGCTGGATCGAGTGGACTCGGCGTGTTGGCGATTCCTCCAGTGTTTAGGTAGACCGGGTTGGTCTGAACGTCGGAGAAGGAGTTGCCGTAGCTGGTGCGGTTATTTCGAATCAGAAACAAATCGCCGCCGAACTCAAACGTGTGATTCTTGCGGGTCCAGTTCATGGTGTCGCTGAATTGGTTGACGGGTACAAAGTAAACCGTGGAGCGAGTGAAAGGAACAAGGTTGTCGAGCCCCGTCAGAAGAATTGCGGGATTTTGAGAGACGCCGGCGGTTTGCCCACCCTGGCGGATATAACCCCAGTGAAAGTCATTGATCAGCGTGGGGTTGATCAGTGAAGTGAGTCCAACGGTTATACCCCGGCTGTCATCCACCAGGGTCGTAGCCGCGGGCTGGCCGGGAAACTGTTGTTGTCCAGGAGAGTTTTCATTCTGTGTCTGTGCGCGCACGAAAAGGGTTTCCGAACCGCTGGAGTTAATGTGCCAGTCGCCCTTCAGAATGTATGTATTCCACGAGGTGTCAGCGTTCGAGGAGAATTCGTAGCCCAGGGTATTCAAACCGTCGCCGGCGTTTTCATTGGCCGTGGGATATTGCTGCAGGACATTCTCGACCGCCTGACTCGGCCCAATGCTGAGCGGGTCCATCCCCCTGATTTGGCTGGGCGTAAGCGCGTTGTAGCCAGGTTGCACATTAACGGTATGACCATTCTCACTCACGGAACCGCCGGGACAAGCTGCTGTGTTCAGGCTCCCGTCCCCATTCAGTGTGCATAAGTACTGCAGAAAACCTGTGCTCAGGCTCGCGCTCGGCACGTCACGCAGTACGCTGCTGCCCTGGGCTCGCCGAAGTCCTTCATAGTTGGCGAAGAAGAAGAGCCGGTTCTTTTTGATGGGCCCTCCAAACGTTACGCCAAATACGTTGTACAAAAGCTTGGGCGCTGTGTTGGGTTCGCCGCTGCTCAGCTGCGACTCTTTCAGAAATGGGTCGTTTGCGCTGAAAATCGTGTTGCGGTTGTAGTCATAGGCCGAGCCATGAAAGTTGTTGGTGCCGCTCTTGGTCACCAGCGCGACCTGAGCCCCGCTGGAATAGCCGGAGTCGGCATTAGCGTTAGCGGTGGTGACCCGGAATTCCTGGACGGAGTCCGGCGGCACATTCAGGATGCTGGTAAACGCATAACCATTATTCTGGTCGTTGACCCCAATGCCGTCGAGCGTGACGTTGGATTGGTCGCTGCGCAGGCCATTCACTGATCCGCTGCGTGTGTCGCTGTCCTGATTCAGTTGGTCCCCCAGGTAGGCCACACCTGGCTGCAGGCTCAGCAACTCAACCACGTTGCGGGCGGCAATTGGCAATTCGTCGATTTGGCCTTCGTTGACAACATTGCCGAGCGACGCGTCTGTTCGATTAATGAGTGGCGCCTCGGCTGCCACGGTGACCGACGTTGTCGCGCCCGCAACCTGCAAGCGAATGGGTACGGTCGAGGGCAATTTGACCTGTAGCGTGACCTTCACCAGAAAGGGCGCAAAACCTGTTGCCGTTGCTTCCAGCTGGTAGCTGCCTGGAGGCACATCCAGGAACTGGTAGAACCCTGAGGCATTGCTGGTGGCAGTCCGCTGCAGCCCAGTCGCCGGTTCGGTCAGAGTAACCGTCGCTGCGGCAACCGCCGCGCCCGACGAGTCGGTAACGGTGCCATTCAGTTGGCTGGTGGCTTGCGCCGTGGCCCACTGCGTCATCAGCCCGATCAGCGCAAACACACAAATCCCGCGCCTTGCCAACTGCACGCATCGAACTCCCAACTGGTGCAGTCCGTTGTGCTGCCTGCTGCTCGCTCGCTGCTGGATTCGCGTCATCGACATAGCCTCCGAGGTAGAAGCCGACGCGGGGGGGCGAAAACACGTGAGAAGAAATCACACGTGTGTTCTTCTCCCCGCGTCCGCTTGCGCTTTTTCAATTCCCTTTACCGGTTCCGGATCAACCAGATCAGACCCTTCTTGTCCCAGGTGGGATCATTTCTGTCCCTGATAAGAACGCTACTGTCCCGAGTGGCCGGGATTATACCTGAAGATCGAACCGAAGATCATGGAGAAAATCCGATTCGCTGAACGATGTTTCTTGAATCGGCACGGCGATCAGCTTTCTGGCGTGGGCTCTATGGATCCTCTTACGCTCACGGTCGTAGCTGCCGTGGTGGTAAGGGTCCCGTGCTACGTTCCGCCCCGGTCACCAAGCTCGTTGATCCCATGGTGGCGCTGCGAATAATTCGTTAGCATGTAATCTGTCGCAACCGTGTCGAGGCTTGATATGTCCATACCGCTTCGTTATGCGTTTCGTCAGCTTCGGGAAAGTCCGGGTTTTGCCCTCACCGCCATACTCACACTCACCCTGGGCATCGGCGCGTCGACAGCCATCTTCGCCGTTCTTGATGCGGTGCTGTTGGAGCCGCTGCCCTTTGCGCAGCCTGACCGGCTGGTCGCGATCGCTTCCCAGCCAGACGGCGTTGTTTCCATTCCCACAATGCAGGACTATCAGTCCCGTTCCACCACCTTCTCCACCCTCGCTGCGTACCGCGATTGGTCGCCGACTCAGAAAACAACCGATGCAATCGCCGCTCGTCGGATTCTGGTGGCGACCCAGGGTTTCTTCTCGACCCTGGGAACTCGTTTTGCATTGGGGGCAAGCTGGCCGATCACGGGAAATGAACAGGACTGCGCTTCGCAGGCGATTGTCAGCGGTGGCTACTGGAAGCGTCTGGGGGGTGGCAGCGTGCTAGGCAACAGAATGCTAAACCTCGCGGGACGAGATTTTCAGATCGCAGGCGTGCTCCCGCTGGAGCAGGCGATCGAGGGGTCCGGCGCGCTCAATCAGCCAGAGGTCTTTCTTCAGGTCGGCTGCGACAGCGAGGAACGTCCGAACTCGCGAGGCGACATGAGTTTTGAATTGATCGGCAGATTGCAGCCAGGCGTCACGCCCTCCCAGGCGAATGCCGATCTGTCGCGCGTGGATCGTACTCTTCAGAAGGACTACCCGAACGATTACGGCGCCGAAGCGGCTGCATTTCGGGAACCACCCAGGGTCTTTCCCTACATTGAATTGGTTGTAGGGACAGAAACGAAGCCTGCGCTTCTGATGACCTTTGCAGCCTGTGGCCTTCTGCTCGTAATCGCCTGTGCCAATCTTGCGAGTCTGCTGCTCGCGCGCAACACGCGTCGGCGAGCTGAATTCGCCACACGGGCAACACTAGGAGCCTCGCTCGCTCACCTTCTCTGGCAACTGATGGTCGAAAGCGCAGTACTCGCCGGCCTTGGCGCGGCCGGTGGCATCGCCTTGGCGCTCCTCGTTCTGGGATTGCTGAAGACCACAACGGCCGTGCACCTGCCTCGCCTGGCTCATGCCTCCATGCGCCCGGCAGTCGTCGCGTTCGTGATTGCAGTTTCCGCCGCGGTCACCGGATTCCTAACGCTTTTGCCGGCCTGGCGAACACTGCGCCCGGGGCTCATCTTGGATCTTCAAGGCGCGGGACGAACTTCTGCGGGACGCAGCCTGCGATTTACCCGGCGCTTGCTTGTGGTTGCGCAACTCACTCTGACCGCGGTTCTTCTTGCCTGCGCGGGATGGATGATTGGCAGTGTCTATCTACTCTTGCACCAGCCGCTCGGCTTCTCACCGGATCATCTGCTCATGCTGAAAGCGGAGCTCGGCTCTGACAGTTCGAGGAAGGAACAAGCCCGGCTCTACGAAGTGAAGTTGAGCCAGATGGTTGCGAGCCTGCGCGAATTGCCGGGCGTGGTTTCCGTCGCCTTGACCGATCATCAGCCCCTCGGACACGCAGTCAACCGTTACACTTTCTGTTCCGATGTTCATCCGGAACAATGCAAGCAGCAAGTCAATATCAATCCCAACTCTTACGCCATCAGCCCGAACTACTTTTCAACCATCGGCCAATCCCTGCTGGAAGGCCGCGACTTCAATACCGCAGACGACGGTCGCAACCACGTCGCGATCGTCAACCAGGCGTTGGCTGCGCGAGAATGGCCTGGACAAAGCGCTCTGGGGCACCGCGTGCACACCGGAGAGATCCACACGCCCGAGGGCGAAAGTTGGGCCACGGTGGTCGGTGTCGTGGGCAATGTGCACAATTACGATTTAGTTTCCGAACCCGGACCAGACCTGTACATTCCGCGCGCGGAAGCCCCGAGCGGCTTTGCCAGACTCATTCTGGACGTGGGTGGCGACCCTGGCCTTCTAAAAAATGCCGCCCGGGCAAAGCTCAAGGCCGAGTTCCCGGCAGCCACCGCCTTCGGGTTCGAAACCATGTCTGAAGAAATGTCCAGCGAAGTCTCAGAACGCGTATTCCTGATGCAGGTGGCCGCATCATTCGGCGCGGTCGCCCTCTTTCTCTCAATACTTGGTGTCTACGGCCTGCTGGCTTACGAGGTCTCGCTGCGCGAAAAAGAAATCGGCATACGTTTGGCGCTGGGATCTTCGCGAGAGAGAATCGTCAAGCTGCTGCTCTATGAAGAAGGTCGCTGGCTCGTGGCGGGCACGATGTTGGGCCTGGTTTGCGCGGTCGCCGCTGGCTATACTTTTCGTGCGCGTTTCTACGGCGCGCATGCTACCTCGCTATTGGTTTTGGTGGGGTCTGCGTTCCTGCTGCTTGGGCCAGCATTGCTGGCGATCGGGCTACCAGCACGCCGCGCCGCGCTTCAAGATCCCGCCGAAACGCTGCGCCGAGAATAAGACTCATCATCTGAAGATGAGGAGTCGTCTCATAAGTGCGCGTGGGAAGGGTACGACTTTTACTCGTGCCGTTAAGTCGCTGAACATATATCCCCGCTTTAGTGCCTGAGGTACGCATTCTCTTCCGCGACTGAGCCGGGACTGAGAAGAACTTGGTTTTAGAACTCGGATGCGCGCCGTGCCGATGACTTCGATCCTGTGTGGATCTAAAACGCCTCGTCTTGCCAGCTGGATAACACAGCAAAACGGGTTGGCCCGCAACGCGCGGACCAACCGTTTTCCTTATGGTTTCAATGCCTTCTCGGCCGCCGTTACTCTGTGACTCCCGTGACCTGACCGGTGGAAGGGTTCAGGATGAGCAGAACGTTGCGTTTTTGGGTGAAGTCAAGCAGAGTGCCCACGTCCCCCGCGATCGCATCGAACGACCCTGTCCCAATGCGTCCAAGGCTCCAATTGTCCTCGATGAAGCGCGTGATTGAACTCTGATCAAGCACCGTGCTGCCCACAAAGTTTTCCCTTGCATACTGCGAGACCACGACGAACGGCAGCCGTGGACCGTATCCACAGCGGCCTTGAACGCCCGCCAGCGAATCGGCGCCTGAGCCGCACGCTCCCGCGCCGCTTAACGCGTCGTCGGTTGTGGCCGACTGATTCAGAATCGGCCCAATGACGTGGTCGTACCACCCGTCAGAGTCGTCCCAGGCGATGAAAACGGCCGTCTCGCTCCACTCTGGCAATTGCTGCAACTGGTTGATGACGTTGACGATCCAACCCTGCTCATCCAACGGCGATGAGTTCGCCGGGTGACCATCCTGGGCGCGCGCCGCTTTGAGAAAAGTCACCGCAGGCAGGTTGCCCGCAGCCTCGGCCTGCCAGAAATATGACAGGTCGTAAATGTGATTCGCGGGCCCGTTGTTTCCAACCTCTGCCACACTCGCAGGGGCAATGTGATGCGGGTTGCTTGTGCTGGCATAAAACTGAAACGGGTTGTGATAGCCGGCATACGCAACTTCCGGTGTGCCATCCAGCCGGTTGGTGGTGGTGTTACACTGCGCGGGATTTCCCGGGCTATAGGGCGCGGACGGCGTAAATCCACCCTGGAACCAGCCCCACGTGACGCCTTTCGCGTTGAGCAGATCGCCAATGTTCTTCCCGCCCAGCGCAACGTGATCGTAGCTGATGCAATCTTCATACCAGGGGTCGGGGTCGCCGATCACGGTATTGTTCACCACATCGTAAGCCAGATCGCCGTAGGCATCATCCGCCCTCAAATCAATGCCGCCCGTCATGCCCGACGCCAGATTAATCGCGCCCACCGCTGACGGACCAAACGTCGAGCCGTGGAAGTTATCGCTCATGGCGTAGTACTGAGCGTAGTTCCAAAGCGCGGTCGTCGTGTTGCCATCGTAATACCCCATCACTACGCCTGCCCCGTATTGCGCCAGCGAGGGATAGGTAGTGGCGCTGCACGCTTTTCCTGTGAATTGCGGGAACTTGTCCATCAGTCCGGCGTCGAAGGCCTGCTGCTCCGGCGTGTAGTTGTGCGTCTGATCGCAGGTATAGTTCTGGCTGGGATCGAGACGAAACGGTTGCGAGCCCGTGCCATTCGGATTCCGGGTCAGCAGCCCGTGATTGAGTCCGTTCACTGACGGAGTGTTCGGGCGCGCGATAAACCGCGTTTCCCCCGGCGGATTTTTCGCGCTCGGATAACTCCCGAAGTAGTGATCGAAAGATTCGTTTTCCTGAAAAATAATCACCACATGTTTAATTGGTGTCTTGGTTGAAGTCTGGCCCGTAGCCATGGGAACAGCGACCGCCAGGCTGGCAACCACCAGCAATCCTGCCATCCAGCGAAAATTTCTAGTCATACGTTCTCCTTGGTAAGACTATTTGGTAAGCCTGTAAGGGGACGACCGCCGGAGCCACGAATCCGGCTCTGGGCAAGGCAAGCCGGGGATTGATCGCAACTCGGTGCCAATCCTTATACTCCGTTGTTAACGTTCCTGAAACATAAAATTCACATAGCCATAACATAAAAAGCCGCTAGCCGCGCAGCGCAAGAACCGCAAAGATTTGCAACTTTCGTTTTTTCGCGGATTTCAGCCGCTTCCAGGCTGGCGCTAATTCATATCAGGGACGAGCCGAGCTCACACCGGCCGGTTCCACTCGGATCAACCCCATCATCCCGCCGTCCTCATGCTCGAGAAGATGGCAGTGAAACGGAAAAACACCAACCGCATTCGGATCGCGAAAATCCATCCGCAACCGAACCGTCGGATACTGAGTAGTCTTGCCATCCCAGAAAGGCACCGGGATCGTATCGCGCAGAAAAGGTTCGTTGATCGGGATCCCAAACCATTCGAGCATCAGGAAATGAACCTGATGAATGTGAAAATCGTGCAGCTCCTGCGAACGGTTTTCAATGATCCAATCCTCCACGTCTCCCTGATGCACCACGATATTCGGAGCTGACGACCCCGGATCAAACAGCGCCGGTTTTTGGCCTTCCACCGTCAAATAAAAATCCGTAGCACTTTTGGGATCACCAGGATTGCGGAGCCGTTCCGAGAAGTAAAGCCTTCGGGTGCGGATGGGCGTTACCTTCCCCAGCCATGGCAAACGCGAAACCTCGGCCGCGCGAACGGTCGCAGAAGCGTTCGCGGAAGCCGCCGCAGAAGCGGCCGCGGCCGGCAAGAAAAACCCCGGCTCGGCCGCATCCGGCGCGCTGACAATGTTCGCTAACGTGCGCGTCGGATCATTTTCGCCGTCGCGACCAGTATTCACGCTGCGGGTAATAAGACTTGCAGAAGTTCCTTGCGCGGGCGCAGTCACAATGAATTCGGTTCTGCCCCCGGGCGGAACGCCCAGATGGTTTTGCCACAGCACATAATCGCCGCCTGAACCGTTGTCGTTCACCGGCGCGCCGTCCACGCCCGCAATGCCCAACGCCTGCGGCTTACCCTCAAAGAGCACTTGCAAATTCAAGTACGTGATCGAAGAAGCATTCACCACGCGCCAGAACTGCCGCTCCAGAGGGCGCATCCGGATTGTCGCGGGCGGATAATCGGGATACGGCACCGAAACAAAGTTCAGCGAAACATCCTTGGCCGGCACTCCCGATCCATCTCCGGTGTTGCGCGCGTCTCCATCCCGATCGAGCAAGACCGAAGGAGCCTTCTGCGAGTTCCCAGACGGAGCAGCGCCGGGATTCAACAAGTCTTCGTCGCGGATCAGAATGACTCGCTCGGGCAACCCGGCAACCTGCTTGTTCTTCTGTTCGATGCCCTCGACAATGATCGCGCCCGAAGCGCCGCCCACCACTTGCGCCCGCGTGAAGCCGTGCAGATGCGGATGATACCAATACAACCCCGGCGGCTGGTCCTCCGGAATACGTGTGCGGTATTCGAAACTGGCACTGCCCGGCTGAATCGAAGTGTGCAACACGTCATCCTGATGACACACCGGCGGAATCGTGAGCCCGTGAAAATGTAAGTTGGTGGACGTCGCATCCATTGCCGCATTCCCGCACGGATCAGGGACGCTTGCCGGCGAGGAAATCATCGGCATTGCACTGTGCTTCGTCGCCGAGCCGGATTTCGAATGCCCTTTCAGCGAGGTCGAGTTTCGCGGCGTCCCAGGCGCCAGTTCATTCTTCAGCCTAAGAATAAGTAAGTCTCCAGGATTGACCCGCAAGTTCGGAGATTCGACAGTGCCGTCGTACAGGTAACAAAATCGAGCCCGTCCATGTTCATCGGTTTCGCTACGGAAAATCAGATCGACAGTGAGCTGTCCGTTTTTGCTGGTAAGGTTCACGGGCTCCGGAATCTCGCTGCCCACCTTTGGCCGCGCACAAATCGCATCGCCCTCCAACTTTCGAGGCGACGTGACCGGAGCGTCGGAGGCACTCTGAAGAACCTGCGCCACCACGACGTGGGCCCCGCAGAACGCAAAAAACAACGCAAAGAGAATCGTGAGAGATAAAAATCGCACAAGTTTTCCAGCTTGCCCGCGAAAAGCAAAGCACACCAGGGAATGACCCCGCAAGAATAATCCATTCGGCGTCGTAGGGATCCGTGGTGTTGACCACGACGGGAACATTTCACCAGATTTTAGGTGGGGCAGCGCTTCCAGCGCTGCGCTGAAGGCATAGTTTCCAAGCCCGGCTTTAGCCGCTGCGGTGCTGTCCAGCGCGCCATTAGTTAGGTTTTTGAGACGCGGCGTGCTGCTGTGCATAAGACACCAGCGCTGCAAACCGCGGATCTTTGCGCAGTGATTTGAACTCGGGATCCGTTGCCATCGTGCGATCGGCCGTCGCGTCCAGTCCGTGGTCGACGCATTCGCGCAAAAGCGAGATAGCCTCATCACCCCGTCCGGTGTGCGCCAGAATACAAGCCAGATCGTAAGCGGTGCTCGCAGCGTCGGGATGGTCAATTCCGAGGACGCGACGCTGAATCTCCAGCGTTTGCCGCGCCAGTTTTTCCGCCTCATCATAACGGCCCTCTGCATCCAGAATGTGAGCCAGTTCGTCGGCTGCCTGCAATGAAAACGGGTGTTCGGGTCCGAGCACGCGGCGCATGGCATCGACGGTCTGCCGGCTCAATTTTTCCGCCTCGGCATAGCGGCCTGCCTGATCCAGGGTAACCGCGAGGCTTTCCATGGTGGAGAGCGTGTTCGGGTGTTCCGGTCCGAGGATGCGGCGCCGAATTTCCAGTGTCTGCCGCAACAACTTCTCGCTGTCGGAGAAATGGCCTTCTTTCTGAAGGGTCCAGGCCAGACTGTTCATTGCCCACAATGTGTCCTGGTGGTCCGGTCCCAGAACACGCTGCTTTACGCCGAGCGCTTCCCGCTGCAAATGCTCTGCCTCGGCGAACTGGTTTTCGCGTACGAGCGTCTCCGCGAGATTGTTGATCGACCGCAGCGTGTCGGGGTGTTCCGGCCCGAGAATGCGGCGCTGAAGGTCAAGTGTCTCGCGCTGCAACCTCTCCGCTTCCGGATACCGCCCCTCCTGTTGAAGAGTGAATGCCAGATTATTCATTGCAGTCAGTGTTTCCTGGTGTTCCGGGCCGAGGATGCGACGCCGAATCTCCAGTGTTTCCCGCTTCAACTTCTCCGCCTCTGCGTAGCGGCCCTCGTGGCCCAGAGTGGCCGCCAGGTTGCCCATCGCCGCCGACGTTTCCCGGTCATCAACAATCTTGAGGACTCGCCTTCGGATATCGAGCGCCTCGCGCTCCAGTTTTTCCGCCTCGGCGTAGTTCCCCTCGCGATCCAGCGTCCAGGCCAGGTGATTCATCGACTTGAGCGTGTCCAGATTGTGCGTTCCAAAAACGCGCCGCCGGACGTCGACTGTTTGGCGCTGCAGTTTTTCCGCCTCCGCAGCGTGACCCTCCTGATTCAGTATCCAACCCAGATCGTCCATCGATCGCAGCGTTTCCGCATTCTCCGGTCCAAGCGTGCGGCGCCGGATCTCGGCTGAACGCTCATAAAGCAACTGCGCCCGCGGGAAAAGTCCGAGGTCCTTATAGACATCTCCCATGACGTGCATCATCTGCGCCTGCAGTTCCGGATCCTGGGTGAGCCCGGTGTCGATGTCTTTTGACTCTTTGTCTAAAACCTCACGGGCGGTGATGCTGTTGCCGCGAGCTTCGCTCGGATCCGATATCTTGAACATGCCTTCCATAAACTCCGTGACCCGGTTCGCGCGGTCACGCTCGCGGGTGGTGCGGCGCAGTTGGAAGAATTGCATGCCCGCGAACCCGGCCAGCAGCAGCACGACTCCGGCGACCACAGTGACGCCAACCGGATGACGGCGGATGTATTTCCGCGTGCGATACGTGGCGCTGGCGGGACGGGCCAACACCGGCTCATGAGAAAGATATCTGCCGATGTCCGCCGACAACTCGGAGGCCGTGGCGTACCGGCGGCCCGGGTCTTTCTCGATCGCCTTCATCGTGATGGTGTCGAGGTCGCCGCGCAGTCGGCGTTGCAGTTCAGCGGGCTGCAAGCCGCGCTGGCTGCTTATCCATTCCGGAGTAGTCGCGGTCCCAGCCTTGTCCTCGCGAACTGCCGTTCCTTCTTCTCGCTGAATGGCAATGCTCTGGATGACAACGCTCGGCCTCTCCGGTTCCCCTTCGCAAACCAACCGCTCCACTTCCAGAAGAGACTGGCCTTCGGTTCGATACGGCCGGCGGCCGGTCAACAATTCAAACAGCAATATTCCTAGCGAGTACACATCGGCCGCAGTCGTGATGGCCTGCCCGCGAATCTGCTCCGGACTCGCGTATTCCGGCGTCATGGGACGCCAGTTGGTCCGCGTGACCAGCGGAGTCTGAAAGAACTCAGGGTTCAGCAACTTGGCGATGCCAAAGTCCAGCAGTCGCGGCACCCCGCCTTTTGCGATCAAAATGTTTCCCGGCTTCAGGTCACGATGAATCACCAGATTTTCATGCGCATACTGCACCGCAGAACAGACTTGGCGAAACAGCCGCAGACGGTCGTCGATGGAGAGCGTGTGAAGATCGCAATACTGATCGATAGGCAGACCTTCGACATACTCCATCACCAGATACGGGGAGCCATCTTCCGTGCTGCCCCCGTCGAGGAGTTTCACAATGTTGGAATGGTCCAATGCGGCGAGGGTCTGCCGCTCGTTGCGAAAACGGTGAAGAATCTGTTCGGTGTCGATTCCCGGTTTGACCATCTTGATCGCAACTTGCTTGCGATAGCTTTGGTCGTCGCGTTCGCCCAGATAAACCACCGCCATGCCGCCCCGCCCAATCTCGCGGAGAATGCGGTAAGCCCCGATCTTTTTCCCCGCGATCGCGCGCGACTGCTCCGACAGCAAGTCGGCGGCAGGACAATCCTCAAGAAAGCTGTCGGCGCCATCAAAGCTCGCGAGCAGCGATTCGATTTCCGCGCGCAGGGAATCATCGCCGGCGCAGGCTTGGCGCAGGAAGTTGCTTCTCTCCCCGGGTTCTCGCTCCTGAGCCAAAGCGAACAGCTCTTTTACCTGCTCCCACTTTTCAGGCATGTTTCCGCTCGTCTTTGCGTAGCTCGCGCGCCAGCCACGCCTTGGCCAGGTTCCAGTTGCGCTTCACCGTGGTGCGGGAGACTCCCAGCACTGCGGCCGCCTCGTCAATGCTCAGGCCGCCGAAAAAACGCACCTCCACAAGTTGGGCCTGCTGCGGATCGAATTCCGCCAGGCGGGTAAGAGCTTCATCCAATGCAACCACATCCGCGGGTTTCCCTTTGGAAACTCCTGCCGCTTCTTCCAGAAAGACTTTTTCAAAACCGTGGCCGCGTTTTTGCGCATCATGCCCGCGGCTGTAGTCGACCAGAATCCGCCGCATCAACTGTGCCGCGACGCCCAGGAACTGCTCCCGGTTTTTCCAGCGAACTTCTCTCTGATCCGACAGCCGAAGATAGGCCTCATGCACCAGCGCAGTAGTCTGCAGTGTGTGGTCGCTGCGCTCCCGCCGCAAATAACCAGACGCCAAACGCCGCAGCTCCGAGTACAGCACCACGACCAGCTCGGCCGCTGCCTTGTCATGGCCGACACCGAATTCGCCGAGCAGGGTGCCAACGTCTGGTGGCGCATCCATAAGAACCTCGTACGCGATGACCGGAACCACCCGGAACTGAATGGACACCGCAGCGCAACGCTGGGCGTTCCGAGTAAGAACTCAAAGTAAGAAAAGTAAGAAAAAGCCGAACAAGAAAAATCCGAACACGAGGGAGGGGCCGGTACAAATTCGCGTCTCAAACTCACCCTGAAATCGCGATCTTTGTGGCAACGGAGTATATACCCATTCGAACGCGAAACCAACGCAGTTTACCCTCTTGTTTTCTTATGCTTGGAACTTTGTGGCGCCGAAACCCGGAACCGCCCGCCGGCCTGCACTGAACTAAAATCGGCGTTTTTTCGTGCTTTTCTTCGCATTCGCACGCTGAAAAAGCACAAATTCATGCGAAATCGCCCCCGTGGGAGTGTGTTTGTCCCTCAAGTTGGCGATTTCGCGGCAGCGACTCCACACGGCAAACACCTGAAAACATTACATTAAGGTACTGGTATGACCTCGTCATAATTTTCGGCTTGCCTTGCCCGCAGAAAGAGCCAATAATTTGCATTTGGCGCCCTCCCACTACTACTTTAGCAAGTAGCGCTCTTCCCCTTTTTCTCGTTAAGCCTAAGAAAAGGATACGCATGCGGGATGTTCGTCCTGTTTCTGACCAGATTTCGGCGCAAAGCACCACCTCCCCCCATTCCCCCGCTTTGGCCTGTAATGGGCGGGAGGTTAGTTATGGGGGGCTTGTTTGCAGGGCGGATCGGTTTGCGGGGCATCTGATGCGGGTTGGCGTTGCGGCGGGCGACACCGTGGCTGTCTGCATGGAACGGTCGTTCGACTGGATTGTTGCTGCGCTCGGCATTATGCGGGCTGGCGCTGCTTATGTGCCGCTCGATTCCGCGTGGCCAGATGAGCGTTTGCGCTACGCGGTGAACGACTCGGGCGCGACTGCTCTGGTGGCCCGGGCTGCGCTTCTGGATCGACTGCACGTGAAGGCGCGGGGCATCGATCCTTGCCGTGATGCCGCGGCGATCGCTGCCGCTCCTAATGTAGTGCCGGGCCCAGTTCAGCCGGAAAGTCTCGCCTATGTGATCTACACCTCGGGGTCGACCGGAGTTCCCAAGGGAGTGGAGATTACGCACGCCAATCTTTCTCATCTCATTCGCTGGCATCGAGATGCTTTCGGCGTGACGCGGCAAGATCGCGCGAGTCATCTTGCGGGTCTTGGATTCGACGCGGCGGTGTGGGAACTTTGGCCGAATCTTGCCGCGGGGTCGACCGTGTGCCTCGCCGATGATGCCGTGCGCTCATCGCCGGAGTTGATGATGCAGTGGATGATTCGCGAGCGGGTGACGATCGCCTACGTTCCGACTGTCCACGCCGCGGCCATGATGGCGATGGAATGGCCGGCCACGACAGCATTGCGTCTTCTGCTCACCGGTGGGGATGTGCTGTCGCACTCGCCAACCCGTCAGCTTCCCTTCGACGTGGTAAACAACTATGGCCCCACGGAGTGCACGGTGGTTGCCACATCCTCTGCGCTCAAACCCGGGCCCCGCGGCGTGCCACCCATTGGCCGTCCCATAGCAGGCGCCAGCGTCTATCTGCTGAACGAACACGGGGACCGGGTTCCTGATGGCAGCGTCGGCGAGATTTATATCGGCGGCAGCGGTGTGGGACGTGGATACCGCAATCTGCCTGAGCTTACCGGGCGAAGTTTTCTTCCCGATCCTTTCGCAGCGGCACCAGGGGGCCGCATGTATCGCACGGGCGATCGCGGCGTTCGAAGGGCGGACGGAGAGATCGACTTTCGCGGGCGCCTCGACCGGCAGACGAAAATCCGCGGCCAACGCGTAGAGCTGGATGAGATCGCCAGCGTTCTCACTCTGCACCCGAGCATCGATTTCGCCACGGCGATCACGAATACATCGGATGCGGGGGAGAACGAGCTTGTGGCCTACGTTCTCCCTAAAGAGAACACGTGCATTCCCAGCGTGCAAGAGCTCCAGACGCATTTGCTCGGCAGGTTGCCGGACTACATGGTTCCAGCCGTCTTTGTGCGACTGCATGCAGTCCCGTTGTCGACGAACGGGAAACTCGATCTGACGATGCTTGCGCCGCCGACGCACGCGAATCTGCTGGAAAGAAGGGCTGCTGAGGCGTCCCCGACACCGATCGAAGCCGAGCTACTCACCATAGCGCGACAGCTTCTCAAGAACGATGCACTTCGGGCAGAAGACAATTTTTTTCTGGCGGGAGGGCATTCCCTCCTGGGCATGCAATTGCTGATGCGCTTGCGAGATGCATTCGGCGTAGACCTGGCACTGCGACAGCTTTTTGAAGCGCCCACGGTTGAGCGGCTGGCGCTGTTGGTGGAGACAATGATCAGGCAACTGCGCCTGTCTGTGATTTGGGCGGACCTGCTGGGACGGAAGAATGTGGGACTTGATGACAACTTCTTTCACCTGGGCGGCAACCCGGAGTTGGTGGCGCTTCTACAGCAGCGCATTTTCGCGGAGTTCGGCCGGGACATCCCGATCGCCGAGCTTGTTCAAAGTCCTACAGTTCGTCAGCAGGCGCTGCTCACGCTGAGAGTGGTGAAAGTTAAGCCGGTGCAATCCAGAGTCCTTGCCCCGCGGTCGAATGGAAATTGCAACAGAATTTTCTGGGTGCACTACCTAAGCTGGAGCCTGGCAAAGGTGATGAGAGACGAGCACCCATTCCTTTTTGTCGTACTTGGCGCCGAGGATTTCGCGTCGCTGGGGGAAACGCCCACTCTGCAGACCATTGCCGCGTGCCTGCTGCGCAAGATTCTGGCGACGCAACCTGAAGGCCCTTATACTCTTGGTGGATTCTGCGCCGGTGGCGTGCTCGCCTACGAAATCGCGTCTCAACTACAGGCCGCTGGACACGAGGTCTCGCTCCTTGTGCTGTTGGACGCACCAAACCTTGCATACCAGGAGTCACACGGCTCTTTCACAAGTAAGTGGAGGTACCCAGGTTACGCTCTGAAAAGAGTTGCGCGGCTGGGCCCGCGGATGAGCTTTGCCTACTTTCGTGAGCATCTGTTCAAGCGTGCCGAACCTGCATCGACACCCGCGAGATCAGAGATAGCCGTGGCTCAGAAGATGGTAAGGACCGCGGTTCGTGTGTATGAGCCGAAGGAGTACGAAGGAAAGGTGCTTCTGCTCCTGGCTTCTGATCGCGCTCCTCATCTGAACCTCGCTCCCGGATGGGAGTCAGTCGTCGCTCCTCACAACTTGCATATACAGTACCTGGATGGGCATCGCCACGACTTACTAAAAGTGCCAAAGGTGCGTAATGTAGTGGACGCCATTGTTTCTCGCCTCGAATCCACGACTGACGAATAAGACCTAATCTTAATGGCCAGATCGACGCCACTTACTCAATGAGTCACGAAGCGGCAGCAGCGAACGACGAGAATCTAAGTCTTCTGCGGCTACTCAACCCAGAGGTGTTAGCTGATCCGCATGCGCTGTACCGTAACTTACGCGAACATAGTCCCGTCCACTGGGACCCGTATATGCATGCCTGGGTAGTAACCAGCTACGCAGAGGCAGTAACAGTGCTGAAGGATTTTTCGGCGGACCGCACGCCTCCGCTGGCTTACCTGGATCAGCTTGGACTTTCGTTAATGAAGCCCTTTGCGGAAGTCATGCTGCAGCAGATGATGTTTATGGATGGCGCTATGCATGCTCGTCTGCGGGGCATTTGTGCGGCGGCGTTTACGCCGCGCAGGGTAGAGGAGTTGCGCGCGGAAATCGAGTGCATCGCGGACGAACTGATTGACAACGTCATCGAAGCCGGACGCATGGATATGATCGCTGACTTTGCCAACCGTTTACCCGCGATCGTTACGGCAAAGCTGCTGGGTGTGCCTGTGGAAGATCACGAACAGCTCCATGCCTGGGTGATCGATCTGGCGGAAGTGCTGGGGAATTTTCAACACCATCCTGATCGCGTGGCAGAGATCGTGCGGAGCCTGGGAGATCTAAAAAACTACGTTGCCGCAAGAATGGAAGAGCAGCGCGGGCACCCAACGAGCGGCTTGATTTACTCGCTGATGACGGCGGAAGTTGATGGACACCGGCTCTCGGATGACGAAGTGATTGCCAATACCATCATCACGTTGATCGGTGGACACGAGACCACGACGAACCTGATCGCGAGTGGATTTCTGACGCTGCTGCGCGACCCCGATAATTTCCAACAACTGCGTGATCATCCCGAGATCATTGGCTCCGCAGTTGAGGAACTTCTCCGCTTCGAATCGCCAGTGCAGCACACCGCGCGAATTGCACCCGCCGACATGCAGCTTGGCGGAAAAACCATCCGAAAGGATTCGAGGGTAGTGACGGTGCTCGCTGCCGCGAACCGCGATCCAAATCGATTTTCGGGCCCGGACCGTTTGGATTTGCTTCGTCCTGACAATCGGCATCTGGCGTTTGGCTGGGCGGCGCATTTCTGTTTCGGCGCGCCTTTGGCGCGGATCGAGGGCCAAATCGCGTTCAATAAACTTCTGCGGCGGCTTTCGAGGCCCGCTTCGGTGGACAAAACACTAGATTGGCGCGAGAACGCTGGCCTGCGCGGCTTGACCGCGTTGCACATCAGTTTCGATCCCGGACCTCGGGCGACGAAAGCTTAGTTATCATCTGCCGGGTGCCGCGTAGGTTGAAGATTACGCCAGCACGTTTGGCGTGTACACATTCGAGGGCGCGTGCGTCGGATCGATGGATTTGCCTCAAAGAGAAGTTAGGAGTACAACGGTCACTCATTGAGAAATTTCTCGCTTCGCAGGTGTTGTAGTGTTCGAGTACAATCCGGGCTCAGATGGAGGTGCAGGATGAAATGTCTTCTTCGAGAACTATGGCGCGAGGAGCAGGGTCAAGATATTGCCGAGTATGCGGTAATGCTAGCCGTTATCCTGGTCCTGGTGGTTGGAACGATCCGCCTGATCGGAAGCAACGCGAACAACGTATTTTCGAACGCAGCCAGCTCGATTCAATGATGCGAATTTCAACGATCTGCATGCGTGATCTGAATGCATTAATGAACCGAATTTACTTCGCCTCGCGCTTGTAGTCGACGCGCAGTGCAAGAATCTCGAAGGGACGGATGGGGACGGTCAACTGGTTGCCGGTGATCGTCAGCGGCGATCCCTGCGGCTGTTCGAGAAGGTTGGTGAGAACCGCGCCGGTGGCTCCCTCCGGCACTGTAAACGTCACGCTGCTGGCCTTGCCCGCCCACTCATACGCGTGAAAGATGAGACTATCGCTGTCCTCCGCCTTCTTCATCGCCGTCAGCACAACGTTCTGCGGTTGAACGAACGCGAAGGAGTGCTCCTGCGGTAGCGTACCGGCGTGCGCGGCGAGCTGCATGGCCTGTAACTTATAGTTATACTCATAGCCGTGCCGGACGGTGAGGGCCTGCTTCCAGTCGCCCGCGTGGGGATAGAGCGCGTAGGAGAAGTGATGGTGCCCGCGGTCGGCTTCCGGATCGGGCCAGACCGGCGAACGCAACAAAGTAAGACGCAGCACATTGCCCTGATCGTCGTAGCCGAACTTGGACTCGTTGATCAGGCTGAAACCATGCTGCCCATCGCCAAGATCTGCCCAGCGCTGCGCGGGAACCTCGAACTGCGCCTGCTCCCAACTGTTGTTCCGCGTGGTGGCGCGTTCAATGCTGCCGAAAGGAATCTCATAGGTGGCGTGGTTGCTGGTTGCGGCCAGCGGGAACGCGGCTTTCAGCAGAACGTGAGTCTCGTGCCAGTCGATGTCGTTCACCACATCGACTTGATCGGCTCCGGCATAGAGCGTGATGTCCTGCACGAATTTTGAGCTTTGCCAGTTGCGCGTCACGCGAATCACGGCGCGCAGCGGACCCTTTTCGATCCACTCCACCGAATCTGCCATGTCGATCGGCGTCATGTGATCCAGCGTGCCCGGATCGATGTTCCACGCATCGTAATCTTTGGGAGTGTCTTTGAAAGTTTGCAGTTGATTGCCGCAGGCGCCGCTGGCCAGCGTCTCGAAGTTGGAGCGCTTGTCGAACAGGCTGGTGATGCAACCTGTCTTCGAATTTACCGTGACTCGGAGGTTCGCATTCTCCATGGTCAATCCGCTGTCTTTTTTATCTTGATCACTGCGTTTTGAATCGGTGACTTTCAGATCGCTGGCCATCGGCTTCGCGCCGTAAACAACATGAAGAATGGTATAGCCCATCGAAGGTGTGTCTTTAACGTTCACCAGCAGGCGATACGTGTTGGTCGCGTGGTCGCTGGCAATAATCTCCGAGGGCAGGACGCGGCCCTGCGGATCGACGACCGACAACGAACCCGGAATCGCGGAAGGCATCTGAACTTCTACCGTCGCGAGGCCGGAGCGCTGCCATGCCAGAGGATTGAACACGAACACAGGAATCCCGCCCCCGGCGGACGTGTCGACGCGCGCTGCAAGCAGATTCAGCGCGCTGCTGGTGATTTCATTCGTGGACCATCGCACCTGGTCATAGTCGCGCTGCGCATCTTTGTAGATGATGCCGATGCCCGAACCCGCACCCAGGTCGTGAAAATCGTTGAAGGTGATCTTCTTCCATGCCTCGGTCAATGCGCCGGCGGGGTAGGGCTTTCCATCCAGCCACGCGAGCGAGGCATATTTCTCGGCATTCAATGCCCACATGGAACTCTGGCGCATGTTGCGTTTTTGATTGGCCTGCGTGGTCATCACGCCGCGGTGGTATTCGAAATAGAGTTCGCTCTTCCACGTGGGAATGCTGATTTTTCCGGCGGCCGGCGCAGGCGGTTCGGTATAGCCCTTAGCTATCGAGGTGTAATCCCACTCCGGAGAGCGGCTATCCACCTTGCCGGCAATATCGCGAAAGTAGGCGGCGGCTGTCCCGAAGTGCATGGGGGGAACGATTTTGTCCGGCTGCATCCAGTGCACACCCTCATCCAGAATGGCGCGCGTGGGCCCACCACCGTGATCGCCCACTCCGTAGAGGTCCATCATCTCGGTTATTCCCGGCGCTCGCTTGCGCGCAGTTACGAGATCGTCCGCCAAGCGCACAGGATTCAGATCGGTGTGGACATAATCATGGGGAAAGTAAGTAAGGACTTTGCTGCCGTCCGGCGATTCCCACCAGAACAGCTTGAAAGGGAACTGGTTCGTGTCATTCCAGGCCATCTTCTGGGTGACGAAATAATCTACGCCGGACTTCTTGTATATCTGCGGTAGCTGCCAGTTATAGCCGAATGAGTCCGGGTTCCAGCCAATGTGGACGTCCACGC
This sequence comes from Candidatus Sulfotelmatobacter sp., assembly GCA_050014115.1. GTDB lineage: Bacteria > Acidobacteriota > Terriglobia > Terriglobales > Acidobacteriaceae > Sulfotelmatobacter. Next base: position 30,796 of record JBEKDY010000003.1, on the reverse strand, counting down.
CGTACTCCTTCAGGAACCAGCGCTTCCCAATCAGCAACGAACGCGCCGTGGACTCACCATCCGGAATGTTCAGGTCGGGCTCAACCCACATGCCGCCGACAATCTCCCAGCGGCCCTCTTTGATTCGCCGCTTGATCTCCGCATTCATCTGCGGATATTTTTCGGCCATCCATTCGTTGTAGGCGGCAGCCGACTGTGTGTAGGTATAGTCGGGATACTCGTTCATCAATTGCAGGGCAGTGCCGAAGGTTCGCTTGACCACGTCGACGGTCTCGGTCCACGGCCAGAGCCACGCAGCATCGATGTGCGCGTTGCCCGTCAGGTGCATGGTGGCCTGCTGAAGCGTGGGACGCAGTGCTTCGAGTTGTTCCTGTGCGCGCCGCAGCGACGCGTCAAAGGCGCGCTGGTCCGCTGCATCGAGAGCCTTCAGGTCAACTGCGCCAATCGCCTTTTCGAGCACCGTAGTGTCCGCGGACATATTTGTTGACAGAGTCGGAACCAAAATCGTGGCGGTGAGAAACTCGATTCGCAAGTCGGCGGGATTGGGACGGCTCTCGGAAAACTCGATTTTCTGCTCCGTCCCGTTGAAAACTTTCTTGTCGACCGTGGGCAGCAACTTGACAGCGACCAGCACTTTTTCTCCGGGGGTTGCATGATCGAAAAGAACGATGGGCTCAAGATCGTCGCCCATAGCCACACGGCGGCCATTCAAATAGAAGATTTCTGGCATGGGCCCGTTGGCATCGGCGTGAAAGCTGAACCATATCCTGGCGCCGGTAAGGTCGTATCCGTTCAGCGTAGGTGGCACGGTGATGGAGCGGCGATACCACACCGCGTCTGTCCCGGCCTCAGCCTTGGCGTGGACGATGGGCCAACTCGAGTCATCCAGATCGAGAGCTTCCCCATGGGCAAGATCGCCGGTATGTGTTTTCCATCCGTCCGCTGGCAGGACATTCAAAGTCGACAGTCGCTGAATTACCGCCTGGGACGAACTGGAGAGCTTGCTCGCAATACGGGCAGCCTCCTCCGGGGATTGCGCCTGGGCGAGGACTGCGCACAAAGAAAATAAGAAAGCGACGGCTGCCACAGAAAGTTCGCACCCGGCAACGCGCCGCCAGGCCAATACGCTCCATCGTGGTCTCATTGCGAATCCTCTTCTTGCCGCGAGCTACGAGCATTTGACGGAGAACTATGGCAACGCATCTCCGCGTCACAGGCTTCACTGCACGGGGTTGCCGTCCGCATCGATCTTGTGGACTTCGCCCAGGTTCAGTTCGCGAATGCCGGCCTCCACCTTGCTCATGTCGCCAACTACCACCCACACCAGATGATTTGGCAAAATATATTTCTTCGCGATCTCGTTGGCGCCGTCGGGTGTAAGTGCCAGCGCTTTCTGAGTGAAGGTGTTGTAGTAGTCCTCCGGCAAGCCGTATTCCAAAATGGTGCTATACGCGCCGCCGAGTTGCTGCACCGTCTCAAAGTTGCCAGGCAGTCCGAGCGTGGAATTCGTTTGCTCGTCCTTGAGTTCTTCCGCAGTAATGGGCTTAGCACCCACGATGGCGTTGTACTCTTTGACCAATTCCACCATCGACTCTTTCGTCTTGTCGGTCTGCACCGCCGAGACGCTTATATAAGGACGCTGGCCTCGGGCCGCCGGCAATACCGAGCGCACACCGTAAGACCAATGCTTGTCCTCGCGCAGATTCATGTTGATGCGCGAGCTGAATTTTCCGCCGAAGATGTTATTCACAAGTTGAAGAGCGAGGGCATCCGGATCGTTCTGCGGAGGCGCCAGTTGCGCTCCGAAAATTACGCTCTGTCCCGATCCCGGCCGGTCGATCAGATAGACCACGTCCTTCTCCGGCTCCGCCACTTGCGGCACCGTCCGCTGCGGCACCTCGCCCGATTTCCAGGAAGCCAACAAGCTCTCCAGCTTGGGTTTGATTTCCGCCAGCGTGGTGTCACCCACCACCAGCAGCGTAGCGTTGTCGGGCTTGAACCAGGTGTCGTGGAACTTGGCCAGGTCGTCGCGCGTCATCTTGCTCACGCTGGCCTCGGTGCCGGTCCCGGTGAAAGGCACCGCATACGGATGCCCCTTGCCATAAAGCAGTGTCGGGACTACACGCAGCGCCATCGCTTGCGGCGTCACTTTCTCTCGCTGGATGCCCGCGATGATTTCCTTTTGCAGGCGCAGGAACTCTTTCTGCGGAAATGCCGGATGCAAAATCAAATCTGCATAAATATCCAGCGACTTGTCCATCGTGCTCTTCAGCGTGTTGAGGCTCACCAGCGACCAGTCGAGATTGGCGCCGGCGTTGAAGTTGGCGCTGAGCGACTCCAGTTCCTCGCCAATCTTCAGCGAATCGCGCGTCGGCGTGCCTTCTTCCAGCATGCGTTGCTCGAAGTTGGCCGTGCCGGTTGCGCCCGCCGGATCGGCAGAGTATCCGCCGTTCACCATCAACGTGAAATTCACCACGGGCGCCGTGTGGCGCTCCGCCAGCACAATCTTCAGCCCGTTGCTGAGCGTGGATTTCTGCAGCCCAGGCAGGTTGAGCGACATGGGGGCGCCGGGCGCGGGCTCTTTCGACCGGTCGAGTTTCGCCTCAGTCTTGAAGCTGGTGGGATAAGGATGCACCTCCAGAACATAGTCGCCATCACTAAGCCAGTAATCGGCGGCCTTCTTCACTGCGGCCGGAGTGGCCGCCTTCACGCCTTTCAGATAATCCTTGTAACAATCGGGATTGCCGGTGTAACTCTGGCAGCGCGCCAGCAGATCACTCTTGCCGCCGAAGCCGCCGATGCGTTCCACGATGCGCGCGTAGTTCCCCAGGATCTGCGTCTTTGCCAATTGCAACTCCGCCGGGGTGGGCCCGTTCTTGAGAAAATTCTGCAATTCCTCATCCGCGGCCTTTTCAACTTTACTCAGGTCTCCTCCTGGAGTCGCGGTGAGCGTGATATAGAACTGCCCGCCGATCTCATTCGTTGGGTTCGACGCGGTCGCGCTCGTCGCAATCTGGTCTTTGTAGACGAGTCGCTTGTAAAACCGCGATGTCTTGCCCTGTCCCAGTATCCCTGCCGCTAAATCCAGGAGCGATTCTTCTGGCGATCCAAATTCCGGCACGTTCCATATTCGATACAGCCGAGCTTGCGGGACACGGTCCTGCACCCAACCGCGGTGCGTTCCACTGCGCTTCGCCACCCACACTTCCTGTTTGGCGATGGGCGGGCCGGCAGGAATCTCGCCATAATATTTTTCAACCTTCTCGCGCGCCACGTCCGGCGTGACGTCGCCGGCAATCACCACCGTCACGTTGTTCGGTCCGTAATAAGTTTTGAACCACTCCTGCACGTCGCTTAGCGAGGCCGCGTCAAGATCCTTCATGGAACCGATCACCGTCCACGAGTAAGGATGGCCCACCGGATACGTGTTCTCCACAATAAGTTGTTCCGTAACGCCGTAGGGCTGGTTCTCTCCCTGGCGCTTTTCGTTTTGCACCACGCCGCGTTGCAGGTCGAGCTTCTTCTGGTCGAGCACGCCGAGCAGGTGTCCCATGCGGTCGCTTTCCGCGAACAAGGCGTAATCCAGCATGGATGTCGGCACGTTCTCAAAATAATTCGTGCGGTCATTGTTGGTGGTGCCGTTCAGGTTCGTGGCCCCAACTTTCTCCATCGCGTTGATGTAAGTATGGTTGAAGTCGTCACTGCCGCTGAACATCAGATGTTCGAAAAGATGGGCAAACCCGGTCTTGCCCGGCTTTTCATTCTTCGAGCCCACGTGGTACCAGGTGTTCACGGCCACGATCGGAGCCTTGTGGTCTTCATGCACCAGCACGGTCAGCCCATTGTCGAGCACAAACTTGGTGTATCGAATATCTGGAATCGGAATGTCCACGCTTGCGGGGGTGGCAGTGAGCGCTTTGTGAGTCGTGCTCGGCTGCGCCTGCGCCGCCGCGGAGATCGGATCGCCGATCGCTAATGCGACTCCGAACGCGACGCCCAACACGACCGCAAGCAGTTTCGTCACAGACGCAGATGATAATGCCGGTTTGTTTCTCAAGATTGCCTCCACGCAATAAAGATTAAAGCCCGCGCAGTGCCGCACAACACTCTACACAATGAGCACGCACGTCGTCACGCGCCTGATTTGGGTGGCGCAGCGCTTCCCGCGCTGCGATAAATGTATGGTTAGGATCGCCGCTTTAGCGGCTGAGGTAAAACTCTCCGGAGGATGCCCGTCCTACTCACTCGTGTAATTGATTTCCATCCGCCGCACTTGAAAGCCGGATACATACAAGACCAGCAGCGACACTACCACGATGCCCATAATCGCAACCGGCATCGAAACCGGATCAGGATTGGAGACCAGCAGCGACAGGACCGCGGGCATGCCAGGAGGGCTGGGGATATCAACGGGGCAGAGCGATTTCAGGTAATAAATGACGCTGAACTTCTTGAGCAACGCCGGCAGAAACGGATTCGCCGTCTCCCAGACCAGAATGGCCGCAGCCGGCAGAATCGGATTTTTGAACAGCATTCCAGCCGCCAGAAAAAAAGCTCCGTAACCGAGGCATGCCAGCGCCGTAACCCCGAGATACGCCGCCGCGTGTGCCAGACCGTGATTTTGATAAAGGTAAAGGTCCCGCACATTCGGGCTGAACTGCCCCGCGAAGACGGCGAGCTGCACCAACTCGCTGGTCATGAAAATAACGCAGGTCGCCAGCAGTCCGGCCAGGAATTTTCCCACCATCAGCACATCGCGGCGGACGGGCGCGAGAAAATAAAAATGCAGGCTCTTGTCCAGGATTTCGCCGCGGAACAGGTTCATGAAGATTCCCAGGCAGCCGAAAAAAATCGCAAGCCGCAAATAGAAAAACTGGAACACCCCGGCGAACACCACGGCGTCCTCGGGAAGGTTGTACCCCTGCTGAACATTGATGCCGGTAACTGTTCCATCCGCAAGGCTGACCTGCAGAGTGTTCACGCCATCGGAATACGTGTAGTTCTCGTGCGGAATCTCCGCAAATGAAGGCCCGGCGGCGGTCACCAGCGTACCTTGGCCTTGCCTGGTCAGAGTGGCCGCCAAAACACTAACAGTGGGATTGTCGGGCAGCGTAAGGCTCTGCACAGTCTTGGCGCGGTTGAGAGCAAAGGTGTAGCCGTACAAGTACGATTCCTGTTTATCCTGTGCGCCATCGCGCGAATCGCGATAGGGCATCACCACAGCCAGAGATTCTCCCGGTTGCTCCCCGGGATTCGGAACACAGCCGCACCAGTCGCTGAAGTTTTGCGTGAACATGCTGGTTGAGCCGTCGGTATAAGTTACAGTGATGGCCTGGCCCAACACCGGCCCGTAAACTCCAGCGGCCAGCAACTGCAATGTCGCGAACTGGCCTGCGGGCAGGCTAATCGGTTTGCCGTCGCCATGAACCGCGTCGGGTTGATTCACTGGACCAAAGTTGAACTGAATGCCATTCAGTATCCGGCTCCCAGTCAGCAGGTTCGACGAATACGCGTAACCTTCGCCGTCCAGACCGTTGCTCGTGAAACTTGTCCCGTCGGTATAGATGCTGTTCCGGTTGTATGCAGAAGCCAGGTCGACCGGCGTGCCGGCGCCGCCCGTGCCGCTCACGGCGCTCGTGACCCGAATTAACTTTCGCTGGCTCCAATGAAAACGCTGCGGCGGCTTTCCTAGCAGAGCGACTACCTCCGCGTTCGTCATGCCCGTTTTCACCGCGAGCAGATCCTGATAACTCAGTTTTTTCTCGCCTTGGCGCGCGATTTCGAGAGTCCGCCCTCGCTCGTGGGAAACGATGACGGCATGTCCAACGAACAGCAGAATCGGCAGCAGCGCAAGAATGTAAATCCACAGCCCGCGCCGTGCAAAAAATGTCTTCCTCATTTCCAGGCGGATGACGGCCTTGATCTGTGCCCACCACAGCTGAGTCATCGCGGGCTCGCTCATCGCGTCACCTCGTCGTTGCCAATCAAATATTCGTAAACCGAATTCACGTCGTCGTCGGCGGGCGCAACCGATTCAATTTCAATCCCGTTCAGCGCAATGTGATTCAACATCAGATAGAACCGGTCCGCATCCTTGGTCTTGATCAACAGGCCGCGCTCGTCATTGTGGATGCGCACTTCCATGGTCTGCTCCGACTCCATCATCTTCGACGCAAGATCTCGCGGATGATTGCAGCGAATCAGAATTTGCGCCGGATGCTCGCGAATTTCATTGCGCACTCCCTGGATTTGCCCCTCAGCCACAACGTACCCGTTGCTCAGCAGAATCACCTGGTCGGAAATCGCATCCACTTCATGAAGAATGTGACTCGAAATAATCACGTAACACCCGTCCACCGCCGCCGCGCGAAACAGCGCAATCATCTCAGCACGTGCCAGCGGATCGAGCCCATTCAACGGCTCATCGAGCACCAGCACCCGCGGGTTGTGGCACAACGCCTGCGCCAGCCGGATGCGCTGCCGCATCCCCTTGCTGTAACCGCCAACGTTGCGCGCCGCCGCATCCCGAAGATTCACGCGATCAATGGCGCTCCAGGCCAGTTGCGTCGCGGTTTGCGAGTCGTTGCCTGCCAGGCGAAGATAGGAATAAACAAACTGAAATCCCGTGAGTCCCTTGGGAAACGCATCGAACTGCGTGCTGTACCCAAGAATTCTGAAAAGCTTCTCCGGTTCGTCCGGGCGGAGTCCCAGGACCTGGATTCGTCCGCGCGTGGGACGCACCAGCCCCGTCATCAAATTCATCAACGTAGTTTTTCCCGAACCGTTGGGGCCGACCAGGCTGGTCACACCCGGCGGAATCGAGAGATTGACTCGGTTCACACCGAGAATCTCCCCGTAAAACTTCGAGACATCCTCGAAAATGATGCGGTCATTCATTAGTCAAAGCTCACTGTTAAAGCTCACTGTCAAAGCTCAATCGACCACTTCGTAGGCTTGCACTTTTCGAACCAGCAGCGCGAGGCACGCTCCACAATAGGTGAGCAATGCGATCCACGCCGCCCCGGACGAAATAGCGCGGTCGCTGTCGATGCGAAATAGCGAAGTCCAGACCGTGGAAACCAGATAGAACAGATTGAGGAAGTGACCCGACTGCGTGCGCATCACGGCATTGATGGCTTGCGCGAAGCCGGCTCCAAAAAATAAAACCGCGAGCAGCAGGGCCCCGGCAACAATTCTCCACCGCACCCACGCCGACAGCGCCATGGCGAGCAGAGACAGCATCGCGATCCAGATCCAGGAAGAAAGTAGCAGACTGCCCGCGATCCAAAGATGATTCCACGTCCATGCCGCACCTGCCTGGCTCGCTTGCACTGCGAATAAAATCAGCCCGGGAATCCACGTAATCTGCGAAAGCAAGATGGCCAGAACGGACGCCTTGCCGACTACGTATTCAGCGCGCGAGAACGGGCGGCAGAAATAAAGAGGCAGCGCTCCGTTGGCCATGTCTGGCGAGATCAGCCCCGGACCCGTGAACGCGGTCAACACAAATGCCAGCACACCCTGCACAGTCATGAAATAGAAAAAGAATTCGTTGTCGATCTTGACGAACGGACCACTGCCAAGACTCTCAGGAAGAGTAAGACTGTGCGACAGGTAGATGATAAGCAGGCACGCCAGCGGATAGAAAAAACACAGCACAAAAAGCGCAGTCTGCAGCTTCGAGCGAAACAGGCTCCTCCTCGAATAGCGAAACAGCACCAGAAAGCGCGACCACGCCGGCGTGAGCGCGCCCGCGTACGAAGTGTAAGTGCGTCTATAAACGGCCAAGGCGGTTCTCCAGAGTGCTCGACAAAGCTCTCGGCAAAGGGCTCGACGTCAGAGCCCGCATGCCAACTGCATAATCAATTTGCGTTCCAACCTTCGAGCTTATTTTGTACGCCTTCGCAAACCGGACGCGCAGCAGCCAGAAGACCAGCAAGATGAGCGGCAGAAAACTCAAAAAGACAAGCGCGCCCGTCCTCTGCAACAAGGCGGGGAATATCTGTTGCCGCGCCAGAAATATCGACGCCGCGGCGATGAACAGCGCGAAGCACATGCGCCAAAGATGGCGGGCCAAACGTTGCGTGCCAGCAATGCCGCCGCGCACCAGCATGCGGACGTCTCCAATAAAAGCCAGTGCCGCCACGGAACCGAAAATAAAGTACGGCCACGGAGGATAGTCATACTTCATCCCCGTCGGACTCATCGCCGCTTCGAATCCAAATGTCAGCTCGGCCGCGGCGACTCCCACGACAACCAGAAGCGCGCCCCAGTCGAAAATGCCGGGAGCTCCGCCCCGGCGCCGGGCGGTCATCCAGGCCGTGGCCACCAGATAGAACGTCAAAGCGCCGCCTAGAATGTTGCCGGGTTGATGCTTCACCGTCGCCAGGTAGGTCCCGCTGGAGGACAGGCAGAGCATCGACACCACAAACACGCTTCCCGCGAGTGCATGTCTGCGCGAACCTTTGAGCAGAAACACCGCGACAAATCCCGACAGCATTCCCACCGTGCCGGACACAATGTGAAGAAGCAACAGAGGCGGGTGCGACATATCAACTCTCCATCGCTTTCAGAAAAATGTCTTCCAGCGTATCGCGTCGGAAGTTGAGCCGGCGAATCCGCACATCGCGTTCCGCGGCGATGCGATAAATATCGCGCACCTCAATTCCGTCCGCGAGGATCATCTTCAGCCGGTTCGCGGTCACGGCGCACTCGCACCCCAGCTTCTCGATCGCTTCCGCAAAATCCCCGTTGGCGCCGTAAGTTTCAAGCTCCAGGAACCTTTTGTTCGCCTTGCGTTCTTCTTCCAGGTTCGAGTAATGCGCGATTCGGCCATGGTTCAAAATCAAAACTTCTTCGCAGGTGTCTTCCACATCGCGCAGCAGATGCGAGCACAGCACAATCTGCAGTTGCTTGCTGTCGCGAATGTCGCGGATCATGCGGATCATCCGCTGCCGCGCCGAGGGGTCTAGGCCGTTGGTCGGTTCGTCAAGGATCAGCAGCTTGGGTCCATGCGCGATCGCCTGCGCCAGCTTCGCCAGTTGCTTCATGCCCAGCGAATAAGTTCCCAGCTCGCGATAGCGCGCTTCCGCAAGTCCCACGCAGAACAACGATTCATGCGCGCGCTCGAGCGCCGCTGCCGGAGGCAATCCGGAAAGCTCCGCCATCATCTGCACAAACGAAACCGCGCTCATCTTCGAGATCAGCGCGTCATTCTCGGGCATGTACCCGACCAGGCTGCGCACTTTCCTCGTCTCGGTGCGGATGTCATAACCGAGCACGCGAGCCGAACCGGAGCAAGGTTTGTAAAATCCCAGAAGTGTATTGATCAGAGTGGACTTGCCGGCTCCGTTCGGACCAAGCAGGCCAATGGCACGCCCGCGCAGAGAGCACACCAGGTTCTTCAAAATCTCGCGGCTGCCGAACCGCACCGACAAACCCTGCAGCTCAATGACCGGCGTTTGCGGAGCAGTAAAGGCTTGCTCAGTCGTGCCGTCTACTGCTCCGGTTTGGGTCGCCGTGCTCATGGAGTCACTAAGTCGAACTATTGGGTTGGATTAGGTATCGGGCTCGGATGGCTCATTCCGCCGCCAAGAAACATGTGCGGTGGGAACGCGCCACCCTGGCCCAGCGTCATCAGAGTACCCAGGTCAAAGCCCATGAAGCCAGTGTTGCTTGCCACCACAATCCGTTGCGGCTCGCCATACACATAAATCAGGCCCGGCGCAGTATTCTCCTGAAGCGTGGCAATGGACTTCTGCTGCTGCGCCGTGAGCGTTCCGACCGTTTTAATCTGATCCACCAGCGGGCCAATCACGGGCCCAATGTTGTGATAGAAGATCGCCGAGAAATTCGTGTAGCCGTCGCTCGGCAGCAGCGCCTGGAACGTCGGCGAATGGGTCAGCGTATTTCCAGACTGGCGGTCGCGAATAGCCTGCGAAAGTGTCGCGATATCCGGCCCAGCGATCAGATAACTGTCCTCGTAGGTGTAGTCAACTTCAAAGTTCGCCTGATTCGAATGACGAATGGTGTAGTAAGTCTGCGACCCGCTCTGCTGCTGCGTGAGTTGCAGTGAACCAGCGGACGACGCCGAAGCCGCTTCGCGATTGAAACTGGCAACCAGTTTGCCAATGGTCGTCTGCAAAGTTGCAGGATCATATACCTCGACAACCACCTTCCATCGCGGCGTCGGCAGCACCGGACCGTCGAACGCGACGGTTATCTCGCCGCCCAGCGGCGCGGTGATGTCATCGAGCACGCTCACGCCTGCCTTGGCTTCGAACTTCGCGAGATCCGCAGGAAAGCTCGAGTCGCCGCTGCCGATGATCTGGAACAATTCCTCCATGATGTTTCGCGGATTCTTCATCACCACGGAATTCACCATGCTCGCGTTGGGCGAAATAAACTCCAAAGCTCCCATCGACGCCGGCGCGGCCAGCCACGACGCTACTCCAGTCCGCTCGGAAGCGAACGTCAGCGCCGCGCGATTTTCCGTCTTGCCTCCAACTTCGCGGCGTTCCATCATCAGGTATCGCACGTCCCCTATCCCCGGCGGCAACTTATCGCCGCTATTATCCTGTACGTGCTGCGCCACAATTTGTTCCATGTCAGCGCAGAAGAGCCAGCCCGCGCCTTGCTGGTAGGAATGCGCCACCTGCTGGTACAGCGCCGACTGCGTGAAAGGATTTGCGCTAGCCTGCTGCATCCGCGTAGCCGCCCGCTGCAGTTCCGCAGGGTCCGGACTCGCAATCAGTACGTCGTTGTTCAAATAAACCAAAAACGCATGATTTGACGAGGATAGGTTCGACGACGACGCCAGAGCCGAAGGATCATGCACAATCTGCAGCGCAGATTGTGCGCCACCTGAATTGAACCGCTTGATCTCACCTTGCAGAAAACTCTCGAGCCCAGGCTGCTTAACCCTAGCCAGCACCACCGGAGAACTATACGTCGAGCCTTCTTTCGCCACCGTGAATACGATCTCGTCTCCCAGATAGCTGCTGAAAGTTTTCAACTCATCCACCACGTCGGCGAGCTTCGGGCCATTGCCGCGCTGCTGTTGCTTCCACCAATCTCGTAGTGCAGGACTCTGCTGCATACGCTCCTGAAACAGCTGGCTGGCCTCGCCCAGAGTGGCTGACAGATTCGGAATCGCGGCATAGACCACCGTGTGCTCCGGAACGTAAGGCAAAAGATCGGAACTGTAGCGCAACCCCGGCCCCGGAATCGCCGCAATCTGTTTTTGCAGAACGGAAAAATCTCCCAGCAGCGCGAGATACTTCGCGGAATTGCGGCTCCACGCAATCTCGTTTTGGATAGGAACCTTGGAAACATTGGAGTTGGAAGTCTGTTCTTCGCCGGCGGTCAGCTCGGCAGTCTGGTCGCCGTAGGCCACTCGAACCACGCCTTCCACCACTGCAACGCGCGAACCCTTGATTCCATGGTTGACGGAGAAGATCGTGCCCTTCACCGAAACCAGGCAATCGTCAGTCGCAACATAAAGGCGCCCGTTGCGCTGCTTCGCAGCCTGCACCATAATGCGCCCACCATCCAGGTGAATCGTGGTTCCTTTCCACTCGCGAGACACGGAAACGTCAGAGCGCTCGCCCATCTCCACCAGAGAACCATCGAGCAGCCGTACCACCGCGTTCGAGCCCTTAGCCGTGCGAATCTCATCTCCGTTGCGAATCTGGTAGCCCGCGGGAATCAGGCGCACCTGCTCGTCAGAAACCGCATAGAGCGAACCATCCACGTTCTGCACCGCGCCACGAACAGCGTGCTGGCCTGGAAAAACACCGTTGGCCAGCGCGAGCGCCCCAGCTACCACCACAGCGACTGCGGCCGCAGTCATAGCCCATCGCCACGCTGGAAACTTTCGGGATTCTGCCTGCGCGTGCAACACAATGCCCCACGCTGGCCGTCTCGCGGGACGACTTGACGAACCTCTTCCCGCATCAAGCTCGCCGCTGCGGGCCTGTTCCACGGCGTGCCGGCATGCGACACACTGATGCACGTGATCCTCAAACAGAAATCTGCGCGCCTCCGGCAGCTTCTTGTCAAGATACGCCGGGACAAGAGTTTGAAAATCTTCACAGCTCCGCAACATGTGCGTGCTGAGTTCGGCAGCGGAAGAACTGGTAATGGAACTCCAAACCCGCTCGCCAGCCTGGGAGACCACCTGGTCGTCGACCTTTTCGTTGCGAATTTCAGAAAGTAGCCGGTCAAATTTATGATCGCTCATGATTTTTTCTCCCATGGTCTTTCTACAATGATCTTCCCTAAGATGGCCTGTCTAAATTGATCTATCTCAGGTACGGGCGAAGCTGCTTGCGCAATTGCATGCGGGTGCGATGAACGATCACCGCCACTCGCACCTGCGAGATGCCAAGCGCTTCCGCAATTTCCTGATTACTGAGTCCCTCGAGGAAGCGCAGCGCAAAAATCTCAGCCGGCCGCGGCTTCAGCTCTGCAATCGCGCGACTCAAAGCTTGTCGCAGGCCGGAGGAATCCATTTGCCCGGGCGCGGCCGGCATCAGGTCCGAAGCCTCTTCGGGCAGCGGCACCGTCTGGTCGGCCTGCCGTGACCGGATCACATCCAGCGCCGCATTGATTGCTGCCCGGCGCAGATAGCTCTCGGGTTTTTCCAGCGGATCGGCGTTGCGGCCACGTCGGAGCAGGCGCAGGAAGACGGTTTGCAGCACGTCTTCCGCGTCCCCGGCATTGCCGGTAATCCGGTAAGCCGTCGCGAACACCAGACCGTGGTGCGCCCGAAAATCCCGCTCAAGCTCGTTCGGAATCGCGATTGCCGCTTCCTCCAATACGCTTAGCAGGGTACGCCTCCTCTTGGTTCTCTTTCACCAGTAAAGACGTGGGACAGGGCGGTTTATTACAGCGAGCACAAAATAATTCGGGTCGCTCAGGGCGTGGGACTTGTGGAGGCTCCGGTGCGTTTAACCTGATGCCAGGTCAAATCCCCGCGCAGATACTCCCAGATTCCCTGCAAGCGCCAGATCATGGTCATTTGGCGGTAAGGGAAGTGTTCGAACAGACAGTAAATCAGCAACCATGCCACCTCGCGCCAACTGCCGTAGCGGCGATAATTCATCTCTTCGAGCAACACGGAGCCCACGGAGATCAACGTGGCGAAGGCATATCCGAACAACATGAACTGGATGAAGAAATGCTGGCTGAGCACGCCCAGCACGGCTGCCAGAATAATTGTGACGTAGCCCAGAAGCTCCAGCAGCGGGGCAAGACACTCAAACAGCCACATATATGGCAGGATGATCCAGCCAACGCGTCCGTAGCGCGTGCGGAAAAGCATGTCGCGCGCTTTCCAGAGCGTGTCGAGAAGTCCTTTGTGCCAGCGAGCACGTTGGCGCGCCAATGATTTGTAATCCGATGGCGCTTCCGTCCAGCAGGTGGGGTCGGGAATAAAGTTGATGTGGTAATCCACGCCGAGGTCATTGAGATAGCGATGGAGGCGCACGATCAGGTCGAAATCTTCGCCGACCGCGTCCGCCCGAAAGCCACCGATCTTGAGCAGGAGGTCGCGGCGGAAAATTCCAAAGGCGCCCGAAATAATGGGCAGCAGATTGAATGCCGCCCACGCCTCGCGGCCCACAAGAAATGCGCGCAGGTACTCGATGACTTGCAGCATTTCGATATGAGTGCGGGGCAGGCGAACTTCCTTCAGCTCCGCTGCTTCGACCACCGATCCATTCAAGATGCGAATAATTCCTCCGACTGCGACGACGCGCTCCGGATCGGAGATGATGCCGGCCATAATGCGGGAGAGAGAATCTTTTTCCAGGATCGAATCGGCATCCACCACGCAAACATAAGGGCTGCTGGCCGCGTTGATTCCCGCGTTAATGGCGTCGGCCTTGCAACCTGCCGATTGCTTGTCCAGCACCAGCAGCTGTGGATTCTCGAGGCTGCGGTAAATCCCAATGACCGGCGCGGTTGCAATTTCAGAAATGTGGAGAATGGGAGCGTGATGCAAGTCAAAGTTTTCGCGGAGCTCCCGCATGGTGCCGTCCTGCGACGCGTCGTTGATGACAATCACTTCCAGTTGCGGGTAATCCAGCCGGAGCAGCGAGCGCACGCTGGCTACGATGCACAGCTCCTCATTGCGCGCCGGAACCAGCAGACTGATCGGCGGAGTAAATGGAGACGAGCGAATTCCCTCAAGCCGAAGACTCGCCAGCCGATAGCGATGGAGAGTGTTCATGTAGCTGGCCACGATTAGCAGCGCCAGGTTGATCAGGTTTGAGATGAGGTAAAAGACGAACAAGCTGTAGTTCGAGATTTGGAGAAAGAGGATCATCAGCGCTTTCCCGCGGCCGCGCCCGCAACCTTGCCGGGAACGGCGAAATGATCTCGCACGACCGCGGCGACGCTCTCGACGTCAGAGGCTGCGGGATCGCGGTCGGCAACTTTCCCCAATCCTTCGAGCGCCGCGTCCAAAGACCCGTGACGCTCCAACTCCGACAGGAACGCCTGTAGGGCGTAGTTATCCTGCGTGGCCACGACTTTTTCCAGAATTTCTTCCTTGCCCTGCTGCAGGCGAGCCAGCGTCCACGCGGCCCGCTGCCTCACGTGGCGATTTGAATCACACAGCGCGCGCAGCAGGACGGGTACCTTGCTGGCGTGTTCGAGAGAACTCAGCGCGATCACCGCGCGCAAGCGTACGAACCACTCCGTATCCACCGCCAAAGTTGAAAGCACGGGGAAGGAAACCCCCGGATTGACCTTGGCGAGAGCACGGGCCGCGGACGCGCGAACTTCGGGAAGCGGGTCGGCAGCGAGGATCAGCAACTCCTCGCCCAGGCTGGGGTCGGCGAGCTCTCCGAGAATGCGCGCAATCAGCTCCCGCGTCTCCCCGTTCGCAAGATTCAGGTAAGGGATGAGAACGCCTGGCGATCCGCGGCAGCAATTCAATAGAGCATTTTTTAGAGTGTGCTCCGGAACTTTGAGTTCCTGCGAGACGAAAAGTTCGAGAAGAGGCAACGCGGCCTTCGCTGACGAGATTCGGCCGAGCCCGCGAACGGCCGCCACGCGGGTTTCTTCCGACGGAGACGCCAGCGCTTCCGCCAGCGCTGGTATGGCTTCGGGCGCGCGGGTGCGGCCCAGCGTGAGCAGGGCCGAGCGCCTGCGCCAGCCCTCGGTGGAACGCGCCTCGCGGATTCGCAGGTCAAGCAATCCACTGTTGCGCAGGCACGCGAGAAACGGCGGCAGCTGGTCGTTGTCGCAAACTTCGATGTTGTCGAGCAGGATGTCTTCCACGATCTGACAGTCGAGCGCGTTCAGCCGCCACGCGGATCCAGGAATTTTCCCCGACAAAATGTCTGCCCATTGTTCGCGAAGGGCGACGGTGCGCGTATTCAGACGCGCGAAATAACGTCCACGGTACCAGCGGCGAAAAACGATGAAGCTAACCAGCAGCAGAATTCCGAACAAAGAAAACAGGATTGCCCGGGCCACCAGCCAGGCCAGGCCCAGGTCGCGAAGCCAGCTAGAATCGGATCCCATAGCTCAATCCCATGCTGGTTTGTCTCTGACCGTATTCGCGATCCTGGATGGCGACAAAGCCGGTCACGTCCTGACTTTCGGCGAAACGGTAACGCACTCCGCCGCCGTAGGTGCGGGCCGATAAGCGCCCAATCTGATCCACCTGCGCAAAATTTTCCGCGCCCACTGCGAACAGCAGATTTCCGGAGAGTCTTCGAACCAGCGGAAATCCGATTTTTGTCGAGCCCGACGGAACCCAATCTGATTCCTGGTTGGTGAAATGTGTATGAGCTCCCGTCGCTGACAAGGTCCACGTCCACTCCCTGGGCAGATAGACGATTTGAGTGGTGTTGAGTGTGTCGACTTGCGCTCCCCGATACCACAAGTAATGTTCCTGGAAAGAGCTTTCCAATCCCTTGAAGAATGAGTTGGAAAATCGGAAGCCGTGCCCGTACTCGATCAGCGCCTCGGTTTCAGGGACTACATCCTGCGGATTCGCCCCAGCGCCCAGAACGCGCACCCAATTGTTTTCGTGGAAACGATAGGCGGCGTCAGCCCACATCTTGACTGCATTCTCGCCGAACAGGTGATACGCGCTCGTGCCGAAAGACGTGGTCCAGCGCCGGTTCCAGTGCGCGGTGAGCGTCGCGGTTTCGACTTGCGCATCGTCGGTGTAGTTGAAGAAATCTGCTTCCTCGCCGAATCGCAGCTCATATCGCGAATCCCCCGTAAGACTTGCTAAACCATCGATCGCAGCGGGATTCGCCGGGTCATAGTTCAACACGGCCCGAAACTGTGCTCGCGCCTCGGAGACACGCTGCAGCAGAGTGAGCACCCGCGCGCGCCGCACCAGCACTTCCGCGTTTTGCGGCGCGGCGCTGCGAGCTTCTTCCAGAACCGCCAGCGCCTCTGAATATTTCTGCTGCCAGAGCAGAACATCTGC
Source organism: Candidatus Sulfotelmatobacter sp. (assembly GCA_050014115.1). Taxonomy (GTDB): domain Bacteria; phylum Acidobacteriota; class Terriglobia; order Terriglobales; family Acidobacteriaceae; genus Sulfotelmatobacter. Next base: position 14,340 of record JBEKDY010000003.1, on the reverse strand, counting down.
GAGGCCAGTGAGCACGTCCACATCGTTCGGAAACTTGTCGAGCACTAAGCGGTACTCGGTTTCCGCTTCCGGCCAATGGCCGGTCCACGCCAGCAGCCGGCCGCGCCATGCATGGGCTTCCATGTCAGCCGGCGCTTCTGCGAGTCGGCGATCCACCACGGCCAGAGCCGCGGGAATCTGATGCTGGTCGACGTCAGTGCGCACAAGTTGCTGCCAGTTCTCCGCGCGCATGGGAGTGGAAAGCATCAACAGCCGCGTCACCACCACCAACGCGAAGGCGGACCGGCGATGGCGGAAAAACTGTTTGAAAAGCGGGCTCAATGTCCTCCTCTACGCGGGCTTCTGCATCGACTCTCTTTGAACTCACGCGTCAGAGAAATTGCACGCTGAGTCCCGGAAGGTTCTGCGAGCCACTACTGCTTAGCAAGCGACACTATGAACATCGGTAGGGAACACGCACGCAAACAGGTGACGGAGGTAACTGCGGCGGGATGTTTCGCGGAGCGATCGAGTTTCGGAAGCGACGGTTTTCAGTACTGGATAAGGACCAGTGCCTGCGATTTGCCCGCGAGATCGGGCAGAATTACTTCATGATCGGTCCAGCGAATCCCGGGCACTCCAGAAGCGCTTTGAATTTTGCGCGGCGAAACCAGCGTGAGTCCGGCGACGGGAAGCTCGGAACCGATTTCGATCTGCTCGCCACCGCTGACGGGGCGCGGAAACCAACGCACCTGGCTGCGCGCCTTCCAGAAGCGGGCGTAGTCGATCATGCTTTCGACCAGAATATCTTTAGGAAGGCCGGCGAGAAGGTCGCGCTCGGCTTGCAGCTTCTCTTTCGCGTTGTTGCTGTGAATCAGAATGACGGAGGGCGCGCCGTTCTCCGCGTTCGCTTCGATCACGCCCAGCATCGACGGGACACGCTCGACGATCGGCGGGAGCTGCTCATCTTCGAACGTCACCGGGAATTCGAAAATCGTGCTGGGCTCCGTCATCCCCAGGTCGAAATCCAGTTGATAGGGAAAATTGCTGAGCACATCGTCGGCCGTAAACGACGAATCGAATTCGTATCCGCAGCGCACCAGCGCCTCGGGAAGAAATGGCGGCACGCGCAAATGGCCGGCGCGGAAAAAGATGGTATGGTGCCCCTGCAACTCACCGTCGAGCAGGCTCTTGCTCACGCAGACTTCTCCGAGCGCGGTCGCATCCTGGGCAACATTCTCGCGCGTGGCCCGGGCGCGATACGTCGGATATTGTTCCTCTCCAGTTCCCAACGGAACTTTGTTGAACAGCATGGAATGGATCACGGTGTGGCTTTCGATATCGCTGTTGCCGGTCAACAGCTGCCGCAAAATATCCAGCGACTGCCCGAAGAAAAAAGCGTGGCTGTTCACGTCGTCCAGATATTTGGTCTGAACAAAAAACGTGCTGGACGTGCCTGCGCTTTTTTCGAAGTCGGCGAAGGCGAGCATCGGCTTGAAGGAATATTCCCAGTCCACGTCGTGCGAGAGCAGCAGGGCTGACCGCTTGCCCTGCGGAATTGTGCCCAGGCGAATCCCGGAATCCGAATAGGCTTCATACCACGCGCGGAACAGGAGCAGCCACACGTCCGTTCCGGGCTCGAAGGCATTCACGTAGACGCGCTGGGCTTCGTAATCCCGATTCTGCTGATTCCGCAGCACCACATCATTCAGCGCAACGCCGATCAGATACGCGTGGCCCTTCCCAACATCGTGCCTGAGAACGGCCGCTGAACCATCGTCGAATCGCGCGAGGATGTTCGTTCCGGCTGATGCTTTGTAACCATTCGTCCAGATGACTTCGGCGATCGCGGGAGAGCCGAGCGGGATTTCTTTTTCTTCGGGGCGGTTCAGGTATCGCAATACCGGATCTGCGGTAAGCGGGTTTGTCATATCCAGAGCCGCCGCATCGAAGACGATCTTGTGACGAGTGCGCAAGGGAATCGAATCGCCAAAACCGAAGAGCGGCTTGAAGCCGCCCCAGAAAACGTTCGGCGCGAAAACCACGCCGCCGCGAGTCACAAAATCGGTGATGGTCTGAGCCTGGGCCGCATTGAAACTGGTCGCATCGACTTCGGGATACATGACGATCAGTTTGTGGCGCAAGGCCGCGCGCAGATCGCGAGTCACAAAGAACGGGATCCCCATTTCTTGGAGGCATCGCACCGCGGACTCCGCATCCTGATCAGACTTGGTGAGAAGAATCGCAACCTGTGACGGCGCTTTTTCGGGGAAAAGCTGTGCCGGGTCGCTTGGCGCGGGCTGTGGTCGGTTCGCGACATGCAACGAGAGGGGATGCAATACGGGGTAGCGAGTGTACCGATAGATCGCGTAAACCAGCAGGCAGGCGATCCCGAGGAGGGTTATCCAGCGGAGCGTCTTCATGAGTACGCGCACCGGGGAGCTGGATTTCGGCCGCCGCGGCAACGATGAGCTTGTGGCGCGCGCGATTTCTCGCCATCAGAATTGTTTAACTCTGTCGCATGCCACACGAACGCTGGATACGTTTTCGCCATGAATAAAGACGCCATTGCACTTATCGGCATTTCTGCGTTTTTGATGAGTGACCCGAGTGGAAGTACGCTTCCCACAACAGGAAGCAGTCTGAAGCCCCCAGCGGAGATGTGTGCGCCGACCCGCCTCCGGATTTGAGTTGCCAGTCGGAGGAATTCCCTTTTTAGGCATTTGCGTTCACCTGCTAACGGTGAGAGAAGGGGAAGGACCTTTCGCGCGCCGGCAATGCCAAGCATTATCAAACACTTGCGAAGGCGGCGGCTTTCCTCGCACCATGCGATCGGTACCTCCCGTGCTACGCAGAAAGCGGAAATTCGAACGAAGTGTCAAGACTTTGTAAAAAAATTGTAAGAAAACCGCTTGCATTTCCAAATGTTGTCTGGTTAAATCCGTTCGGTTTTCTTCCCCTCCCCAAGGCTCACGGGATTCCTTTCTGATCATTTCGTACTCGGGATTCGACCGGTAGTTCTTTGTTGTTGGGCGAGAGTTCGCCCCGGCCAAGTCGTACTGACCCCCCATGTCGGCCAAGAAGTTGCGTGATCGAGGTTCTGTGATTCGAGGCTTCCACACTGAGCCCGAGCAGGATGAGAGCAACGATTCGTTCAGCCGAGCATTCCCATCGCCAACTTGGCTCCAGCGAAGCGAACGCAGTGAAAGCATGGAGGGATGCAAGATGGCTACGCGTGAAATGAATCGTATACGAAAAATTCAGAGTGCAGTCATGCTTTCGCTGACGGCGATGTTTTGCCTGTTTGCTTCGTCCTTCGCATTTGCGATTACTCCCACGACGTTGACGCCGACATCGGTGAACTTTGGCAACGTGGTGATCAATGAGGCGAGCGCGATCAAGGTGGTTACGCTCAAGAACAACCAGTCGGTTGCGCTCAATATCACGTCAATTGTCCTGTCGCCGGGAAGCCCGTATGCGATCGATCCTTCGACCACGTGCCCGAGCTCCGGTAGCCTGACTGCGAGCGGCACCCCTGGCGCCAGTTGCACGATCGGCCTCACCCTTACCCCTAGCGCCCTGGGAACCCAGCCCACCGGTTCCGTGACGATCACCACCAACGCCAGCAATAGCCCACAAAAGGTAACGCTCTCTGGAAAGGGAATCGCCCCGGTGGCGATCTCGCCCACTTCGCTGAAATTGACCTTTGCGGCGCAATTGGAAGGAACGACCAGCGCGGGCCAGACGGTCACGGTGACTAATCAGCAGAGTATTCCTCTGAACATCTCTGGAATTTCGATCTCTGGAGCGAACAGCGGAGACTTCGGGGTTACGAACTCCTGCCCTATTAAGCCTTCGTCCGTTCCGGCGAGTTCCAGCTGCACGCTTTCCGTGACCTTCACTCCCACCGGGTCGGGAACGAGAAAGGCGACGCTGAGCATTACCGACGATGCCTCGAACAGTCCGCAGACGCTCGCTCTGACCGGTTCTGGAAGTGCCCCGGTGGGCATCTCGCCGACATCGATTACCACCTTCTCGGCGCCAGTTGGCACCACCAGCGCCTTCAAGACCATCACCATTACGAACTCCGACACGACCGTAGCGCTGCACATCAGCAATCTGCAGTTCAGCGGCGACTTCATCGAGTCAGCGACAACCTGCCCGATGGCGCCTGCCGCGCTGGGCGGAGCCGGGGCGGTGGCCTCCTGCACCGTATCGGTAGAGTTCGACCCGACCATTGGGGGCACGCGCGACGGGCAACTCCAGGTGGACGACGATGCAGCGACCAGCCCGCAGGTGGTTAACCTTCAAGGCAAAGGCACATCTCCCCTGACGATTTCGCCGGCCGCTCTGTCTTTCAGCTCACTGCTGGTGGGCACGGAGAGCGCGTCGAAGACCATCACGCTGACGAATCACGAGAGCGAATCGGAGAGCTTCGCGCTCGCGCTCACTTCGTCGCTCCCTGCCGTCGACTTTATCGATAACAGCAACTGCTCCGCTGGCGTAATCCCCGGCAACTCTTCCTGCCTCATCTATGTGAACTTCACGCCGAGTTCGATCAGCCCCACCACGCGCACGGGCACGCTGACCGTTACGGATTCGGCGCCCGGTGGCTCGCCGCTTACGGCGTCGCTGACCGGATCGGCAACGGCGACGAATCCCGCCGCTGCGGTGGCCGTGGTATCACCCGGCGCGGGAGCGGCCGGCACAATCGTGCCCGTGACCATTACCGGCAACGGATGGACGCACTTCAGTTCTTCCTCGGTCGTCAGCTTCACCGATACCGAAAGCGGCACAATCGCTTCGGGCATCGTCGTGTCCAGCGTTACAGCGATCTCGCCCAACCAGATCAACGCTACCCTGACGCTCGCTCCGACTGCGACCTATGGCGCGCGCAACATTAAAGTTGTAACCCCGCTCTCGGCGGGAGGAAACGAAACCGCGAAGCTGACTTCGGCTTTTATCATTGCGGATCCTTCCAACACGCACCTCATCACAGCGGTCTCTCCGGCTTTCGGCACGCAGGGCCAGACGCTGGCTGTGAGCCTTACCGCGGTGGGGACCAGCTTCCAACAGGGAGTCACGTTTGCGAACTTCGGCTCTGGAATCACAGTCAACTCCCTGACTATCACAGACGCGACCGACGCGGTGGCGAACATTACCATCAGCAATACGACCACAGTCGGTTACCGCACCATCACCATGATGACGGGCGGAGAGATCGCCACGTCGGTACTCTCGCCGTCGGGCAACCCGATTTTCCAGATCGGCCCCAACAGCGCCACCCTGGTCGGCGTCAGTCCGAATTCGGCAGCGCAGGGAGCCAGTCTCCCGGTCACGCTGACGGCGACCGGCACGCACTTCCTGCAGAATGCGACCACGGTTTCGTTTACTGGCGGAATCATTGTGGGCGACGTCACCGTGACCTCGCTGACCACCGCCACGGTCCAACTGGCCGTGCCGGCCAATGCGACGATCGGTTTGCAGAACGCAACCGTCTCGACCGGTGGTGAAATCGCGACCCTGGCGAATGCATTTACGGTCACCGGAGCCACACCGGCTTTGCTCTCGGTGGTGCCAAGTTCCGCCGCGCAAGGGCAGACGCTGAACGTTGTGATCACCGGCAATTCCTTCACGACTTTCAACTCGAGCAACATCCAGGCGGAGTTTACCGGGGAGATCGCGGTGAATTCGATCACCGTGAATTCGGCGAGCAGCGTGACCGTCAACATCACGGTCAGCCAGAACGCCAATGTCGGAAGCATTACGGCGAACCTTACCAGCGGTCCCTCCGGCGGAGCGACGATCTTCCCGTTCACGTTTAGTGTGACGCCTTCGAGCGCGCAAATTATCAGCGTTACTCCGAGCAGCGTGCCGCAGGGTGGTCAGGTGCAGCTGGCCGTGGTCGGCTTGAACACCCACTGGAACCAGAGCACCACAACTGCCGCGTTCAGCCCGATTCCGGGAAGCATCGCGGTGAATGAGATCGCGATTACGGACGCGACCCACGCGACCCTCAACATCAGCGTTCCGGTGAATCAATCGGTAGGCACGAACCCGTTCTATATGGCGACTGGCGGCGAGGTGGTCTATTCGTCGATCACGGTCTATGCCAACACGCCTTCGTTGACGATGAGTCCGGCCAACGGGCTGCTTCCGGCAATCTCCGGCGTCACCACGTTCAGCGCCAGCTTCACCGGGCAGTTCACTCATTTCTCGCAATCGGCCACGCTGCCAGTCATTGCCGGCGAGGGTGTCACTCTGTCGAACTTCACCGTCAACAGTCTTGTGAGCGCGACTGCGACGGTGACGATCGTAGGGGGCGTGAACGGCACTCCAACGGCTACCGGCTCGCGGCTGGTCACTTTCACGACCGGCGGAGAGATCGTCACAACTTATTTCAACGTCACCAGCACGCCGGTTGGGATCATCAGCATCACGCCGTATCACGCTCCACAAAGCACCACGCTGAACGTTGAAATTGTTGGATTGAATACGCACTTTACGGCTGGAACGACGCAGGTTCTCTTTGGGCCGCAGATCACGGTGAACAGCGTTACCGTGAACACGCTCACGGACCTGACCGCCAACATCACGACCAGCTATCTGGACGGCGGGGTGCTGACGGCATCGCCCTCCGGATGGCAGTCGGTTTACGTCAACACCGGGGCAGAGCAGGTCATCAGCGGCTTCGACGTGGATGCTCCGGCCAGCCCGACGCTGGTGAGCGTGGTTCCGTCGAGCGCGGCCCAAGGCTCGACCGTGGACGTTACGATTACCGGCTCGTTGACCAACTGGAACCAGGCCCAGACGGAAGCTATTCTCGGCGCCGGTGTGACTGTGGCGAATTTGGCCATCACCAGCCCAACCACGGCCACGGCGACCATCGCCGTATCACCCACGGCGCCGGTGGGCGGCAACAGCGTGATCATGATTACCGGTTCCGAGATCGTCAGCGGCACCGGTTTCAGCGTCACTCCGAGCGCGGCGGAGATCGTCAGCGTTTCGCCGGCCATTGCCTGCAACGGCCTCTTTGTCACCTACTGCGGCGGCGGAGGATCCGGATCGGCGCCCTGGGTGGTTTCGCAACTGCAAACCGCGACTCTGAATATTGTCGGAGTCGGCACGCACTGGCTGCAGGGTGAAACCACGGTGAGCTTTGGTCCGGGTGTTGTGGTGGACTTGCTTACGGTCACGAGTCCGCTGACGGCAACCGTGCAGATCACCGTGCTCTCCAGCGCCCCGGTGGGCTTCGCTACGCTCACCACCTACACCGGCGGTGAAGTTGTGACCTTGCAACAGGCTATTGATATTGAAGAGGGATTCCCCGCGCTGTTGGCGATCGCTCCTGGCGCAGCCCAGCAGGGAGCAACTTTGACCCTGCAGGTGCTGGGTCGCTTTACAAACTGGCAGCAAGGGGTTACCTCGCTGGCATTCAATCAGGACATCACGGTGAATTCCATCACTGTGATCGACTCCGACAGCTTGACCGCGAGCATCACGGTAAGTCCTTGGGCCTATGTCGACTACGGTGCCCCGTGCGGCCATGTGCTGACGGTAACCACGGGCAGCCAGCAGGTATCGACTGCTCCCATCCTGGATAATTTCTGCGTGGCGCAGGGCGCGGCGCAGATCGATTCCATCTCGTCACTCTCGGGCTTCCAGGGATCCACCGAGACGGTGACCATTACTGGCGGGGACACTCACTTCCTGCAGGGTGTAACCACGGTCAGTTTCGGCGATCCCAACTTCCAGGTTGGGCAGATCACCGTGACCAATTCCACTACGCTGTCGGCGCCGGTTGCGATCGCGACTACGGCAACGCCGGGCTACAAGACGGTTACGGTCTCCACCTACGGCGAGATCGCGTCGCAGCAATATTCGTTCACGGTGATTCCGGATGTGCCTACGCTCAATGAAGCTATCCCCAATCAGGCTGAGCAGGGCGTGCAGAGCCTGAGTGTGGAACTCATCGGCCAGTACTCGAACTGGAGCACGCTGAGCACGGCCACTTTTGGCGCGGGAATCACGGTCAACAGCGTGGCGGATATTGATGCCACGCATTTGACGGCCATCGTCAGCATCGACCCGCTGTCTTTTGTGGGCAGCCGGCTGGTCACGGTGACGACGCCGGGAGTGCCTTGTTCCAAACTGACGAACACCAACAACCCATGCGCGCCGGGTTATTCGGCTGGCGCCACCGGCAGCGAGATTGATTCGCTCAACGCGTTCACCATAATTCCGGGTCCCGCGATTATTTCCAACGTGTCGACTCTCGCCGGCCCGGCAACCGGCAACGAGGGCCAGGAAGTGGTCCTCAACATTACCGGTTCGGCGACGCACTGGGCGCAGAACTTCACCCAGTTCTATATTGCCGGCGGCGGTTCCGACCTGACCATTAACTCCGTGGTTATTAACAGCGCCACCAGCGCCACGGTGGATTTGAGCATCTCGCCCACGGCCAACCCCGGGGCGCGCTCCATCTACATGGTGACGAATGGCGAGTCTCTGACGGACAGCGGCGCGTTCGTGGTCACCGGCGGCGTTCCCGTGGTCACGTATCTGAGTCCGAACAGCGGCCAGCCGGGAGCCAATCAGGAGGAAGTAGTCATCAACGGCCTCTATACCGAGTGGACCCAGGCAACCACGACTGTGAACTTTGGTCCCGGCATCACGGTTACGTCGTTCCAGGTGGATGACGCGACTCACATCGAGGCTGTGATCAATATCGATCCGGCGGCCCAGCTCGGCTACCGCACCGTGGTGGTGCAAACCGGAGCGCAGGGGCTGACCAGCAACTTCCTGGTGCAGGCGCCTCCGCCACCGCCGATTCCGTTTATCTGGTACGAATCGCCGTCCTCGGGACTGCCGGGACAGACGTTCACCATCACATTCGTTGGCTCGAACACGAGTTGGAATCCCAACCCGACTTCGGGAACCACGTTGACGGGCTTCAATAGCAGCATCACGCTGAATACCTTCCAGGTAACGAGCCCCACCACGGCGCTGGCTAACATCACGATCGACCCGGCGGCGACTGCTTCGACCAGCGACCTTACCCTGACCACCGGGGCGGAAGTGGAGAACGCACAATTCAGTGTGGTTCTGGCGCAGCCGACCCTGAGTATCGTCGATCCGGGCACGGGGATGCAGGGCGCGCAAAACCTTACGGTTAACGTCCTCGGTCAGTTCACAAACTTTGACAACACCACCACGTTCAATTTCGGTTCCGGAATCACGGTCAACTCGGTGACCATTCTCGGGCCCGGCATCGCAAGCGTGAACATCAGCATCGATCAACTGGCCACGCTGGGCGGACGCAGCGTCGTGGCGACCACAGAAGGGACGGGGGTTGGCGGCGCAGGTTTCAGCGTAACTGCCAGCCTGGCTTTGATCTCGGCTGTCACTCCCAACCTGGCTCCGCAAGGCGCCAGCATCGCTGTGGATGTCACCGGCCAGAACACGCATTGGGATGGCGCCACCGTGTTCACTTTCGGCGCCGGGATCGTCGCCTCCAACGTCACGGTAAATAGCAACACGGACGCCACCATGACGCTCACCGTGCCGGCGCTGGCTCCGCTGGGAACCACCTACGCGACCGCGCAAACAAGCGGTGAAATTGCCAGCATTACTCACGGCTTCGTGGTGGAGGCTGGCACGCCGCTGTTGCTTTCCTCGGGCCCGGGTTCCGTTCCGCAGCAAAGCACGGCTGTGTTTACGATTCTGAGCCAGGCAACAAGCTGGTCCGCTCTGGATCCGCCGACGGTCAGCTTCGGGCCGGGGATCGTACTCACCAATGTCATCGTTACCAGCACCACGTCGATGACGGTGCAAGGGTACGTGCAGCCCACCACGACCGTGGGTCCTCGCAACCTGACGGTCAGCTCCGGCACGCAGATATTGGGGCTGCCCAATGCCGTCTACGTCACTCCCGGACCGGCGGTGATTAACGACGTGGTGCCGAACGCCGGCGGACAGGGCGTAAACCTGCCCGCGGTGCAGATCAACGGCACCAACACCAACTGGCAGCAGGGAGTGACGCAACTCACGTTCCCAGACGTCCTGATCAACAGCTTCACGGTGAACTCCGCGAACTCGATCACGGCAAACATCACCGTCTCCAACTACGCGCCAGCGGGCCAGGTTTCGGTGACGGCAACGACTCTCGGCGAGGTCGCGAACGGGGTGAATGTCTTCACCATCAGCCAGACCCAGCCGGAGTTACTCGCCGCGGTTCCGAGCAGCGGAGCGCAAGGCGCAACAGAAACTGTCAATCTCACCGGGCAGTTCACCAACTTCGTGAACGGAACCACCACCGCCACGTTCGGCGCGGGGATCACTGTCAATTCCGTGACGGTATCGAGTGCGACGGCGGCGGCGGCCAACATCACGGTGCAGCCGACGGCCACGCTGGGATCTCGCAACGTGTCGGTCACGACCGGCGCCGAAGTCGTTTCTCTTAACAACGCTTTCCAGGTAACCGTGGGCCCGGCAGCCATCGTCAGCTTGAACCCGGCAACCGGCGGACAGGGCAACTCGCTCACTGTGGCAGTAACCGGCAGCCAGACCAATTTTGCCAACGGCGTCACCACGGCGAGCTTCGGAGGAGGCATCTCGGTTACCGGCCTCACCGTAACGGATGCGCTCCACGCCACGGTCAATATCACGATTCCAACGTCCACCGCTGTGGGTGCGTATGACGTCAGCCTGATCACAGGCGGGGAAGTTGCCACCATTCTCGGCGGCTTCACCGTGACCTCGGGCGGTGCGGTGCTCTCTGTAGTGAACCCGCCGACCGGTACGCAAGGCACGACCCTCAACGTCAACCTCACGGGTCAGTTCACGAATTTCGTGAACGGAACCAGCGTGGCCAACTTCGGCGCCGGCATCGTGGTCAACTCGACTATGGTTTCGAGCGCGACCGCCGCGGTTGCGAATATCACGATCAACCAGACCGCGACCATTGGCTCGCGGAACGTGTCAGTTACTACGGGCGGCCAAGTCGCGTCGATTACCGGCGGCTTCTCGGTGCTGGCGGGCGTCCCCGCTCTGCTCTCGGTGAGCCCCAGCTCGGCGCAGGCAGGGACCACAGTCAACGTCGTCATTACCGGCGAATTCACCACCTTCCAGCAAGGCTTCTCGAACGTGACTCTGGGCGACGGAATCATCACCAACGTTGTCACCGTCAGCAGCGTCACGCAGTTGACCGCCAACGTCACGATTCCGTCGAATGCGTCGGTAGGAAACACTTATGTCTCGGTAACCACGAGCGGCCAGACCCTTACGCTGAACAATGCCTTCGCAGTAACGGCGGGAACGCCGGTCATTACCGAGATCAATCCCAACATCGGCACGCCGGGCAACAGCGTAACCGTCACCATTTACGGCCAGTACACCAACTGGGTCAACGGCACGACCACGGCCAGCTTCGGCCCTGGAATCAGCGTGGGCGGCGCTGCCGACGGCGTGTCCGGTCCAGTTACGGTCAACAGCCCAACCAATCTCACGGCTCAACTGATCATCTCCTCAAGCGCTGCGCTTGGACCGGTGGACGTAATCACCACCACGGGCGGCGAAGTGGAGAACGTGCCCGGCGGCTTCACCATCCAGCCGGCCACGCCTCCGTCGCCCACGCTCCTTTCGCTGAGCCCGGGCCCGAATGTAGGCGCGACTCCCGGCATGCCCCTGAACAGCGCCATCATCGCGGTCTTCAGCGAGCCGATGAGCCGCACGACGATCACTACGAGTACCGTGTTGCTCTACCTGACCAGCAATCCCAGCCAGGGCAGCATCCCGGTAACGGGTACGGTCGTGCTCGATCCGACGGGCCGCGTCGTGACCTTCACACCCAGCAGTCTGCTTGCCGTCAACTCGACTTATAACTTCCAACTGACCAGCGGCATTCAGAGCGCGACCGGTGTTGCGTTCGGCAATTACAACGTGGACCTCTACACCATCGCCACGGCGGCAACCGCGGCGCCCACGGTAATCGCGGCCAATCCGCCAGCCTTGAGCACGGTCGGCACCAACGTGGCCGTTCAGCTTGAGTTCAGCGGCGACATGAATCAGAACACGCAGTCCGGCCTCACCGTGTCCACCAGCGGGACCCCGGTAACCGGAACCTACAGCTGGAACTCTGATCCGAATTGCTGCTCGTGGGGTCCGGGGACGGTCCTGACCTTCACGCCCAGCGCGGCGCTCACGGCCGGCACCACGTATACGGTGAGCTACAGCTCACCGCTTGCCGACACGGCGGGCAACGCGCTTGTGCCGGGATTGTTCACCTTCAACACCGGCAGCGGCCCGGATACTGTCACCAACAACCCCGCCACCGACTTTAACGGCCTGACCAACGTGGGCACCAACTTTGCGCCTACGATCACGTACTCCAAGCCGGTGAATCCGATCGACATCTTCTCGACCTGGGACGCCGGAACGCTGCTGCTCTACAACAACGACAGTGGCAAGTACGAGGCCGGCACAGTCACTGTGGCGCCGAACGGACTCAGCGCCACCTTCACGCCGTCCATTCCGCTGCTGCCTGACACCTACTATCGTCTCTACCAGGCGGGAGGCAACTACGATGCGGACGGCAACACCCTGAACGGCATCAACTCCTATTTCACGACCGGCAGCGGCGCAGATCTGACCTCGCCTACGGTGACCCTGGTCTCGCCGGCCAGCGGCGCAACCTCGGTACCGCTGAACAGCCAGATATTGGTTCGCTTCAGCTCGGCAATTAACTCGAACAACACGAACGTAATCACGGTTACGCCTTCGGGAGGCTCACCGATCGCAGGCACGGCAACGCTGGCCAGCGATCTGGTGACTCTCACCTTCGTACCCGCGGTGCAACTGCAGGGCGGGACCGTCTACACGGTCGCAGTGAGCGGCTACACGGATGTGGTTGGCAACCTGGGAACGGCCTTCAGCAGCAGCTTCACGACGTCGAACTCTGCCCTGGAGATCAATGTTTCGACCGGCTTTAACGCCTCCGGCTCACTGATCACGACCATTGGCAGCGCTGACGGTCACTGGACGGTGGTGCCCACCGGGCTCGCGAACGGGCCCACATCCGATGAGGCGCTGGGTTTGTTCGCAGCCACCGCTTCGACCACTCCTCCAGCGATCGGTCCATCGCAGCCCCTCTACGTAGTGGGTCCGGGAGACACCGGCAACTATGGCAGCTGGCCGGCGAACGGACCGAACTCCGACTGGGTCAACATCTATCCGGAGAGCGTGACCGGCAACACCTTCGGCGTCTACTCGACGACCTTCACGATCACGGGCCCCACTGTGCCCGCGAACCTGTGCCTGGTGGGCGCCATGGGCGTCGACGACAACGGAGAGCTGGGCATTAACGGCGTCTCCATCATGAGCAACCTCAGCGCCATCTACGGTCTCTCGGCGCTGAACCTGCCCATTTCCAGCTTCCTGGTGGTGGGCAGCAACACGTTGTCGCTGGCCTGGGGCAGCACGGACAACTCGTATGAGGCGTTCCGTTTGCAGGGCGTTATTCAGACCTGCGGCGCCAGTCTTACCGGGGGCCTGACGCTCTCGAGCGCCATTCCGAGCAACGGCAGCACCGGCGTTGCCACCAACACCACGATCACCATGAACTTTAACAACCCGATCGATCCGGCCACGGTGAGCACGACCACGCTGCCGGTCATGATCGGGTACAACAGCAATCAGGAGATCACCGGCAGCTACGCGGTGACGGGGAACCAGATCGTCTTTACGCCGGCCAGCCCATTCCCGACCGGCACGCAAATCTACGTGGGTACCTGCAACGGGCCGCTGGACCTGGCCGGAGACTCGGCCGGAGGCTGCTACACGCCACTGATGAGCTTCACGACCGGCAGCACCGCCACGGCGCCGCCCAATCCGCTCCAGGTGATGGCCTTCACGCCGGCTGCGAACGCCACCAACGTGGGCCTGCGGGCGCCCGTGACCGCAACGTTCAACCGCTCCCTCAACCTGAGTACGATCAACCCCAGCAGCGCCCTGAGCGACTTCGCACTGTTCCAGGGCGGCAGCCAGAGTCCGTGGTGCACCAGCTACTCGCACTCACAGGACGACGCGACCCTGTCGTTCACCTGCTATCCGCTGCCGTCGAGCGCCACGATGACGGCCGTCCTGAACAGCAACATCATGGATTGGCAGGGCAATCCGCTGCAGAACTTCACCAGCGAGTTCAGCACCAGCCAGTACGATTCGAATACCAACGGAGCGATCATCTCTAACCGGCCGGGCAACGGCGCCAGCGGCGTCAACTCCCCCACGCCGATCGTCCTCTACGCCAACCTGCCCATCGACTCGTCCAGCGCCAGCAACGGCATCCAGGTTGCGCAGAACAAC
>JBEKDY010000002.1:0-66232 GCA_050014115.1 Candidatus Sulfotelmatobacter sp. | reverse complement strand
GTCAGGTTGTCTTGCGCGAAATAATAATTCGACCAGGCTGCGTATGTGTCCGCACTGTCGGGCTGTTTTTCGCGGAGCAGGTCAAGATGGATCTTCGCCTGTTTCAGGGCCTCGGGCTGGCGTGAGGAAACCAGCAGGTTGGCCAGTTCGGCGTGCGCCGCATAGATGTTTGGGTCGAGCTCGACCGCGCGGGAGAGTTCCCCATAAGCGTGGTTCAAGTCCTGCAGCTTGAGCAACGTTTCCCCGAGCCGGTAATGTGCCTGGGCAAATTGCGGGTCGACCTGCACGGCGTTGCCGAACTGAATGGCTGCCTCGCGATAGCGCTGCTGGTCGAAATAGCGCTGTCCGCTCTCCAGATACTTCTGCTTCTTGACGTTGGGATCGCGCGAGCACCCGGTCCACAACACGGTCAACAGGAAACAGAGCAGTACTGATCCGAGGGCAGGGAAACGACGCATGATGTCTCTCTCCAAATGATAACCGCGGGGAGAATGAACGATGAGCTGCGGAACGCACCATCATACTGCAAAGCCAGCGGAGCCATAAAGTTACCGGCGTATCGGGGATGCGGACGCTCTTTGACCACCAAGGACATCCTTCGACTTCACTTAGGGCAGGCTCCGTTACACGAAGGAAACCCCAGCCAGCGTAGGCCTTCGTGATTCTTCGGGTGAGCGATTGTCTACTCGCAGCGTAAGGCAACCACAGGGTCAACTCTGGAAGCCCGGCGGGCGGGAATGTAGCAGGCCAGAAGCCCCACCGTTGTCAAGAGCAGCGAAGCGCCGAGAATGCTCGGAAGGTCGAGAGTGCTGATGCCGAACAGTAAGCCCGACATGACGCGTGAAAACGCAAGCGCCACAGCTATGCCAATCGTCAATGCGGAGAATAAAATAACGAGACCTTTTCCCACAACAAGCGTGAGTACCTTCACCTGGTCGGCACCCATCGCCATCCGAATGCCGATGTCGTGAGTCTGCTGAGTAACAAAATATGACATGACACCATAGGTCCCTCCACCTGCGAGGAGGAGTGCTATTGCGGCAAATATTCCTAACAGAAGCATATTAAAACGTCTGGGCGATACGGAATCTGAGAGACGTTGCTCCATCGTCTGAATATCGTAAACTGGCTGATCGTGATCGACCGCTTCGACTGCCGCGCGAATAGATGGCACCAGGTTCAGTGGGTCCGAAGTGGCGCGAACAACCAAATACATCGCTGCTCCGCCCCTTTGCGAATGTGGTATGTACACCTGCATCGGTTCCTGCTGGTCAATTCCCAGGTGCCTTACGTTTCCTACCACACCCACGATCTCTCGTGGCTCTCGTTCGAAGTCGATGGTGATCTTCTTGCCGAGGGGATCTTCTTGCGGCCAGTAACGGCTGGCAACCGCTTCATTGATGATCGCGACCCTGGGGGTCTCATCGCCGTCACCCTCGGTAAAGTAACGACCTTTCGCAAGAGGAATGCCTATTGCGTTGAAGTACTGCGGCGTTACAACGCCGAATTCACCTGAGGGTTCATTCCCCGGATCCCAAGCAGAGCGTCCCTCGATGCCGAAGCTGTGGACATCACTCCCGCCCAGAGGAAGATTATCAACCGCGCCGACGGACGTGACTCCAGGTAGAGCACCGATTCGCTCTACAACACTCCGATAGAAAGCGATCTGGCGGGGCGCCGGATATCGATCAACGGTGAGAGTCGTATCCATGGTTAATACGTTTCGCGGATCGAGCCCGATATTCACTTCCTGAAGACGAAAGGAGCTCCTGATCATCAGGCTTGCGCCGATCAGCAACACCAGGGCCAGAGCCATCTCGGAAGCTACCAGCAGGAGACGGAGGCGCTGCCAGCCATGTCCCATGGCGAATCCGCTGCCCCCCACCTTGAGTGTTCTGATTAGATCCGGTTTCGAAGCCTGGAGCGCAGGTACCATGCCGAAGATAACCGCGGTGAAGACCGACAGGCCTAGAGTAAATGCGAGCACGCGGCCGTCGACGGCAATCTCATTCGTCCGCGGAAGGTTGCTGGGGCTGTGATTGAGAAGAAGGCGAGTCCCAGCGAAGGCCAGGATTAATCCCAAGACGCCGCCTAACACTCCTAGCAGTGCGCTCTCGGTGAGTAGTTGTCGGACTAATCGCGTCCGTGAAGCACCTAAGGCGAGACGCAACGACATTTCCGCCTGGCGCACAGTGGCTCGCACGAGCAATAGATTGGCCAGGTTTGTGCATGCGATGAGCAAAACAAAAGCGGTGGCTCCGAAAAGAACCAAAAGGGCGGGACGGATGTTCCCGGTTATTTGTGTGCGTAAGGGGACGAGGGTGATTCCGAGTCCCGCGTTGGTTTCCGGATATTGCAATTCCATCCGACGGGCAAGTGAGTTCAATTCGGCTTGTGCATGATCAAGAGATAGCCCTGGCTTAAGCCGCGCGATGACGCCAAGATAGTGTTGGGCGCGCTTCGTCCTTGCAGTCGACCGGACCATTGCAGGCACCCATAGATCGACGCTCTGTGGGAAACGGAAACCCGCCGGCATGACGCCGACTACGGTCCACACCTCGCTATTCAGCGTGACTGTCTTCCCGATGATTTTCGGATCCGAGCCAAATCGCCGCCTCCAAAGATCATGGCTGAGAATGCAAACCGGAGCGGAGCCCGGGCGCTCCTCATCCGGGAGAAATGACCGGCCCAAGGCCGGCGTGACGCCCAGAACTGAAAAGAGGTTACCCGTAACCGACGTCGCGGAAATTCGTGCGGGGTGACTTACCCCGTTCTGATCTGCCCCGCTCTGATCTGCCCCACTAAGGTTCAACCCAAGACCAGAGTTCGCATTAAACGCTGCGATATCCTGAAAGACGCTGTTCTGTTCCTTCAAGTCGAGATAGTCAGGAGCGCTCGCCTTAATTTCGTGGTCTCCGTTGTGCCGGTTGAGTTGCCACAACAGAACCAACTGTTCGGCTTGCTTGTACGGAAGAGGGCGAAGCAGGACGGCGTTCATTGCGGTGAAAATGGCGCTGTTCGCACCAATTCCCAGGGCCAAGCCAAGTACGGCCACCAGTGTGAAGCTCGGACTCCTTGCCAGCACTCGCAAGCTGTAGCGCAGGTCCTCAAACATGGTTTTTCATGTTCTCTTAAAAAATCTTTTACCACCAAGGACACAAAGTTGCACGAAGGAAACCCTACCCGGGCGGGTTCCTCTAGCGGGGGATGTAGTCGTTGATGCGGGGGACGATTTCTCCGGCGAAGGGGAGGATGCGCTGGTAAGCGGCTTGGGCGCTTTCGCCGGGGTACATGGCAATACCAGTAGAGGACCAGGTTGCGGAGCTCTCCTTTGGCGACGACTACGCGATTGGCGGGAAAGGGATCGTGGCCGCGAATATCGACGGTGACGCGGGTGGTGTCGGTGGGGAGCCATCCAGAGCCGGGCAGGCAGTGCATGGGGGAGTGGATGGTGTCGCCGGCGCTCTGGCTGGGAAAGTAGGCGATGAGCAGATCGAGGGACGGGCTGTGGTCCGCGCTGGGGGCGTAGACGCGGGAGAGGAATTCGCCGGGGCCGAGGACGTTGAGCGTTTCCTGGTCGATGACCAGGTTAGTCCCGTTCCACGGGCCCAGCTGCGCTGGGAATGATTCGAGCGGCTGGTGCGGAGGGAACACCTCGTTGCGGCTATGGGCTCGGAGATATACCGCGGCGGATGCGAACAGCAGCAACGCAGCCAAAAAGCGAGGCAAAGAATTGGTCATGACGGAACTCCTCGATCTGGCCAGATCCACTGGATCAGCAAGTGCGCGAAGTAAAGCAAAACCAGACACACAACGAAGACCAGCCAGCCCTCGAAGATGTGATAGAAGCCCAGCGCTCTCTCGGAACCCCAGCGCTGCACCATAAGCCCTGTGCCTACGATGCGAGCGCTGTTGGCGGCGACTGCAATCGGCACGGATATCAGGGCCAGAGCCCAGCGCACCACGATTCTTCGTTCCATAAGATATCCGTAAATGATGGCGAGGCAGACCAGCGACATGAGAGAACGGATTCCGCTGCAGGCCTCCGCCACGTTCAGCGCCATGCTGGGCAGGTTGATGACGTTGCCTTCGCGAAGAACGGGAACATCGAACAGAGGAAGCACGTCAGCCGCGATGCGGGATGCCAGCAACTGCAGGGGGAATGTGATCTTGTTGAACACCAGCGTGGGGATGGGAATCATCAACAACAGGAAGGCCCAGGGAAAAAGGACGGCGCGGAAAAAATTCCATCCTGCAAACAGCACCACCAGGCCGGCGATCAGCACCAGCATGGAAACGCGGGCGAGAAAAAGCTCGGCTCCCAACCGGCCCACGATGAGAACGCAGAGAGCAAACGCCAGCAACGGCAGACCCGACCAGGACGGTTTCAGAGCGATTTCAGAAAGGCGCCGGCGCTCCTGCCAGATTACGAAGGCGGAGAACAGCGGCACGAAGAAGCCATGGGAGAAATCGGAATCGGTGGCCGCCCATTGCAGGACGAGATGGTAAATCGTTGGTCCGTAAAGCCACAGCGATAAGGCGGCCAAAATCGCGGCCTGCCAGAATGGGATTGTCGGCTTGATATGCCTCCCTATCGCTTTTGGTGGCGCGAGTTCTTGCCGCGCAGGCGGGTGCGCCTCCAGAGACTCGCTTTCGACAAGCTGGCTCACGGTAAATATTGCTGCAGCGCGAGGGCGGTTTGAGCATAAGCGAAGGCTGCTAGGATACGCAACTGGAAAGGACCCGGGCGCGGTTCAGTTGGCGTCCCCAGAAGATCGCCGGGCCGGGAAGGTGCGGCCGAGCTTCGCCCGGACCGGGACGGGCGAGGCGGATGTCGCTACGTCGATATTGCCGGCTGCCTGGACAATGTGGGCAAAACTTTTCCCAATCGACCGCAGCATTTCCGGAAGAACCTGATTCTGGGTGACCGCTGGCTTGCTGGGTCCATTGTAAGTATATGAAAAAATTATGTTTAAGTGTATTGTTGGATTTGCGAGAATAGGTAAGTTGTGGCAGGGTTCGTGCTCTCTTTAGAGCTGTAGGCTGTCTGGGATACGACTGCGCTTACATCGCGAAGGGCTAAAGATGGGTAAAGAATTGCCTGATATTGCCAAGGTAGAGGAGACAGAGGGAGTTCTGTCGTCCCTGCCCGCCGCAGTCGCGTTCGTGGAGGGGCTGAGCCCCAGCATGCGCGCGGTGGGAGCCGTAATCCGGGAATTGGCGCAAAGCGAGGTCCCGGTGCTGCTCCTGGCAGAAAAAGGCGCGGGAAAACATGCGACGGCACGGTGGATCCATGAAATGTCCGGGCGCAGCGAGCAACCGTTTCGTGGGCTGGTCTGTTCCACTTTGAAGGCTGAAGACCTGGGGGCGTTGGGGGAAAACGACTGGTTTAAACAGGGAACGATATTCCTGGATGAGATCGCAGATTTGAGCCCGGAGTGGCAGGCGCGGATTATGGAAATACTGCCTCGGGCCGAGAACGTACTGGGCGAGAACAGGGGCGGGAATCATCGCAGCGAGAATCATCGAAGCGAGAATCATGGTTCAAGCCCGACTGAATCGGCGCGGCTGATTTGTGGAAGCGAGCGCGATCTGGAACTGGAAGTGAAGGCGGGCCGTCTGCGCGAGGATCTTTACTACCGGATCAGCGGGGTTTGTCTGCGCTTGCCTCCCTTACGTCAGCGGCGGGAGGATATTCCGCTGCTGGTGGAGCATTTTCTGGCAAAGTACGCGCGGGATTTTCGCCGTCCTGTGCCGCGGTTGAGTGTGGAGGCACAGCGGCTGTTCCGGGATTATTCGTGGCCGGGAAACGTGCGGGAACTGGAGAACGCGGCCCGGGCTCTGGTGGCGCTGGGCGACGAGGACGTGGCCATGGGTGGGTTGCGGGCGCTGTTGAGCCGGCCCGACGCCGGAGGTAACGGGACGCAGGTTTCGCTCAAGCAAGTGGCGCGCGCGGCGTCGCGCGTAGCCGAGAGAGAATTGATTTTGAGGGTTCTGACCCGCACCCGCTGGAACCGGCGGCGCGCGGCGCAGGAGTTACAGATCAGCTACAAGGCCCTGCTCTACAAGATGAAGCAGATTGGATGCAGCGAATACGGATCTTCCTAGCTGCCTGGAGAGATGAGAGATGGTGAGTATGACGAAAGCGATCAGACTGGCCTGCATGGCGATGGTGGTGGCGTGTTACGCCATGTGCGCATGGGCGCAGGCAAGTGACCCAGCCGGCAAGCCGGACATGGCGGAAGGCAAGTCGGCGGGCGGGAATTCATCCGACTACGTTCTCGGTTCCGACGACCAGTTGCACATCACGGTGTGGAACGAGACGAACCTGACCGAGACCGTGCCAGTACGTCCCGATGGCAAGATTTCAGTGCCGCTGATCAACGATGTTCAGGCCGCGGGACTGACGCCGATGGAGTTGCGAGAGTCGATCACCGAAAAGCTGAAAAAATACATCGCCGATCCCCGCGTAACGGTGGTGGTGACGGCCATGAACAGCCGGCGAGTGTTTGTGAGCGGTGAAGTGGTGCACACGGGAGCCATACCGTTGCTGCCGAATATGACGATGCTGCAGGCGCTGGCCGCTGCGGGCTTCACGCAGTTTGCCAATCTCAAGGGAATTTACGTGTTGCGCATGGAGAACGGCAAGCAGGTGAAGCTTCCGTTTAACTACAAGGAAGTGATCAAGGGAAATCATCCAGAGCAGAACATAATGCTGAAGCCGGGCGACACGGTGGTGGTCCCGTAAGGAACGCGATGAGCAAACGCCTTAGCATTTCGATTTTCGCGGTCGCAGTCGTGGCCCTGAGCGCGGCTCTGAGTGTGGCCCGCGCACAGGACAGCTCTACGCAGCCGGCGCCGGGCAGTACGCCGGACAGCTCGCAGGAGCAGCCGAGCGCGACGCCTGCGCCGCAAAGTACGCCGCCAGTCCCAGCCTATGGACAGAGCGGAGCTGCGCCGATCAGCGAGAATCCTCCGATTTCGGCGCTGGATCAACCTGCTCTGGGTCCGCACGCCGCGCCGTTGAGCTATCTGCAGCCGGGTGCGACGGTGAGTGAAACGGCGGATTCCAATGTGGCCAATGCCCTGGGCGGGGACGGGGCCGTCCATTCCGTGAGCCGCGCACTGGGAACTTTGTCGCTGCGGCGTTTGTGGAGCAATTACGACCTGTCTCTGGATTATGCCGGGGGCGTGGGTTACTACAATTTGCGCGGGCTGGGATGGCGGAATTTGCAGCAGCTGGGTTTCGTGCAGAAGATCAGCTGGAAGCGCGGCCAGGTTTCGGTGCGCGATGATTTCAGCTATCTGCCGGAAGGCAGCTTCGGCGCGGCCTACGGGTCGTTGACTTCGCAGCAGAGCACGCTGGGAGCGGGTTTTGGGCAGGGCTTTCTGGGTGGAAACAATTTCGGCGCGCTCGGTGAAGTGCCGCGCCTGATGAATCTGGCCGCGGTGGACATGTCCGAGAGTCTGACGCCGAAGTCTGCGCTCACGCTGGCCGGTGGATACGGCGTGGTGCACTTTTACGGAAGCGATCCGGATCTGGTGGGAGTGTCTTTTCTGGGAAGCTCGCAGCTCTCAGCCCAGGGCGGGTATGACCGAGTGCTGACGCCGCACGACCAGGTAGCGGTGATCTACGGATACCAGGCGTTCCACTTCATTCCCGGAGGTTGTACCACCTCCCCCGGAATTGGATGCGTGGGAGGAACGGCGGAGCCGGGGACGTCGTTCAACAGCCAGGTTTTTGAATTGGCGTACGCTCACCGGATCTCAGGACGCCTGGATTTTACGATTGCCGCCGGACCGCAGATCATCAACCTGAGTGAGTGCACGGCTGAGTTTGGCTTGTGTTTGCCGGACACCACCACGGCGGATACCCGCCTGGGCGTTGCCGGGCGTGCCCTGGTGCGCTACAAGTTTACGAAAACCAGTCTGGAACTGAGCTACGTGCGCATGACGACCGCGGGGAGCGGGTTTTTTGCGGGGGCGGAAAGCGACATCGCGCGGCTGCAGGTAGAGCGTCCGCTCACGCGCAAGTGGAGCGGGTTTGCGGACTTCGGCTACGCCCGGAACAGCCGGATCGAGCCGGTCGCATTCGGCGCCATCGACGCCAACACCTACGCCTACGGTTTTGCGGGCGCGGGAGTGCATCGCATGCTGGGGCGTAATTTTCACGCGTTTGCCAGCTACCAGTTCAATGAATTGAGTTTTGATGATTCGATTTGCGTCGCAGGCGCGGCTTGCAGCCGGATCTCGCAGCGGCACACCGGAACGGTAGGACTGGATTGGACACCCCGGCCGATCCGGATTGACTGATTTCACAGGCGGCCCGCCTCGGCAGGGCCGCCGGAACGGACACAAGGAATGATTGAGAATCGCGAACTGAGCATAGACGATTATCTGGCGATGTTGCGGCGGCGGGCGAAGGTGATCCTGATTCCCGCGCTGCTGGCCCCCCTGGCGGGGTGGATGGTTTCCTACATATTTGCGCCCAAGTACACATCGCAGGCCCTGATCCTGGTGGAAAGCCAGAAGGTGCCGGAGAGCATGGTGCAGCCGGTGGTGAGCGAAGATCTGACGGCACGCATCCAGACCTTGCAGCAGCAGGTGCTGAGCCGCAGCGAACTGCAGCCGATTGTGGAGCGCCTGCAACTCAGCAAGACTCCGGAAGGCGTGGACGGCGCCATCGATAACATCCGGCTGAATATGACGGTCGAGCCGGTGCCTGATTTGTCGCAGATCGGCGCCCCGGTGAAAAAGAAGCCTGGGCAGGGCGGTCCAGTGCCGGGTTTTTATTTGAGCTACACGGATTCGAACCCGCGCATCGCGCAAAACATCTGCAACGAGTTGACTTCTTCGATGATCCGGGATCACGGCAAGGCCATCGACGAGGCGACCAGCGGCACCAGCGATGTGTTGAGCCGGGGGCTGGAAGACGCCAAGAATCATCTGGACGATCTTGACGCCAAAGTGGCGGCGTTCAAGAAGCGGTATGTAGGACAACTGCCGGGAGATCAGGACAACAATCTGAAGATCCTGATGGGATTGAATTCACAACTGGATGCCAACACCCAGACGCTGAACCGGGAGCAGCAGGACAAGTCTTACACCGAATCGCTGCTGGCGGAGCAGGTGTCGGCGTGGAAGGCAGCGCAGGATTCGACCAACCCGCAAACGCTCGAGAAGCAACTGAACGACTTGCAGGCGCAGCTGCCGCAATTGCAGGCGCGCTATACCAATGATCATCCGGATGTAATCAAGATGAAGGCGGACATCGCGGAGCTGAAAAAGAAACTGGATGAAGTGAAAAAGGCGTCGGCGCAAGCTCCGGTGGCCGGGGACGATCAGGCGTCGGCAAACGAGCCTCCGGAGATTCAGAAGCTGCGACTGCAGGTGCACCAGTACGGTGATGTGATTGCGGCAGCCATACGCGACCAGAAGAGATTGCAGCAGGAAATTGCGGTCTACCAGGCCCGGGTAACGCTGACTCCGAGCGTGGAAGAGGAATACAAGCTGCTGGCGCGGGACTACGAGAACGCGCAGAAGAACTACCAGGATCTGCTGGCGGACAAGAGCAAGGCCGATCTGACGGCAAAGATGAATCTGCAGCAACAGGGCGAAAGAATGGTTCAGCTTTATGCCGCGAGCACGCCGGAAGAACCCAGTTTCCCGAACCGCTTGTTGTTTGCCGGCGGCGGGCTGGGCGCGGGTCTGGCCCTGGGACTTGGACTTGCGATGTGGATGGAACTGCGCGACAAGTCCATCCGCACGGAAGCTGATGCCGAGGCGGCGTTGCAGTTGCCTCTGCTGGTGTCGTTGCCATGGGTGGGCGAGGCCGAGGACAACGGCAACGGAAAAGCGGGCTACTGGAACCGGCCCAAGCGGGAGCCGGACGAACACAAGGAGACTGTAGGCGCCTAGTGGGCGGGTGAGCCGAGCTGAGGCTCGGCCGTTAGAGAATCGTCGCCAGAGAATACGTTATGTACAAAGAGTTTTACGGACTGCGAGCGAACCCGTTCAATGTGAATCCGGACCCGCGTTATCTGTTTCTGACGCGGCATACGGAGGAGGCGCTGGCTTGCCTGACGTATGGCATCCAGAGCCGCAAAGGATTCGTGTTGCTCACCGGCGAGGTGGGAACGGGGAAGACCACGCTGATCAACAAGCTGCTGGAGTGGTTGCGGCTGCAGCAGGTGGCGACGGCGTTTATTTTCAACTCGCGCATGAACGTTCCGCAGTTTCTGGATTACATGATGGCGGATTTCGGCATCCCGTGCGATTCCAAGGCCAAGAGCCAGATTCTGCTGCGACTTTATAACTGGCTACTGGATCGCTACCGGGCCGGGGAGACAGCGGTGCTGATCGTCGACGAGGCGCAGAGCCTCTCGGAGGAAGTGCTGGAAGAAATCCGCATGCTCACCAACCTCGAAACCTTTACCGAGAAGCTTTTGCAGATCGTGCTGGTGGGGCAGCCGGAGCTGGAACAGAAATTGAGGCAGCCGCAACTGCGGCAACTGCGGCAACGGCTCACGTTGCGGGCCAAGACTCACGCGCTGACGCTCGACGAGACTCGCGCCTACGTGCAGCAGCGTTTGCGCATCGCGGGATCGAGTGGACAGCAGATTTTTGATCCTGAGGCGCTGGCGGCGATTCATCGCTATGCCAACGGGATTCCGCGGGTGATCAACCTGCTCTGCGAACACTGCCTGGTGAGCGCGTTTGTCGACCAGCAGAAAGTGATTGGAGCCGCGGTGGTGGATGCCGTAGCCCGCGACTTTGATTTGGGCGACATGATGAGCGCAGATGTGGTGGTAGCGCCGGCGCCGATCGCGGACCCACAAAAATTCGATGTAGTGGAGGCGTTACGGTCGCTGGCTACGCTAGCCGATCGTTTACGCCAGAGCGAAGACAAGGACCTCCCCAAGGAAGGAAAACTATGAGCCGTATTCACGAAGCATTGAAAAAGGCCGAGCAGGAACGAGCCACTTTACAGGGAGGGGCGGCATCGGGCTTCCCGGTTGGGGAGGATTCGGAGACGGCGCCCGCAGCGTCGCTCGTTGATCGGGTTCCGGCAGCAGGCGTGCCGGCAAATCTTGGACCCTATCCGGTAACGCCGGCGTTCGGCGGGCCGTTTAATTCGGACACGCTGCTCGCGCGCTGTCCGCAGTTGGCGTGGAAGGCCGACGCAACGACCATGCTGTTTTTGAACGGCAACGACAGCGCGCCGGGCACGGAAGAATTCCGCACGCTGCGTTCGCGGCTTTATCACTTGCGGGAGAAAAAGCCGCTGCGGAAGTTGCTGGTCACCAGCGCATTGCCGAAGGAAGGCAAATCCTTTACCGCGGCGAACCTGGCGCAGGTGATGGTGCGCCAGCACGGGCGGAGAGCCCTGCTGATCGACGCCGACCTGCGCGGGCCGCGGCTGCACCAGATGCTGGGAACAAGCTCGAGCCCTGGGCTGTCGGATTATCTGCAAGGACAGAACGACGAATTTTCCATCATGCAGCGCGGTCCGCTGGAAAATTTGTTTTTCATTCCCAGCGGAAATGCCATCAAAGATCCTTCGGAACTGATCGGCAATGGAAGGCTGCAGCAATTGTTGCAGCGGTTGGAGCCGTTATTCGACTGGATCATCGTGGATTCGCCGCCGGCGGTGCCGGTGTCTGACGCCAGCGTGCTGGCCAACGCCTGCGACGGAGTCCTGATGGTGGTGCGCTCGAACGTGACGCCGTCGGACGCGGCCCGCAGGGCGCTGCAGGAATTTCCGGAAGACGCCCTGGTGGGAGTTGTGCTCAACGGCGCCAGCGGCGGCGATGCGCAGTACGCGCGCTACTACTATGAGGCCTACGAAACGGGCACGAAGGCAGTGAAAGCCTAAGAGGTTGGGGACCCTGTGATCCGGCTCTTCAAAGTCTATTACCCCCTGCGCACGCTGGTCTTGCTAGCGGGTGAAGCCCTTATCGTGGGCCTGTCGTTCGTGGCAGCGATGCTGCTGGTGTGGCGGCATAGCGACTACAACTTACTCCAGCTCAGCAACGAACTGTTCATCGAGAACGGGCTCCTGAAAATTCTGGCGGCCACCGGGCTCGTGCTGGTGGTTTCCCATCGCTTCGATTTGTACGATGAGCCTCAGAACGACGGCAAGTGGGTGCAAGCTTTCAAGTTACTGTTTGTGCTCGGCCTGGTGACGCTGACGCTGGGGATTATTCTGAAACTTCGTCCCAGTCTGCTTCCTGGCAGATATTGGGGTTGGAGCGGAATCATCCTGATCTTTACGCTTTTCGGCTGGCGTGCTTCTTTCGGCTGGCTGGCGAAGCACTATTTTCGCGAGCGGGTTTACGTGCTGGGCACGGGTGAGCGGGCGCTGCGGTTGGTAAATGGTCTGCGGCAGCGGACCGGGCTGGGCGTGGATGTGGCGGGGTGGTCGGGAAGTGTGGAGGGCGAACTGACGCGCGACTCAGCCGCGTCGCACCTGCTGAGCGTAGTAGAAGCACAGAAGGTGCACCGGGTCATCGTGGCTATGCCGAACCGGCGCGGGACGCTTCCGGTGGAGGCCCTGCTGGATCTGCGAATTGCTGGCGTGCGAGTGGAGGAAGCGACCAACTGGCTGGAGAAGATGTCGGGAAAGATCGAAGTGTCGGAGTTGTATCCCAGCTGGCTGATTTACGCGGAAGGTTTCCGCTTCAGCGCTCCGTTTCGCTTCGGGCGGCGGCTGTTGAATTTTTCAGTCGCGTTTATTGGATTGCTGCTCTCGTTGCCGCTGCTACCATTCATCGTGCTCGCGGTCAAACTGGGCTCGCCTGGTCCGGTGCTCTACCGGCAGAAACGTGTTGGCCGGGGAGGGAAGGTTTTCGACTGCTACAAATTCCGCACCATGCGACAGGATGCCGAGGCGGATACCGGTGCGACCTGGGCAACGGACGACGATCCCCGCATCACGCGCGTCGGCAAGTTTCTGCGCATGTCGCGGCTCGACGAGATTCCGCAGCTTTGGTGCGTGCTGAAAGGCGATATGCATTTTGTGGGGCCGCGTCCGGAACGGCCGGAATTTGTGCAGTGGCTGGAAAAGGAAATTCCCTACTACGGCGTGCGTCATATGGTCCGTCCCGGCATAACTGGCTGGGCGCAGGTGAAGTACAAGTACGGAAACACCCTGGACGACGCGCGCGAAAAATTGCAATACGATTTGTTCTATATCAAGAATGCCTCTCCCGCCCTGGACTTGTGGATCATGTTTCAGACCATCAAGATCGTGCTACTGGGCCGGGGCGCGCAGTGAGCTGGTGCGCGCAGTGATAGTGATCATGAAGTGGACATTCTGGACTGCGGTGGTGGTGATCGCCTATGCCTATGCGGGCTATCCCATCTGGTTGTGGCTGCGTGAGCATTTGCGGCCGCGACCGGCGCGGCGCGGGCCGGTTCAGCCCACGGTCTCGGTAGTGATGGTGGTGCGCAATGAAGAAGCTGTTCTGAGGGAGAAGCTGCGCAATCTGCTGGAATTGGAATATCCCGCCGAGCGCTGTCAGATCGTGGTGGTTTCCGATGGGTCGACGGATGGAACTGAAGCCATCTTGCGCGACTACGTGCACAACTCGCGGGTGAATGTGGTGTTCAGCCAGTTGGCGTGCGGCAAGGCTTGCGGATTGAATGATGCCATGCAGCTGGCAACGGGAGATGTGATTCTGTTTACCGACGCGCGGCAGAAGATTGAGCGCGATGCGGTGCGCTTGATGATGGAAAATTTTGCCGACGCGGAAGTGGGCGCGGTGAGCGGCGAACTGATGCTGGGCGATCCTGAAAATGGCGAGACCGGCGAAGGCATGGGCCTTTACTGGCGAATCGAAAAGCGGGTGCGCGAACTGGAGTCGGTTTCCGGATCCGTGGTGGGCGCGACTGGTGCGCTCTATGCAGTGAGGCGGGAGCTGGTGGCCGAAGTTCCTGCCGATACGATTCTGGACGATGTATTTATCCCGATGAACGTGGCGCGGGAAGGTTTTCGTGTGCTGTTCGATCCGCGGGCGAAAGCCTGGGACAGCGCCAGCCTGGGCAGGGATCGCGAGTTTCGCAGGAAAGTGCGCACGCTCACGGGCAACTATCAACTCATGCAGCTGGCTCCGTGGCTGTTAACTGGAAGAAATCCGATTCGCTTCGAGTTCGTGAGTCATAAGCTGATGCGGCTGGTGGTTCCATTCGCGCTGATCGCGTTGCTGGTAGCGCCCTGGTTTCTGGCGGGGTCGTTTTATGAGGCCGCATTTTTTGCGCAGGTGGCATTTTATGGCCTCAGCATTCTGGGAGGGAGCGGCTGGAAGCTTGGTCCGGTGTCGCGGCTGGCTGACGCTGCTTTTATTTTCGTTTCTCTGAACACGGCCGCCCTGGTTGCGTTTGCAAACTTCATCACCGGACATACCACGGTCTGGATGCAACCGCCGCTCCGCAAGGAGATGCGGGCGTGAAAATTCTTTGGGTCAAAGCCAATAAGATTCTTCCCGTGCACAGTGGCGGGGATCTGCGGTCGTTCAACATCCTGCGTCAGTTGGCGGTGCGGGATGAAGTGATTTTTTTTTCGTACTACGACGAGGGCGCTGATCCTGATTACGAGAAGAACTTGCAGGAACAACTTCCCGGAGCCGTCTGCGTGAACACGGGACGAAGGCAAGCTTCGCGACTCGCCCGTGGCATGGATTATCTGTTGCGATTGCCCCAAGCAGCTCCTTATGCGGTGAGCCGGTTTGGCTCCGGCAAGGTACAACAGCGGTTGAAGCGGTGCCTGACGGAGCAGCGGCCCGACGTGGTGGTGTGCGATTTTCTCGATGCAGCGGTCAATTTTCCGGAGCAGGTGACAATTCCTGCAGTGTTGTTCCAGCACAACGTGGAGAGCGAAATCTGGAGACGCCACGCCACGAACGGATCGGGCCCAGCACGGAAGCTGATTTACGGGCTGGAATTTTCGAAGATGCTGCGCTACGAACAAAAGATGGTGCAGAGGTTCGACCACGTCATTGCGGTTTCGGAGCACGATAAGAAACTGATGAAGGCATGGGTAGACCCGGCGCGAATTACGGTTGTGCCGACAGGTGTAGATACTGGCCAGTTTTGCCCCGGCCCGCAGCCGGAGCAGGAAAAACCTCTTGTGGTGTTTGTGGGCGCCATGGATTGGGAACCGAATATCGATGCCGCAAAATATTTCTGCGCGGAAATCTGGCCGCTGGTGCTGGCCAAGGTTCCAGATGCTAAGTTCAGGATCGTTGGGCGGAATCCGGATCGCCGGGTGCAGGCGCTCGCGGGAAACACGGTGGAAGTGACGGGGCGCGTTCTTTCCGTGGTGGAGCATCTCCGCGCGGCCGCGGTGGTGGTGGTGCCGCTGCGAGTTGGAGGCGGTACGCGGCTGAAGATTTACGAAGCGATGGCGGTGGGGAAAGCCGTGGTTTCTACAAGTGTGGGAGCCGAGGGACTCGACGTGCACCACGGGCGGGACATGATTCTTGCTGATTCGCCGGTTGAATTTGCGGAGTCCGTGATCACGCTGCTTCGCGATCCGGACCTGCGCAGCCGGCAGGGGCGAGCGGCGGCGGAGGTTGCGGCAAACTACGGGTGGCCGCGGATCGCGCGAAAGTTCGGTGAGGTGTTGCAGGGGTTGGCTGGCCAGAGACTCAAATCGGATCCAGCGAGCGTTGAGGTAGGAAAAGATTTGGCTCACAGCGACCGTTGATGCGCATGAGAAATGGCGCCCGGCGCGAAACCGGCGAGTCTGTGCTGGCGGTTGAAACAAGAGGGGAATTCTGATGGCGGTTCTTGAGAAAGCGGTCCCAAAGGATCGGTGGACGCGGAAGCTGGCCGCGCAAAGCGCGCCGCTGAAAGGCGCTTTCTTTTGGCTGAGCGCCTTTTACGTGGTGTATTGCGCCCGGCCGGAGGACTGGATCCCCGGTCTCAAGTATCTGCCGCTGGCGAAGATTTCGGGAGCTTTCGCGTTTCTCGGTCTTGTGTTGAGCGCCGGGAAAACCAAGCGCAGTTTGCGCGATCTGCCGAAAGAAGCGAAATACCTGGGCGCCATGATGGTCTTCCTGATTGCCGCAGCGCTGCTTTCGCCGGTATGGAAAGGCGGGGCGTTCTTCAAGACCCTGGATTTTGCGAAGGTTCTGATTGCGTGGGTGCTGACCTATGTGGTGATCACAAACTTCGAGCGGCTGAAGAAAATCATTTTTATCCAGTCGGGTTCGGTGGTTGTGATTGTTCTGGTCTCTTTGATCAAGGGACGGTCTCATCCCCGACTGGAGGGCGTGATTGGAGGAATCTACTCCAATCCCAACGACCTGGCGTTTGCAATTGTACTTTCACTGCCGTTCTGTCTCGCCTTCATGTTGCGGTCGCGCAGCGTTTTCACAAAATTGATCTGGATATGCTCGATGCTGGCCATGTGCGCGGCATTATTTATGACCGCCTCGCGCGGCGGGTTTGTGACTTTGCTGGTGACGGGTGCGGTTGGGCTGTGGCATTTCGGAGTGAAGGGCAGGCGATTCCATCTGATCGCGGCCGCCTTGCTGGTGGCGCTGGTGGTGGGTTTCGCCGCCGGAGGCCGGCTGAAGGATCGTTTCTTTGCCATATCCGGCGAGGATTTGGGGAACGGGGTCGACGTCAGCGCCCACGGTTCCTACGAGCAGCGCCGCCTTTTGATGATGCTGGCCGTAGAGGGGGTCGGGCACTATCCCTTTGGCATCGGGATGGGAAACTTCGCCAATTATTCGGGCACCTGGCGAGAAGTTCACGTTTCCTATCTTCAGATCGCGGTGGAAGGCGGAATTGGGGCGTTCGTTTGCTACATGTTGTTCTTCGGCCGGGGTTTCGGCAATCTCAAGCGGCTGCGGCAATTGCCCGGCTATGATGAAGAGACCGAGCTCTTTGCCCGAGCCTTGCACAGTTCTCTGGTCGGGTTTGCGGTGGGAGCGTTGTTTGCGCCGGAGGCGTACCAGTTCTTTCCGTACTTTGCGGTCGCATACACTTCTGTGTTGCTGGCCATCGCCAAGGAAAGGGAAAGTGAGCCGAAGGAGTCCGCCGAGCCGCCGATTCGACCTCAGCTGCGCCGGAAAGGATTTAAGAAGGGCGAGTTCACCCCGGTGCGTTAGGGCGAGTGGGCAGCTGCACAGCGAATCCTGCAGAAGTGATGACGAACACGACGCAAAGATCGACAGTGGGCCTGGGGCAGAAACTCTCCTACATGGGGCGCTGGCTTCCCAGTTATGGCTGGCAGCGGCTAGTGCGCCAGAGACCGCGGGGGCGGACCCATCTTGTATTTGCTCTGGCTGATCACTTCGAACCCCCGATCGTGCCGGGGCATGGATCCGAACGTGCTCCGCGCGCGGAACAGGAGCGACGCCTCGAACGCTGGTGCCGGGAGTACCCGCGATTGTTTGAAAACTTCCGCGATGCGGAAGGTCGCCCGTTTGTTCATACGTATTTTTATCCAGCGGAGCAGTACGATCGATCTCTGATAGCCCGGCTGGCTGAGCATTGCCACAGCGGTTGGGGCGAAATTGAAATCCATCTGCATCACGGAGTGGGAGCACCGGATTCGGCTGAGAACACACGGCGCCAGTTGACCGACTTCCGCGACCGGCTGGCACAGGACCACGACTGCCTCTCCTACTGGGATAACTCCTCGCAGCCGCGCTATGCCTTTGTTCACGGTAACTTTGCGCTGGCGAACTCGAACCACGGGATTGGGTGCGGAGTGGACAGCGAGATGCAGATTCTAGCGGAGACTGGTTGCTACGCCGATATGACGTTGCCCTCCGGCGCGTATCACGGGGCGCAGACCAGCAAGATTAATTCGATTTATGAGTGCGGCCTGCCGCTGGAAAAGCGGGCGCCGCACCGCAAAGGGCAGGATCTGGAGCGAGGAAGAGCGGCCCAGATTTTTCCCATCATGGTGCAGGGGCCGCTCCTGCTGGACTTCCGGCCTGGTCCCGGCTCGCGGTGGTTGGGGATTGAAAACTCAGCACTGATCGGGCCCAGCCCGGCAACGCTGAATCGCCTTGCGAATTGGAAACGAGCCGCGATTTCCGTGAAAGGCCGGCCAGACTGGTTGTTTATCAAGCTGCATTGCCACGGTATGGATCCTCGAGATGAAGATGCCATGCTGGGAACTCCCATGCAGGAGTTTCTGCGCAAGCTGGTCGACGGCGCCGAGGAGCGAAACGAAGTTCTGCATTTCGTTTCCGCTCGGGAGATGGTGAATGTGATCCTGGCGGCGTGTGACGGATGCGAAGGGAACCCGGGAGATTACCGGGACTACCGGCTTAAGAGGGCGCGCCCGCGGATGCAGGATTCCGCCCAGGCGGGGACGTCTGAAGTGGTTCTGAAAGGATAGTGCATGTGCGGCATAGCAGGAATTGTCCGGGCGTATCGCGACCAGGCCCATTCTGACGGTGGCATCGACCATGCCGCCATTCACCGCATGTGCGAGGCCATCGTTCATCGGGGGCCCGATGACGAAGGCATCTTTGTGAAAGCTGGGGTGGGACTGGGGATGCGCCGCCTCAGCATCATCGACCTCGCGGGCGGCCATCAACCGGTTTTCAATGAAGACAAGACTGTCTGGATTGTTTTCAACGGCGAAATCTACAACTTTCCCGAGCTGCGCATCGAGCTGGAAAAAAGCGGTCACCGGTTCGCTTCTCACAGCGACACGGAAGTGATCGTGCATCTGTATGAGGAATTTGGCGCGGACTGTGTCGACAAGCTCCGCGGCATGTTTGCTTTCGCGTTGTACGACGAGCGCCGCCGCAAGCTGCTGCTGGCCCGCGATCGCTTCGGCAAGAAGCCGCTGCACTATGCCCTGGTGGGTGATCGACTGCTGTTCGGATCTGAGATCAAGTCGATTCTCGCCGTGGCTCCGGAACTCGCATCGGTAAACAACGAGGCGATTCTGCAATATTTGTATTTCGGGTACGTTCCTGATCCTCTCACTTCGTTTCTTCCCATTCAGAAGCTGCCACCCGGTCACCTGCTGGAATTCGAAGCGGGAAAAATTCAGGTTCGGCAATATTGGGATCTGCCGCGGTACAGCACGCACTACCCCAACAGCGAAGAAGAATGCCTGGAAGAGATGGAGCGGCGGCTGGCGGAAGCAGTGCGGATCCGGTTGATCTCTGACGTGCCGCTGGGCGCGATGTTGAGCGGGGGCGTGGATTCGTCCACGGTTGTGGCTTTGATGGCGCGCGCGAGTTCACAGCCGGTCAAGACATTCTCGATTGGTTTCCGTCACGACGATTTCAATGAAGCTCACTATGCGCGAATGGTGGCGGAACGTTTCGGCACCGATCACCACGAGCTTATCGTTGAACCTAATGTGCTGGAGACCGTGGAGCAGCTGACGTCTTCGCTGGAGGAGCCGTTTGGCGATTCCTCGATGCTTCCCACTTACTACGTTTCCTGCCTTGCGCGGAAGCATGTGACGGTGGCACTCTCGGGCGACGGGGGCGATGAGATTTTCGCGGGATATGACCGTTACGCAATCCATATGGGGCGGGAAATTTTCCAGCGAATTCCAGCGTGGGCGTGGCGTTTCTACCGCAACCAGGTTTATCCCAGACTGCCTCGTAACATGCGCGGCCGGAAATTTTCCTACAACATTTCGCTGCCTTTGCGGGAGCGGTATGTGGATGGAATTTCGTTCGTCCCCGCTTTCGAGCGGGAAATGCCGCTTCTATCGAACGAATTCCGCGACGCGGTTCGCGGCTACGCGGATCCACAACTCCTGATGTACCGGTATTTCGATGAGGCGCAGGCCAACGATCCGCTGAGCCGAATGCTCTATACGGATACCAAAACCTACATGGTTGCTGACATCCTTACCAAAGTGGACCGCATGAGCATGTTGACCTCGCTGGAAGTTCGCGTGCCGCTTCTCGACCACTTGTTTGTCGAATGGGTGACGGGGCTCCCCGCGGATTTCAAAATGCGAGACGGAAAACAGAAATACATTTTGCGTAAACTGGCCGAGCGAGTTGGAGTGCCGAGGGAAGTCCTCTATCGTCCCAAGCAAGGTTTTGCGCTGCCTCTCGTGCATTGGATGCGGAATGAATTAAAGGACCTGATTCTGACCGTCCTGCTCGAACCGAAGACATTGCAACGAGGATATTTCAATCCTCAGGCCGTGCAACAATTGCTCGACGAACATTTTCGCGGACGCCGCAACCATTCCGACCGCATCTGGCGCCTGCTGATGCTCGAACTGTGGCACCGGAACTTTCTGGAGTCGTTTCAGACGGCCGACTCGAGCAGCGAACCCTACCGCGTCACCAGCGTTGCTGGACAGATCGGATGAGTTCGCCGCCAGACAACCCATCCCCGATAAAGCCGGATCCACGACACGCGGAACCTACTGCTTCGGAACCCACTTCCTCGGGATCAGCTGCTTCGGAGGCATCCGCTTCAATTTCTTCATTCGATTCTTCCCGCGCGATTTTTCTCATGATCAACAGCCTGGAGACAGGCGGGACGGAGCGCCAGTTCGTGGAAGTGGCGCGGTCATTGAGAAATGGCGGGTTACGAGTGCAGCTTGGTTGTTTGATAAAAAGAGGTTCGTTCCTGGAAGGCTTGGGCGAGGTTTATCATTCGCGGCTCGGTGGGAGCCTTTACGGACTTCGATCGCTGCAAAGCCGCTGGCAGTTGATGCGCTATTTGCGGAAATCGGATGCGGTGGTGGCGCATTCGTTCGATTTCTACGCGAACCTGATGTTGATTCCGGCAGCGAAACTGGCGCGGGTTCCGGTCGTCATCGGCAGCCATCGCCAACTCGGGGATCTGCTGACTCCGAATCAATTTCGCGCGCAGCTCGCGATGTTCCGCTTGTGTGACCGGGTTGTGTGTAACTCGCGCGCGGCGGCAGATCGATTGGCAGAGGCGGGTCTGCCGGAACGCAAGCTCGTCGTGGTCGGCAATGGCTTGCCGGCGAGCGCGTTCGCGGAGACTGCTCCCGCACTGCCGCGTCGTGAGGGAATTCTGCGGGTTGGCATGATTGCCCGGATGAATGCCGCCTACAAAAATCACAGCATATTTCTCCGGGCATGCGCGCGTGTGCGCCGGAAGTTTTCGAATCTGGAGATCGTTCTGGTCGGCGATGGTCCTCTGCGTCAGGAACTGGAGCGCGAGGCCGCGGAACTTGGGCTGCAGGACAGCGTTATTTTTCTCGGTGATCGCCGCGATATCCCCGCGACTCTCGCGTGCATGGACGTCTCGGTGGTCCCTTCGGCGTCAGAGAGTTTATCGAATGTGATGCTGGAGTCGATGGCTGCGGGCATCCCGGTGGTGGCCAGCGCGGTGGGGGGAAACGTCGAACTGGCCGGTGATGGACGCGCCGTGCTTGTGCCTCCCGGCGATAAGGAAGCTCTTGCGGCCGGCTTGGAGAAGTTGCTGGCGGATCAAAGATTGCGGTCTGCGATGGGTGCGAGGGCGCGGCAGTTCGCAGAAGAAAATTTCAGCATGGAGCGAGTGCGGCAGCAGTATGCGAGAGTCTACGCCGACGTGCTTGCGAGCCGAGGCAAGACCACCATCAAGGGTGCGGCGAATGCCATCAATCAGATCGCCGACTTAGAGCGCAAGGCTGATTCCACGCCGCGCTCAGCTTCGCGCATTCGCGTGGCGCTGGTCGCTCCCACGCTGCGCTATGTGGGAGGCCAGTCGGTGCAGGCAGACTTGTTGATGCGAAACTGGAAGGATGATCCGGACGTAGAAGCCAGGTTCGTGCCGGTGGACCCGAATCCGCCTTATGGGCTCGGCTGGGTTGAGCGCGTGCCGGGACTGCGTACCGTTCTGCGCGAACCGCGGTATATCTTGGAGCTATGGCGAAAGTTGAAAGATGCAGAGGTAGTGCACATATTCTCGGCCTCGTATTCGTCGTTTCTTCTGGCGCCGCTGCCGGCCTGGCTGGTGGCGCGACGACGAGGAAAGAAGACGCTGATCAATTATCGCAGCGGTGAATGCCGGGATCACTTGCAGAAGTCGTCGATCGCGCGCAGCGTGCTGAAGGGGACGGACCGGCTGGTAGTTCCGTCGGGGTATTTAGTGGACGTTCTGAAAGAGTTCGGCCTGACGGCGCAGGCGGTTCCGAACATTGTGGATTTGTCTCAGTTTGTGTTTCGACTCAGGCGGCCTTTGCGTCCTCACCTGGTGTGCACGCGCGGATTTCATCCCTACTACTGCATTGACGTTGTGGTGCGCGCGTTTGCCGAAGTACAAGAGCTCTATCCTGACGCACGGCTCGACCTGGTCGGCGGCGGGCCGGTCGAGTCCGAGATTCGAAATCTTGTCCGGGACATGAAGCTGGTCAGGGTGAATTTTACCGGCGTGGTGGCTCGCGACCAGATCGGCCGCTGCTACGATCAGGCCGACATCTTCATCAACGCTTCCCGGCTGGATAATATGCCGGTCTCCGTTCTCGAAGCGTTTGCTGCGGGAACGCCGGTGGTGAGTACGGAACCCGAGTCGATGCGTTATCTCATTGAAGACGGGCGCACAGGGCTGCTCTCGCCGCCTGGAGACGCGCACGCGCTGGCGCGGAACGTGATCGAGCTTCTCCAGAACCCTGAACTCGCGGAACGGTTGGCCGAAAACGCGCGTCAGGAGTTCCAGCGTTATTCGTGGCCGATTGTGCGGAAACAATGGTTGGAGGTTTACCGAAGCATGATTTCGAAGGACGCGCTGTCGGCGGGGAAAATAACTCCCGACCGCACGTAACGTCAGCCGACCGCCACTGGCGCCAGCTTGCGCTCTTCTTTCTCGATGCAGACTCGCTGCCACAATTCCAGATTCAGCAGACGCCAGATGCGGTCATAGTTATCGCGATGGCCGGTGCGATGTTCCGCGAATAATCGCTCCACAGCGGAACGCTGGAATAATCCACGCTCCAGGCTACGTGGTTCCAATAACATTTTCTGAATTACGTCCAGCCGTGGGCCTTTGAGCCAGCGGCTCCAGGGCGTGGGGAATCCGAGCTTGGGGCGATACAGAATTTCGTGCGGCAGCAAATCTTCGACGGCTTTTTTCAGGATGCGTTTGCCGGCGAATCCGCCCAACTGCAGAGCTTGCGGGATGTTGGTGGCAAACTCCACCAATACATGGTCGAGGAATGGAACCCGGCTTTCGATGGAAGCTGCCATGCTCATGTTGTCCTGCTTCATCAGCAGCTCCACGAGATAAGTCTTGATGTCGGTGTAGAGCAGCCGCTGCAGCATCTGGCCGCGAGAGTGTTCCCAATAATCGAGCACATGCCGGTAAGGCGCGCCGGGTGCGAACTCGCGCGCAACTTCGTTCGTGAGTAATCCAGCCTGCTCGCTCTCGCTGAAAGCGGAGAAAAAATTATCGAAGTAGAACGACGCCCAGGAATTGCCGTTGCGGGCGAGAAACGTGTGAGACAGTTTGCGGCGAGCGGTTGCGTTAATCCATGAAGAGTCGGTGATCAAACCGCGAATCCAATCGCGAATCGTGGCCGGAGTCATTCTGCGATAAAGACGGTCCCAGGCCGCATTCTTCAGCGTGAAAGCGTAGCGCGTGTAGCCTGCGAGAGTTTCGTCGGCGCCTTCGCCAGTGAGCACGACCTTCACTCGCTCCCGCGCTAAGCGGGCCACGAAATAGAGAGGCACACTTGACGGCCAAACAATCGGCTCGTCTTCCTGCCAGATGAGATGTGGCAGAGCATCGAAGAATTCCTGCTGGCTGACCAGCACTTCGTGATGCACTGAGTGGATGTGCTTGGCGACGATGCGGGCATAAGGCAACTCGCTGTACGCGTCTTCAACGTAGCCCACAGAAAAAGTTTCCACCGGAGTGCCGCGGATTTTTGTCATCAGCGCGGCGACCGCACTCGAATCGACGCCGCCGCTGAGGAAGACGCCGAGGGGCACGTCGCTCATCAGGTGGCTGCTGACAGCCTGTTCCAGAAGCTCGCGATACTTCTGGATGTAATAGCTTTCCGGACGAGCGGGCGCGTCTTGAGTGACAGGCAGATCCCAGTAGCGTTCGATCTTCACCTGTCCGCTTGAATTGATCTGCATCCAGTGGCCGGGCATCAGCTTGCGGATTCCGGCGTAGAACGTCTCTTCGCCCGAAAGATATCCGAACGCGAGGTATTCGGGCAGAGCAGAACGGTGAAACTGCGCGTCCACGCCCGGGTGGGCGAGAATCACTTTGATTTCCGAGCCGAAGATCAGGCGCTCCGCAGTCTTCTGGTAGTAGAGCGGCTTGATGCCCAGGCGATCACGAGCGATGAACAAGCGCTGCGTGCGCGCGTCCCAGATGGCGAAGGCAAACATTCCGCGCAGGTGTTGCACGCACTCGTGACCGTACTCCTCGTAGAGATGTACGATGGTTTCGGTGTCGCTATGAGTGCGGTAAACGTGGCCGCGTGCTTCCAACTGCGGTCGCAGTTCGGCGTGGTTGTAGATTTCGCCATTGAAGACGATCCAGACGGTGCCGTCTTCGTTGCTGAGTGGCTGATGTCCGGTGGCGAGATCGACGATGCTGAGGCGGCGCATGCCGAGCCCGACGCCGCCGGAAGTGTAGACGCCTTCATCGTCGGGGCCGCGGTGCACCATGGCGGCACACATCCGCCGCAAGACGCCGGGTTCTACCGGGGCGTTGCCCGCGAATTGCATGACTCCGGTGATGCCGCACATCGGTTTGCAGGTCCTCGAAGCTATATCTTCCGCTGCGCCCTCCGTTCGCAAGAAACGTGAAGGAGAGCCATCTTTAGATCTGGCGACACTAATCGAGACGATTGAACGATCCGGCTAATGAAGTGGACAACGATTGGTCGCTGCAGGCCACCCTCGGCGTGCCCAGCCGATTCGTCCAATCCAACCATTGTAAAGGGCTGTCGCTTGAAAACAGCGACTTGCCCTGGAACTGGACGAAACTAGCCTCGCAACAAATCACATGACGCACTTGCCGGCCTCGTACGCCGTAGTAGAGAAACTTGGCGTCGCTCGCCCACGGGCCAAAGGTCCAGGCAGAGGAGTTCAATCGACCGAAAATCACGCGGTGCGAATCATCGCCAACAGCGTCGTCATATTCATAGACCGCGTCCGGTTTTTGCGCTGGAGCCGGTTGCTCGTCGACTCTTACGAACCTGCCAGGACTGTGATGCGCGCTTACCGTGTTGACCGAGGGAAGCAGCAGCATGGCGTGTTCCGTGGGAACGGCGATGCGCGCGCTGCAGCGCAGGACTGGAGCAAGGATCATCGCGCCATAGGCGGGGGAGACATGCTCGGAGACAATTTCAGATTTCCACTGCGGATCGGACACCGGAAGGAGCGTCAGGTGACCGAGCGGAACAGCGCTGGAGGGATTTGTCCGCGACATTGAAACTAGAAAAGCGTTCTCCATCTTGGCGATCTCAAAAGTGGACGCAACAAGATCGGGCGCAAAATGCCAGGAAGTTTCCAGGAGATGTGAGCCCTCGCCTTCGGCAACATCCCGCACCAGCCAGAAAGTACCGTCGAGATGGAAGACAAAACGGCGGTGCCGCACGGGTTGGGCGAGTCGCTCGTATCCCGAGTGAGAGCCGGCGAAAAGCGTGAAGCTGGCGCCGGGAATCCAGCATTCGGCGTGAACGACGGGAATCGCGCTCCAGGCAAAGGGACCTTCGGGCTGCGCCTGATCGAGACCGTCGACCGCGAGCGTGTTGTGAGCGCGCGTGCCCCGAAAAATCTGACGCTCGCCTCCGGGAGTGATGTATCCGTAGGTGCCGGCATCCACCAGCCACGGACGGTTGCAGAACGAAAGCTTGATGCTGAGGGCGTCGGCGTGTCCGTGTCCGCTGCGGCCCGTGCCCTGGGGGCCGGCGTCGATCACCATTTGTTGCGTGGGTTTATGGCTCACGGCAATGTAGAGGCCGCCGTCTTTGAAGGAATAAGCCTTCGGGGCGCTGGTAATGTCGCTGGACTGTGCGCTCCACTGTATCGCTCCATCACCAAACAACCAGATGGCTTCCTCCGTCAATGTTGCGTTAGAGCGCGAGCCTTCGCTGTGGAACAACGCGGCTCCGACCGCCAGAGGGTCCGTCATATGCTCGGCGCGGTTACGTCTCGGGTTGAAGACGCGGCCTCCGTCGTCATCACCGAAGCCATCGGGCGGACCGACTTGAGCGAGAGCGCGTACAGCGCCCAGCATTTTTCCGAGAATGTCGTCAAAGCCGGCAGGGCTCTCGACTCCATTGCGCGACGCGAGTAAGCGCGCGTGCAGCAGGAGGTCCAAGGCATAGACGTGGTAATACAGCGATTGCTCGAAATAAACTCCGTCGGGCCGGACCTGGCGCTGCGCTTCCCGCTGAATGATTTTCCAGCCTTGCTCCTTCCATTTTGTCGCAGCTGAAATTTCAGGGCAGAGCGTGCCGATGAAAAACAGAGCGACCGCTTCGCCCAGCAGATGCGTGTTGGGAGAGAAATACGTGGAGAGGTATTGATGGATGTGACGGCCGTTCAACGCCTGCGCGCGCAGAAGATCCTTCCCGAAACTGGCGGAGAGGATCGGGCATGATGCCAGCAAATGCCGTAACCAGAGCCAGGAGAGCGAACGAAACGCAACTTCCAGGCTGCTGGCCCAGTTCACGCCAAGAGGATACGGATTGGCGCGCTGCCAGGAATACCACTGCGCAATCGCCTCGTGGGCATACTTGTCCTGGCGACTCAGAAGCCAGGCTTTGGCCAAAGTCACGAGGTGCTGGTGACGGTTCAATTCCCAGGTAACTTTGTGGTCGCCGGCCTGCGCAAAATCGAGGAAGTCGATCTTGAACCAGGGAATAAGCGGAGTACGCTTCCCGTGGACCGCATCGAGGTGCCAGTCGATTTCAGCGCCGTAGTCCAGATTTTCGAAACCCAGCAGACGAAAACGGTGGCGGCAAATTTCGTCTGCCTCGTTGACCAGAGCATCCGCTTCATGTGGCAGGTGTTTCCGCAACAGGTTGACGCTCGCCGGCAGTTGGTCGCCAGAAAAGAAAAACTTGCCCGGTGGAATTCCTCCGCCGCATAAAATGTCGGCTCCAGGCTGCCTTCCGCCTCTGTAGCGAGCAACGTCAACCCGCTTGCTGACTTCCTGGCGCACACGGGTGCGCAATTCCTCCCAACTCATTCGGGACAATCGGGACCAGGTTTTTCCTCCGGAAGGGGCCACTCAGCCAGTTTATCCTCAGGTTCCGGCTATACTCCAATCCGGGTAGCACCAATAGTAATCACCCGAAAGTGGCATGGAAGAAGCCATGGAGAATCGGGTATCCTAGAGCCCAGAGCAATAACCGGGCCAGGCCAGGGTTGTGTGCCCCCAGGCGGGTGTTTCCCACTGAAAACAAGTAACTTAGGTCGTTTGAGTCTCGAACGATTCTCCCACCAATGCCAGGGAAAATGAAAGCGAAGCTGATCGATCCGAACGACGTCGACTGGGCCACGCTGGATGACTTCGCGGACCGCACCGTTTTCCAGACGCGCGAATGGCTGCAGTTTGTCCGCGAAACTCAAAAGGCCAGCGTTGTGCTCAGTGAACTGGTTGAGGGTGGGCAGATTGCCGGATATTTCGCCGGGCTGGTGTTCTCGCGCTTCGGCATTCGCATGCTGGGCAGTTCGTTTCCCGGGTGGACCACTCCTTACATGGGGTTCAATCTTGTGCCCGGGGCTTCGCGCCGGGCCGCATTGGCCGCAGTCGAAGAAATAGCCTGGAGCAAACTGAAGTGTTTGCACATGGAGGTCTCCGATCCGTTCTTCACGATCGATGATGGCACGGACCTCGGGTTCACTTGTGAATTTTATCCTTCGTATCGCACCGATCTCACCCAGCCGGAAGACAAGCTATTCAGCAATATGGATAGCGCGTGCCGGCGCTGCATCCGAAAGGCGGAGAAGAGCGGGGTCATCATCGAAGAGGCGCACGACTTAGCATTTGCCGACGAATACTACGAGCAACTGAAAGACGTTTTCTCGAAGCAGGGCCTGGTTCCGACTTATTCCGTCGATCGAGTTCGCGCCCTGGTGAAAAATCTTGAGCCCACTGGGCGAATCCTGCTGGTGCGTGCCCGCGACGCCGAAGGGAAGTGCATTGCCACGGGAATTTTTCCCGGGTTCAACAAGATCGCGGAATTCTGGGGTAACGCCAGTCTGCGGTCGAGCCAGAACCTGCGGCCGAACGAAGCGATTCATTGGTACGCCATGCGCTATTGGAAGGGTCGTGGCGTTGAAGTATACGACTGGGGCGGGGAAGGGAAATACAAAGAAAAGTATGGTTGCGTGGCGCACCGCGTGCCCTGGTTTACCAAGTCCCGCTTCGCAGTGATCTCGAGCCTGCGTGGTCAGGCCAAGAAAATGTTCGAGAAGAAGCAGCGGTTTCAGGGATGGCTGCAGAGCCGGCGCAAACCGCAACCCGAGGCCGACGAGGCAGATTCGGCCCAGGGCCGGGCTTAGCTGGCGCTCGGTGCGAGGAATCTTTCGTAATCAGGCGGGGCGAAAGCTCCGTTGGTAGAATTGATCTGCCGTAGTGGGTGTGGCTGATGAGAACGTCCGCAAAATCCGAGGCAACGGGATGCTGAAACGGGGACTCAAGCACCTTTCGCGCGTCAATGATGTGCTGTTCCGCAAGCTCCGCATCGAGCGGGATATCACAATTTTTCCCGACGACGTTTTTCTCACTTCCTATCCCCGCTCCGGCAATACCTGGACGCGCTTCTTGGTCGGCAATCTGGTCTATCAGAACGAGCCCGTCACTTTTCTGACCGTGGAGCGCCTGGTCCCAGACATGTACAAAAGTTCGGATCGCGTGCTGCGCAACCTCGCGCGGCCGCGCATCTTGAAGAGCCATGAATGCTTCGATCCGCGCTACAAAAAAGTCATCTACATTGTGCGCGACCCGCGCGACGTTGCGGTTTCCAACTATCATTGGGAACTGAAACTGCGGTCGGTGCGGGACGGTTTTCCCATCGAGGATTTCGTGCCGCGTTGGATGGAGCCTCAGTTCT
This sequence comes from Candidatus Sulfotelmatobacter sp., assembly GCA_050014115.1. GTDB lineage: Bacteria > Acidobacteriota > Terriglobia > Terriglobales > Acidobacteriaceae > Sulfotelmatobacter. The sequence continues at coordinate 37,242 of JBEKDY010000002.1, read as the reverse complement.
GGCCGCGCATCGGATCCTGGGGCGACCACGTGACCAGTTGGTTGAGTACTCGCCAGGGAAATAAAGGTTTTCTCCTGCTGCGCTATGAAGATTTAAAACAGAACCCGCAACGCACGCTGGCGCAGGTAGCAGAGTTCCTGGGAATTGAACCTTCCGTGGATCGGCTGAACCGAGCGGTGGATCTGAGTTCCGCCGAAAACATGCGAAAGCTGGAAAAGCAAGAGAGCGCGCAGTGGGTCGCGACCACGCTTACACGCCAGGACAAACCTTTTGTGCGCAGCGCGACTTCCGGCGGTTGGAAAGCGGTGTTGCCGGAGCAGACCGTCGCCTATATCGAGAAGCACTGGGGACACCTGATGCGCAATCTCGGATACGAGCTCGTCACGGACGGTTCGGGTGTTGCGATGGAGACGTCACACGCCGAGAAATAATCGGCTCTGGAAGGTTGCAGTTAGAAGTTGCGAGGCAGGCCGTCGCCATCGGCGCGCGTGAAGTGCAGCAGAGATTGATTCTTGTCGAACGGCTGCAGCAAGGCAGCCAAACCCTTTGACGCGGCGAAGATAAAGTTCGAATCCGCCTGCAAAAATCCGCACTGTTCGAGAGCGCGGCCCCACTGGTGATGGCTCTGGTTGGAGACGATCAGGTCGTACCCGCTTTGCTCGAGCGCGTCTGCCGCGGCGCGCAGCACCGGCAACGCATCTTCTGGCGAAGCCCAGCAATCGACGATTGAGCCCACGCGCATGGCTCCATATTTTTCGTCCTTGCGCCGTTCCCCGACCACGGCCCAGCCAATGTCACTTCCATTTCTGCGGATGCGTAAGCGAGTGAAGTGCTGGTCGCTGGCGGCGTAGAGCGTGCGCAGGGTCGCGCTGTCGCGCACCGCCGTCATGGCGAAAGCCGATCTGGTTTCTTGCCACAGGGGATCTACCCAGGCGGAAAACTCGTCGACCTTCTCCACGGTAAATGGTTTTATCCCAGGCGCGCGAAATCTTCGCCACGCTCGCAGTGTCCTGGTCGCCGCCCAGCCCGTGCCCGAGAGGGCGGCGAAGTCCATTAACAGCCTGCGCCCCGAAGAGCCGCGCAGCGCCTGCATTTCACGCAGAAAACGATAAGGCTGGACGATACTGAAATAAAAAGGGACCAGACAGTGGGCCCAGCCCAGGCGCACCAGCATCTTCGGCAACGGCCGGTCGTAACCGTTCATGCCCAGGCAATAGAGCAGCGGCGAGCGGTTCATGGCATGCTTCAACAAAAGGCTGCCCACCACGGCATAAGCCTTGTTGACGATTCCCTCCGAGAGCGGATGGTGATAGTAAGCAACGCGGCGCATGGAGCCGTCGGCGAATGAAAAATTCTGCTGCTTGAGGGCATAGCCGCCGCGCACCACGCCATCGTCGAGCGCCACGAAAAATTCCTGGTACAAGTCGCTGCCTTCCATCGGTGGCAACCAGCGCGGCTGGGCAGAACGAAAAAATACCAGGTCAGGGTCTGCGCCACCTGCCTTCAGCCGTAAATTAAATTCCTTTACCGCAGCTTCGTGCTCTGCGCGATATGGCTGGATGACGATAGGCATGGAAGCGGTCTGAAGAGGTGATGGCCTTCGCTAGCGCGGGCTGTTCTGCAGTTTGCGCTCGACCAGTCTTACGGTGCTGCCGATGTTCCTCATTTGGTCCATTTCTTCGGGAGAGAACTGGATGTTGAATTTTTCTTCCAGCGCGAGAACAAAATTCAGGTGCTGCGTGGAATCCCATGCCTCGATGGATTCCGTCGAAGACTCGCGAGTGATTTGGTCACCAGGGACGCCGAAAAGATCGGAGGCTATTCTTTGAACTTGCTCGAAGATAGTGGGCGTCAAACGCGTGCTCCTTCGTTGGTTTTCAGTCGAATCCACTCCGGCATGGCGATGGTCTGTTGCCGCAGATCGAGAGTCCAGAAACTGCCTTCCCCATTCTGACTTTGCAGCTGAAAGCCGTGCTGGGCGTAGAAATCGCGCGCCGGGGCATTTTTCTTCGTCGGCAGGAACCACCCGGCGAGTTGCTGACGACCGCGGCTTGCGGCCTCGCTTGCCACATGGGACAACAGCGCGGTTTCAACTGTTCTGCCGATCACGCGGCAACTGAGCAGGAAGGTGTCAATCTCGCAGCTTGCAGAGTCGTCGCGGGTAATGGCAACTCCGACCAGTCCGTGGTCGCCGAAACGGTCCCGCAGCCGGATCGTCAGCACTTGCGAGCCAGCACGAGCTGCCAATTCCGCAATCTGCTGCTCGGTGCGCCGGCGGGTTGTCAGGTTGAACTGGTTGGTCTTTTGCGTGAGTTGTGCCGCACGAGCCAAAGTTGCGGGTTCTAGCGGAGCGATTTCCACCTCGAGTTCCAGGTAGCGAAAGAAATCTTCTTTGCTTTGAAAACTCTGCTGCGCCTGCGAGCGCTCCCGCTGGGCGGCGTAGAGTTCGGTGCGCTGTTGATCTTCGTCGGAAAGCACCAACCGCTGGAATGCTGGAGCATCCCGAACTGTGGCCGCATAATCAAGCGGGTCAGGCGGAAGATCGATGACATTGACTTGAGGAAGCGCCGCGCGCACCTGTTCGCGCTCCATGGGGTTGTCATCGAGGAAGGCGAGCGTATCCACGCCGACATTCAGTTCAGAGGCGATCTCGCGCAGGTTCAACGCTTTGTCGTGCCAGTTAATGCGCATGGCAGCGAAGTGACTCGGCCTGACCAGCATGCTCGGGTGATTCTGCAGGGCTTCCAGCGCATCGTCCAGATTGTTCTTGCTGCAAATCGCGAGCAGAATGCCTCGCCGCGCCAAATCCAACAGGGCGCGCTGCAACGCCTGGTAGGCAGCGCCGGGATACTCTGCACCGATTTGGATTCCAGCCATGCCATCTTCGCCGATCACGCCGCCCCACAGAGTGTTGTCGAGATCGACCACCAGGACTTTGGCAGTCTTCCCGGCGAGCGGTACCACGAATCGCAGCCACTCGCGCGACAAATGAATCAATTGGTCGGCGGCGATCGGCATCCGGGCAGTGAGCCATTTGCGCTCGTCATGCCAGCGCAGGCGGCCGTGTCGTGCCACCAGCGCGTCATAGTCCAGCAGGTAAACGCCGCGATGAGCAGCTACGATCTTTCGCAGCTCCTGATTGATCTGCTGAATCGCGCCAGACTGACTGAGTGCAGATTCATTGAAACCAGACTGGGCATCGAGCACTCCCGTGCTGGGCCGTGTCGGCTGCTCCAGGGAATGCACGATCAGCGCCGCGGAACTTCGTTTACGGAACGCCCCGATCCACTGCTCGAAAGTTTTCGAAACTCGCTGCACCGCCTCAGCCAGCGCGCCCTGCGGGAGATCGGGATACTGGTTCCACAGGTCGGGCGCAAGATCCGCTGTTCGCGTTGCGAGTATCGCACCGTCCGGAGCAAAACGGTAAAGCGAGCTTTCTTCATCGAGAATCTCCTGAGGATAAGCGTTGAAGTCTCCGAACTGCACGGTCAGGTCGATTCCGGACGCAAAAGCCGCCGCACGCAGTAAAGGGATCACCGGTTCTACGGTAAACGATCGCAGAATCGCCAGCCGATAGCGCGCCAGCGGAAGCTTCTCTCGCAACTTCTCGTAACGGGATACGACAAAAGCTGCTGCTCCCGCCCCGCTCTCGTTGCGCCACAACTCGGCGAGACGAAGGGCGGCTAAGTCTGCCGATCCGGAGGCGATCAGTTCGTCCGCTTCTTTGCGGAGGTCCCGAGCTTTAAGCGTTGCGCTCATGTGCATTGTTCATTTCAGTCGTTTTGGGTTCCGTTCTCAGCGCTCCAAATATTCCAGCAGGAGCTTATTCTTCGTGTAAACCCAGGCGATCCTGCGTCCGCCGAAGGCGACTGCAGGAAGCGGCGGCCGGGCGATGAGTGAGCCCTGGGAACGGCAGAATGCCAACTGCTGTTCCAGATTCTCCACTTCATAACAGAGATGGTGCAACCCACCGCCCTTTTTCAGGAATGGAATCACCGGCGAATCGTCTGCCGCGGGTTCAACCAGCTCCAGCCGCGGACTGCCGGCGTCTTTGCCGCGCAAGAAAGTCACCCGCACGATCTGGTTTGGATCGTGAAAAATCACTTCATCCCATTCCGCCCGCAGCACGTCGATAAAGCCCTGCACAGAGTCTGAAATGGAGGCGACCACAAAGCCTATGTGGTGGAACGTGCCTTCCGGGGCTGAGGCTAAGGGAGGAGCGATTGCGCCCATCGAGGAGTCCATCTATCTCGATTGCCCCACTGTGCTCAAGTTTTGTTTCCCGTGCGTCATTTCAACTCGACCACAAAAACGTCGGTCCGGAATTTGTCGCCCTTCGGCATTTTTCCCAGCTGGTCCTGCCAGTCGGAGCTAAACATGAAGAAGCGTCCATCTTGTGAGACATTGCCTCGTGGGGTTGAATAGAAGCCGTTTCTGGCGCTGCTGTAGGTGTGGGCAAAACGCCAGACCTTGGAAGCCTTGCGGTCAGTTTCCGCGCAGTCGATCTCGTTTTCCCAGGGTCCGTCCACCGACGGTGGTTTCCCCGGTTCATCGGGATTCCGCGGGCTGTAGGTGGAATAACAAACCGGCGCGGAGTCGCTCGGGTCCACATTGTTCCAGGAAAAATGCGAGTCGTACCAGAAATCCCTGGAGGGTTCCAGCCCATCGATCAGCGGAGTCGCATCCTCCAGATGGTTCAACGGTCGGATCCAAACGTCCATGGGATGGCCGATACCGGAGGAGCCGAGAATATGGGTGTACCCCAGCGCGTGGTGTCCCCGGCAGCCTTTCTCGCAGGCGTTAACATTCAGCGTATCGATTTCCCAAACCACCAGATTCTTGCCAACTCCACCACCCTCGCGCCCGCCGCCACGCGCCAGGTAGACGAACTTTCCTGATTTCGCCATGCGGGCATTGTGCATAAGAAAACGATCGGGAGCAGAAATGGTTCCTTTCGGTCCCCATTGCCCGCCGACTTCTCCAGTCTGCGTGTTATACCAGCGGCAACCCTGGACGCGGTCGTAAATGTAGACCAGATAATTCTGGTCCTGCTGCGGTCCTAGTGACGCCGCGAAGCGGTTGTCGTCGGCGCTGACCGTAAGCGAATGTCCCGTGTCAGACCCCTGAAGCTTCACGCACTTTGAAGCGTCGTTTACGTCGCTCACTTTGTGCTTGGCCACATCGTACTGCTGAAACACCGGCTCCCGGCGCACCATTCCGTAAAGAATATTGGCCTGGGAGAAGCTGAACTGGGGTTCGGCATTCCACGGCAGATTCGGAGCATCCGCCAATCGCGCCTTCATGGTTGCCGGGTCGAAGCTGTACAGCACGAACGAGCCCCCGGATGTGTTCACATAAAAGATGGTCGAAGTCTTGTTCCACGAGTTTTGTTCCGCGGAAGACGGCGTGAAAAGCGATCGTCCGGCCTGCTTCGGATCCGACAAGGTATCGGTGACACGAAGAATCCGCGATCCGAAAATCGGGTCGGTGATTATAGATCCCGCCGGTCCGATGGCGGGCGGTGTTTCCTTGTAGGGCTCGAGCTTGCGGTCGGTGCGGGCGGAATATTCCGTGGTTCCGGCCGGAGAGAGTGCACCAGCCTCATGCCGCGGCTCCGACTGCGCTTGCGCCGCGCATGTGGCAACGCACACGCACAATGCCACACATAATTGCAGGAAGTATCTCATTGCGCAGATTTTCAATCGATAAAATCCATTTCGATCACATCCAACTACCATTCTAGTCTCTGTCCGCGGCAGTGTCCGAAGCCGGTTGTGAAAGTTCCAACGACGAAACATTGGCAAGGCGTCCAACCGGGGTGTGCAGTTTGAGCCAAAGTTTGGCGGCCAGAAAACGCGGATAGGCCGCCGCGAGCCATCGATTCCGCAGACTTACGCGACGCGATTCCACTGAAGTCGTTAGTGCGTACCCCGATTCTTCCAGGCTGGGGCCGATCAGCGCCTCGAGGTCGGCAATTTCCTGACCGGATAATCGTTCCTTCCAACGGTTCACCGGATTCTCGCGGGTTTGCGCGGCTTCGTCGCGGAACGAGGAATTGGACTCGCGCAGTCGTCCCAGCTTGGTTTTCTGAATTCGCTCGTGGTCCAGATCGTGATCCAAAAATTGCCCCAGGGTCTCCAGAGTGCGCCGCGGATCGCCCACCAGATCTTCATAACGAATCTCGATGTAGTCGGCAGGAATTTTCTGTCCGTGACGGCGTCCGGTTTGCACCATCCAATCCCAGTAGATGGCCGTTTCCAGCAACCCGCGCGCCTTCCTGCTCCACGGGAACGGCCGGAATTCGCCCATCTTCATCAGCGACAGCGCGATGTCGCGGCCGTCGCGAATAATGTGCACGAAGAGCGCATCGGGAAGGTCGGCCTTGATTCTTGGCACATGCAAAACATTGTCAGGATCGTAAACCGCCCAGCGCTGCATGCTCTGTTGCCGCGCCACTTCGTCCATCACGATGCGGATGAAGTCGCCCCCAGTGCGGCACTCTGCCATCAGCTTGCCCGAGAGTTGTGCGGCATCCAACTCCGTGCACGTGAAACCTTTGCTGCGCATGAAAGTACCGACGATTCTTCGCAGGTTCCGGGGATTGCCGGGATCTCCAAAGCGCGGCATCAGAATTTTGTAGATGGGAAGATACCCGCGATAAACGGCAAAGCCGCCCGCCGACAGCAAGGTGTCGTAAAGCAGGTTCGTTCCGGACCGGTGACAGCCCATGACAAAAACCGGGCGGCGGCTCCGTTCCGAGCCTGTGTTCTTCCTCACCTGCTGCCCTGATCCACTGGCTGCCGCGGTTTCGCTCATAAGCTGGTACCCTGTGACCCCTGTGGTTAAGCTCTTCCTCGGATACTCCATCCGAACTTCTCCAGTTTATGTTACCTCGCCCAGCAAACCACGCCTTCACAGCGCCCTTCGACCGCCAAGCAAGAGGTCGCGGACGCGATCGTAGAATGAATTGCCCAGCAGTTGCTTGGCCGCATCGCGAAGCGTGCCCTGAGCGCGCAGACGCCGCAACCCGTCTCCCGAACAGATCGCGGCAAAATCCTTAATCGGCGTCCCGCGAAGAATCGCAACCCGGCCCAGGGAAAACAAATCCATGCCGGGAGAGTTGGTGTGGATGCGGCTGGTAGCAACGGTCCGGTATCCGGCAGCGCGGGCAATTGTCATCACGCGATGATCGTAGCGGCCTCCCGGGCACGAGAAGTGCTCCACCGGCGTGCCCACAATTTGTTCCAGCTGCGACTTCGCGTCGGCGATCTCCCGCTGCAAGCCGGCTTCATCCAGATCGGTGAGCATGGGGTGGGTCATGGAGTGGCAGCCTATTTCGTAGCCCTGCGCGCTGAGTTCCTTCAGCTGCAATGCTGAAAGATGTCCCGGTTTTCCCAACCATCCTGCCGTGATGTAGAAAGTCGCGCCGAAGCCGGCCTGATGCAGGATGGGCGCGGCAGCCAGCAGATCGGTCTCGGAGCCGTCATCGAAAGTGATGCAGATGTCCGTGCAAGCATTCGTAGAGGGGTTCGGCCCTTCAGGAAAAGCCACCGCCCTGCCCACGCTCAGCCCCCGGTATCCATTGGCTTTCAGGAAGTCAATTTGTTCTCGAAATTCGCGCTCCGGCAAAACATAGCGCTCGTAGCCAGGCTCGGAACTGCACAGACTCCGCCCAGGAATCTCCAGCTCGTGGTACATCAGGTAGATGATGGAGGGAGTGGACATCAACACGGCCCCTTGATCGGAGGCTGAATGATCGGAGCCTGGGGGATTGGGTCCTCGGGGATCGGAAGCAGGCTAAATACGATTCCCACGCCGTGCGGTTCCAACGCAATTTCCAGTTCGCAAGTCTTGCGTTCAAGGTCGTAGAGCGCAATGTGCGACGGCCTGTGCCGGGAGCCGCCGTGTTTGATCCATGCCACGTTTTCCACGAACTTGGTGGGACGCACCCGCGTAAACCCCACCCAGACGCGGCGTTCGTCCAGAGGCAGCACACCGCGGCACCATCCCAGCACTTGCCCCGTCTGTCCGCTCATCTGGTTGAGGTTAATGGTCTGTTCCACTTTGAGCGTTTTTTGGTCGGCGATGATGACGTGGCCATCGACCGTGGTGAAATAAACCCTGTCGCCAAAAATGTAGCCGTCGTGCGGCCGCGGCACGGTGAGCTCGATGCGCGGTCCCGGCTTGGTCAGGCAAATGGCATCCTGCTGTTGGAAACGGGTCACCCAGATCTCGCCGTTCAGTTCGAACACATGGTTGGGATGCGACCGGTGAGGCTTGGTCGTCGGGACGAGCCGGTAGTCCGTCTGGCGCGAGAATCTCGCCCAAGTGTCTTCGCCAATCACGCTCCATTCGCGCAGAAGTTTTCCTTCCGTCGTGACTTCCACCACCATGTCGAGCCCGGTCACTGCGGCCAGAATCGTTCCATCGTGCGAGGGATACGCGTGATGGAGATCATTGAAACAGGGCAGGGAGACGTAGTGTGCGAGCCGATAACTGGGCAATTCATACACCAGAATCTCGGTGGAGGTGCAGGTGTACAGCCTGTTCTCTTTGATGGTGGCCGATTTGAACAACACCGCGGGCAGGTGAGGCGGACATACCTCGGGCGGAGAAATGTACTCCACGCAACGCCGGGACTCGTTCTTCGCGGGATCAAGGTCGATGACCAGAGCCTGGTCACACGACTGCCACTCCTCCAGCTTACGGAAGGCCGCGCTTCGCAGTCGTCCACCTATTACAAGAATGTTGTCCACGGGGAGAAGTGTGTTTCGGGTGTTTCCAGGCGTTATTAATGATTTTACTAACAGCGTTACCAACAATAATCACCAGTGCATCGAGACGTCGCTACGTTCCTCGGCTGGTCAGCGGCTCGCCGCGCAGAGGCTTCCGGCCTCGAACGCCAACCGGAAATTCTCCAACACTCAACTCTTCCAGCCCACAACTCTCAAACCACCGGAACACTTGCTCATAGGTATGTTTGGATTGGTATTTGGGCGAATACCAATCCAAGGTATCCAGAACTCTCACTTCCGGATCGGGATGCCGGTTGACGGGGAAGACGTGGTGCACAAGACCCGCCACCGGTTTCCCGGCCACGGGGATGACACGCAAGCCGCGATCCAGCCAGTAAAGAACAGGAACCGCGAAACTGAAGAAACGATGCAAAACCCGGGGCGACATGCGGTGAGTGATCTTGCGATATTGATCACTGAACCGATACCACTTGTTGTAACCGCTGTATAACCAAACCGCGAGCATGCCACCGGGCTTCAAATACTGTGCCAACGTCTTGACCGCCTTTTCGCAATCGGGAGTGTGATGGAGCACTCCCATGCTGTAAATGCAATCAAACGTCCCCGGCAGGAAGGGAAGGGAGAATACGTCCGCCTGGAAAGCCACGAAATCGCGATCAGCCAGGTTTTTCGTTGCGACCTCCACAGCCGCACTCAGGTCGATTCCGACCACGCGGGCGCCCCAACGCGTGGCCACCTCGGCGAAACGGCCCATGCCGCAACCCACGTCGAGAACCAGCTTGCCCTTGAAGTCCTCCGGCCTGACGCGAACCTTTCTGATGAAGTCCTCCTCGGAGAGACTTCTGCCGCCGTGGTCCAATTGCGTGCGCTCAAACCGCCGCCATTGATAGCCAAAGCTATCCGCATAGTTACTCTCGTCGACAAAGCGAACGATGCCGCGCACCTCGGGGAAGCTGCGCCCGCAGGAGGGACAAACGTAGGCATCGCTCCGCCGCGCCAGCGAGACCTGGCAATCTGGACAGTGCAGCAACGCTTCCGCTGAAATCTGTGATGGTTCGGCTACGGGATTCCCAGGCAACAGTCCACTCCCCGCACGCGATCTGGAAGCAGTAGGCGTTTCCTTGGACCGTCCCCATGTTGGGGTGGACGGGAGATGCGCGCGGCCCCTTCTATACTTGCGTGCAAAAAAGTCTAACACTCTTTGCTCCTAATCTGTCAGCGCTCACCATGAACGATCGCGAAATCCAAACGGAAGCTCGTCCACAGGTGCCTCCAGAGTACCAAGCGTTGCGGGGAAGGGCAGTCAGCGTTGTTCGGATTTCACAGTCGCCGACGCCACATGCTGGTGGACGGCCGCCAAAAGCTCTTCCCGCAAATACGGCGCTCCCGCGAGCAAGCCCGAGATCAGTGGGTCGCGGTTGTTGCAGCGCAACGGCGTGTTTTCCAAAGTGCTCACAAACCCTCCGGAGCTCTCCACCAACGCCGCGCCGGCAGCCACGTCCCACTCATTCTTGGGCGTAAGCGTGAATGTAATATCGGCCAGGCCCGCTGAAACCAGCGCCAGCTTGTAAGCCACTGAGCCCATCGCGCGAATCTCAAACGGAGCGTTCTCAAACGGCTTCCACTCGCCGCGCTTCACTTCGCTGCGGCTGGCCAGCACCAGCGCTCCGGCCAGGCTGGTGCGGCTGCTGGGCTGGGAAGGCTTTCCGTTGTAGAGCACGCCCGTGTCGATCGATCCCAGGAACGTTTCTTTCGTTGCGGGGTTGTAGATTCCTCCCGCCACGGGTCTTCCGTTCTCCACAAATCCAATCGAAACACAGAACTCAGGCAGTCCCTTGACGAACTCGCGCGTGCCATCGAGAGGGTCGACCACCCAGACCCGCGCTTTGTCGAGACGCGAGAAATCGTCGATCGTCTCCTCGGAAAGCCACCCTTCACCCTCGTGCAAGAGATTCTGGCGCAGCACTGCGTCCACTGCGCGGTCGGCGGCCGTAACCGGATCGTGGCCGGCTTTGAACTCCGTTTCCACCTCCCCAGGCGTGAAGCGGTCGAAAACCTTGCGGGCTGCTTCCAGCGCGGCCTCGATGCGGGCGAGAATGTCAGAATAGGCAGAAGTCATTTGTGTTTTGGCCACGAATACAGGTGCAATCCGCAGGCCTTTGCGAGTGTCAGTGCCGATTGTAAGCCATTTAGAATGATATACATATCGGCGATCAGGGGCTTAGGATCACGGCCCTAGGCCGGCGCAGTGAAAAAGTTTGCGGCGAGGACTCAGATCGTTCCACTGTAGGGATTCTCCAGAATTCTCCGGATGCGCCGCAAAAGCTTCAATTCTCGTCAGTTTGTACGAAATAGCGGGCTATCTTGCCTCGCAACTCGATGCCCACGGATTCCCGCGTGAAGAAGAACCAGAGGACTCCCACGGCATACGTAGCCCCGCCCGCGAGCAGATTGACGACGAGTTGAGGATAACGATGAGCATAAAAAGAGCGCTGCATGAGGAGCAGTACTAACGCCATCGGGATGCAAAAGAGAAGGGGGTAGAAATATGTCTCCGTGATGAACTTCAGAATCGGAACCTCGAGCTTGCGGCATAAATGACGCGGCAGAAAAAAGACTGCGGTACAGAACAGCGGAATGGCCGTACCGATTGTGTCTCCGATGATTCCCAGCGGGCGCACCAAAGCGACACTAAGGATGATATTGGACACACCTTCGATCAGCACGACCATAGCCAGCGCCTTGTGCATGCTCATGCCAAACAGAATCCGGTTAGAGGTGGTCTGAGCGTTATAGAGCGTTGCCGGAATCAGCGCAATGAGCAGAATGATGTAACTGGAGATATATCGCGGCCCTACCCAGGCCTCGATCACCGATTTACCCATCACAATCAAAGCGACGGCTAAGGGAAACATGATGAAAGCGCAAGCCCTGTTTCCGGAAATAAAAATCTTGCGCAGCCCGTCGTAATCTCCGGTCGCATGGAACTGGCTGGACATGGGGGTGAAAATCTGCGCCACGCTGCTTACCGTTTCCCCGGCGTAATCCACCAGGCGCGATCCAATGGAAAACCGCGTGATGGCGGCCGCGGAAAGAAACGTGCCAATGATGACCGCGTCGGACTTGAATCGAAGCCGGGCCGCCACAATGATCATAAAAGTCACTGATCCGTAATTGGCGACCTGCTTGAAAGATTCGCGGTCCACGTATCGCCAGCCGTAAGGAACGGCCACTATGTTCTGCGCAATCACTCCGCGAATCGCTGACATCAGCAGCGGCATCGACATGGTGATGAAGGCGACGGTGAGCAGTCCAAAACCGCGATGCAGGAAGTAGATAATCAGCGCTGCCCGGATCAGTGTGCCTACAATGTTGGTGCTGTTCAACAGATAGAATCGTTGCAGTCCCTCCAGGATTCCGCCTGACATTCCTAACGGAAATCCCACAGCGATGCAGGTTCCGACCATGAAAAAGAGAATTTGCGCATCGTGTAGAAATGCAGTCGGAATGTGGAAGAACCGGTCTACATAGAAGCTGCCCAGTACAGTCGGGACCATCAAAACCAGCCCGAGACAGGTGTAAACGAACAGGCTGGTATTGATGAGCCGGGCCAGGTGTTCTTTGTCTCCGGTGGCCTGAAACTTTGAGACATAACGGATGAGCGAAGAGCGGATTCCAAAGTCGAAAATGCCGTAGTAGCCGGTTAAAGAGAAAATCAGGATCCACAGGCCGAAGGCGTCATCCCCCAGATGATGCAAGACAAACGGAGACAGAAAAAAGCCGACGGCGATGTTCACCACCAGGCCTCCCCCGCTCGACAGAACATTCGTCAGGGTCCGGGTCTTTAAACTCATTTCGTTGGGGTCCGATCTTGGGGTCCGATCTCTGGCTGAGCGGCGAAAAAACCGGCGGGATCGCGTGTTCGTGTTCGTTTCACAGGCATTTCAGGTTGGCATAAAGTGTAGCCGATGTCCAGATAACCGTCCGCTGCATGCTAGAATCGGGACGCTTTCGTAATACCGGGGGCGCTGGTTCCGCGGCCCGTGATCCCTATGCATGCTCCGTAGATAGGATCCATATGGGGTGACCGGTATTGCGGAGCCCGTCGGATGCTTTTGCCAGTCAGGCCCTCGTTCCGGTTCCCGGTACTTCGGTGGCTGCTTGCCGCCGCAATCGTCTTTGCCCTTTGCTTGATGCGCTTTGGCGGCGGCCTGTTGATCGCCAGCGATCCGGCGCCCGGGCACGTGGATGCAGGAATCGTGCTTCAGGGTTCGATCGCCGCTCAAAAAGTCCGCATCGCCGGAGCTATCAACCTGTTGCAGCGGGGCGTTGCAGATCGAGTCCTGCTGAGCGTTCCCAAGGAATCTTACTGGGGCCAGGCCATTCCTCCGGTGGCCCGCGCCTTTCTCGAACGCACCTACGGCGCCGAATTGGCCGGCCGGGTCGACTTTTGCGAGACCACCGGCGAGGTGAACTCCACCTTGCAGGAAGCACAGGCTCTTCTTGCTTGCATTCACGATCATCACTGGCAGTCCATCGAGATTGTGACCTCGGACTATCACACGCGCCGGGCCGGAATGCTCTGGAGAAAAGTGACCAAGCCGGACCCGCAGATGCACGTATGGGTCGAAGGCGTGCCCGATCCGGAGTTTCAGCAACCCTGGTGGCGACACCGCCAGTCCGCGAAGGTCTGGATCATGGAATCTGCAAAGTTAGTCTGGTCGGTTTTCGGAGGATGATAGGATTTCACTACCCCCCACTTCAGCCGGCTGCACTGCGCGAAAATCTCAATAGTTGTCCGGGTGGTTGGCCGAGCACTCGACAGCAGACACCAGGCAGTCACTATTCAGTTATCAGGAAGATCAGGGAGATGGCTTCGGACCAGAGCTGCACAATCACTGTTTACGACAGTCTGGAGAGTCTGGAGCATTTACGGCCAGAGTGGGATGCCCTGCTGGGCGAATATCCATTCTCGACTGTGTTCTCCACGTATGAGTGGCTTGCTCCCTGGTGGCGCGCCTTCGGGGCCACCGACCGTCTGCAGGTACTCGCCTTTCGCGATGCCTCTTCCGCGCTCGTAGGTCTCGCGCCTCTTGCTTTGACCACCGGAAGAGCGTTTCCCGTCTCGCTGCGCCTGTTGCGCTTGATGGGCGATGGCAGCCACGACTCCGACAACCTCGACCTGCCCGTGCGGCCGGGCTGGGAGACGTCTATGAGTCAGGCTCTGCTCCACTGGATGCAACGGAACGCTGCGCTCTGGGACGTGTGCGAACTGAATACACTTCCTTCCAGTTCTGCCGCGGGAGCACGGCTGCTCGAAGACCTGGGCGAGCGCAAGTGGAAATATTTTACTTCGACGCAACCGCAAACTGTGGTGGAGTTGGGGGAAACCTGGGAGTCTCACCTGAAAGGGATATCGAGCAAAGAGCGCGGCAAGATTGGTCTGCGAACCCGGCGGCTGGAAAAAAAGTATGAGGTTCGAATCCGCCGCTGCCAGCACGAGAGTGAGATCGACGCTCTTCTGCAGGCGCTCTACGAACTCCACGGCAAGCACTGGCAGTTGCGAGGATTGCCCGGAACCTTGCACTCGCCCGCGCGCCGCCAGTTTTATGGCGAATTGGCGCGGCTTCTGCTGGCGCGCCGCCAGCTGGAATTCTGGGTGCTCGAAGTGCAAGGGAAAGTTGTCGCCGCGCAGTTTGGTTTGCGGTATGGCACTACCGTCTTCTCGCTGCAGGAAGGTTTCGATCCGGACTATGCCGCCGACAGTGTTGGCTACGTTTTGCGCAGCCAGGTGCTCAAACAGGTGATCGCCGACGGCGTTCGCCGCTACGACTTTCTGGGTGGCACCGATGAATCGAAGATGCGCTGGGGCGCCGAGGTGAAAAATTATCTTAACCTGCACTTCGCGCGTCCCTGGTGCCGAGGAAGTCTTCACCTGGCGCTGAGGAACGAAAGTTCGAACGCCAAGCGCTGGTTGCGAGGCCATTTGCCGGCGGCAGCGTGGGCCAGCCTCAAGGGCGCGATTGGGAAAAAAGGTTAATGCCGCGGAGCTCGCCTCTGTGGTTAACCGGAGATTAGTGGCTTAGACCTCAACCATCTGCAAGCTAATAACGCTGAAGGCAGCTGATCGTGAAGTTAACTAACCCCGGCTTCGCCCGCAGTCACCAGTTTGTAGCCCGCTGAGCGCATCACGCCTCCCCACGCTGACTCGATCTGTGCGACAGATTTTTCCGACAGGATGGTTTTCCACCCGCCGGATGCCGCTTTGCGAACGAAGGGCTTATCCTGCCGCGTTTTTTTCGTTTCCTTCCATTGGCGCGACTGTTCTTTCTCGAGCTTGCGCATGCGGTCCGCGGAACTCAGAGCCACCGCGCGCGCGATGCGTTCCGGGCTTGAATCGAGGCCGAGAAACGAAGCGATCTTCGCGCTTTCTTTCTGCGTGTCGGCGAGCATGTCTTCGTAACGCAGCAGCAGAAAGTTCTTCTGGCCGCCGCGCGTGGCGGTCCAGCTGACTACGTGATCTCGCCAGGAGCCGGTCTTGGGCTCGATCTCGGATTCCATGAAGCGGGGGACAAACTCCTCCAGACTTAACTCTTCGGAGATGACCCTGCGTTTGAGTTGAAATTCGTAATACGAGATCAACACGTCGCGGGGATCGCGCACGATGTAGACGATTTTCTTGTAACGCGGGTCAAAGCACTCGTGACTCTTGATGATGCGCGGGCGCGGGAACGCGCGCAAATTCCGGTCGGTGACATCGTAAATTTCGGGGATGCGCGATTCCAGTTGCGCGAAGTTGACCGGATCGTCCGGATTGATCAGATTGCAGACCAGGAAACGCGTCCACGTGTTCCCGGACCTGGGGAAGGAAACCAGAAACGTATCATCCGGGTAAACGGTTAAACCTCGGGCCGCGGGCTGGCGCTTGGTGACCACGCGGGCGTAGGCTGCCAGTTGCTTCTTCAGGCTCGGCATTCGATTCGAGACACCTCGAACAGGATCAAATCCGGGGTCAAATAAGTGACCGCGACGATGATATCATCGCGTGGAATGCGTCAATCTGCCGCGGAGACTCCCCTCGAAATGGCCGTCCCGGCCTGCCATTCAGTCGCCCGTTGCCCCATCAGTCGGCAGACTCGCGGCTTCGAGGAGCTGCATGAGTAGGCTCGCGCTCCGTACGCTGCAGAGCCTCGGCGTGTTCTCTCTCTCGCGAGCCCTGTCTGCGCGCATGGCCCGGATTGTGATGTATCACAACTTCTGCGGCCCCAAGGCGACCGCCCCCGACGCGCTCAATGTGGAAGGCATCCGCCGCCAATTCGAGTATCTGCGTCGCCATTTCACGGTTGTACCGCTGTTGGACCTTGCCGACCGGCTGGCCTCCGCGCGGAAGCTGGACCGGAACACGGTGGCGTTGACCATTGATGACGGCCGGCGCAGCTGTTACGAATTTCTGTTTCCGCTGATGAAAGAATTTAAATTTCCGGCGACTTTCTTCGTGGTGAGTTCGTTCATCCGCGGAGAGGACTGGATCTGGACCGACAAAGTCCTCTGGCTGAGTGAGCAATCCAGGCCTCCCGATGAGCTTGCGCCGGGCAAACTCGATGGCGTTTTTCGCTTGCTGAATCGAATGAGACCGGAAGAGCGCAACGCACGAATTCAAGCGATGGCCCGCAGTTTGGATAAGAGCGTGGGCGCGGCGATTTCCATTCCAAAGACCGCGCCGGCAAAATACTCGCCTTGTTCCTGGAGCGAGCTTCGGGAAATGGCGGACTCCGGGTTGATGGAGATCGGTTCCCACACCGTGACCCATCCAATTCTTTCCAGCGTCACAGACGAAGAATCGTTTGAGGAGCTCACGCGCTCGCGGGCTCAAATCGAAGAGGGCATCGGTCGCAAGGTCCGCTTGTTTTGCTTTCCGAACGGAATGCCCGGCGATTTCCGCCCGAGCCAGGTTCGGCAAGTCGCGGATGCAGGCTACGATTGCTCGGTCATTGCGCAATTCGGCATGGTCAGCAATTCCAGCGATCGTTATCAGCTGCCACGCATCGGCATGGCGCGGAAATCCAGCCCGGAGCAGATCGCCAAATATCTGGACGGTTTTGCCTACTACCAGCAACGAATCTGAACGTGTTACACAGCCTTCCGCTGCTGGATGGGCAAGGTGATGAACTTGCGTAAATTAAGTCACCACCTTGCGTTTAACTCCCGCCGGAATCAGCCCAGCAAAATCAGTTCAACTGCAGCACAAAGACGTCCCCACGGCAATTGCTGGCCAGCCTGCAGGTTTGGTCGCCTTCTTCAGAGCCCAGTGTTCCCATCCAGTCGGATGAAAAGAGGAAGAACCTTCCATCCTGAGAAACGCTGCCGATCGCATAACGAGTGCTGAAAACCCCCGATCGGGAACTGATGAAGCTGTGCCCGAATCGCCAAACCTTGCCGCTTCCATCGGACGCTACCCCAATGATCTCGTTGTACCACGCGGCAGGAAAATCTTTGCTGATGGGACTCCATGTGGATGCGAGAAAAGGGACACTATCAGCGGGATCAGCGTTGTTCCACGATTGGTGCTGGTCAAACGGAGCAACGATTCGTTCGGGGAAGGATTGGGTAATGGATCGGGGGTCCGGGTCGGCGAAAGTACGTATCACCTGATCCCCCAGCGGTGTGTTGTTATTGTTCACCCAGTGCGTGTATCCCTCGGTCCAATGCCCGCTACACAATCCGCTGGCTCCGCACGAGGTGACGTTCGTAGTTCCAATCTGCCAGAAGTACGGTCCCTTCGAGCAAGAGGACGATAAGCAGTTCGTGGCAGCGAGGATCAGCCAGTTCCCATCCTTCGACAGCTTGACGTTGTGAATCGTCCAACGATCATTGATGTTCGCAGGACCGCTGGTTCCCCAGTCGCCGGTGATCTGGCCGGTCTGCGTGTTCAGCATCGCGCAGCCGCTGCCCACTTTATAGGCGACTGCATAAATGGCCGAGCCCTGGTTTCCGCGGTTGGAGTAAGCCATCGCGAACACGGTGTCCCCGGCGCTCACGCCCCCTTTCGTCTTCCACGTCACTGAGAATCCGGGCGGAAGGCAGCTTGGCGAACTTGTGAAGTCATAGACCAACTGCGGCGCGGGAGGGTTGGTCCGGTCTGTAAAGTCGTAACTCGTGATGGTCGTGCCGGCGTCGAGATAAAGCAGGTTCGAACTGACGCGGCTCCACGTGCCGCCCCCGGCCAGTTTGAGTCCGTTCGAAGACGGGTAGCTGGAAGGGTAGAGACGCGTAGCATGCAAGTTCGCAGCGTTGAAGGCGTAAGGATACCCGGCCCCGCCGTCGCTTTGAAGAACAAAAAGAGAAGAGTCAACGTTCCAAAGATTTTCGTCCGCACTGCCGCTGCTGGAGGTCACGAACGTGCGAGCAAACGACAACGGAGCGCTCGGGTCCGTGTGGAAGTCGGTGATCCTCACAATCGCATTTCCGAAGGCCGGGTCGGTAACCGTCGTATTCGCGCCCGCCAGGTTCCCAACATTCGGTAACGATGTTGGCAGCTGGGCAATCTCGCGGTCGGAGCGGGAGCAGTTGTAGGCAGGCGGACCGCAAACTAAAGTCGACGATGAAACGTCCATCGTGAGCGATTGCCTGTCACTCCGCGAGGCCGAATCCGTCACCCGGATCTCGAAAGCGAAAGACCCGGTTCTTGTAGCTTTTCCTGTCACTGCTCCAGTCGTCGCAGCAAGCTGCAGGCCGGCTGGCAGCGCACCCGAGACAATGCTCCAACGGTAAGGAGCTTTGCCGCCTCTCGCGACCAGAGTTGCGCTATAAGCGGTGCCATCCACTGCATCTGGAATTCGTGACGTGGAAATCGTAGGTCCAGCTTCGGTGACGGTCACAGCTGTACTGGCCTCAGCCGAGCCCTCCGCCACACTTCTTGCCGTTATGATGATCGCCTTCGACGTATAGTTTTTGGGCGCGGTGAACACACCTTCGGTAGTGATGCTTCCTGCGCTCGCTGACCAGATCACCGCCGTATTGCGCCGGTTGGTCACCGTGGCGGAAAACTGCACCTTCTCACCCTCCTCAATGGTCGGCGTGAGTGGGGAAACTGTTACTTTTACACAGGATTTGCAGGCATCCTCCGCCGGCTGTGAAGCTGCCGGCGCGCCTGCGCCAGAACTGGCCATCAACAGGTTCCCAGTCGCTGCGAGCGAAAAGGCAGAAATCAAGGCTAGAGACAGAAACCGCCGCAGTCCAGAATTAGAGACCGCTCGGGTGAAACAAAGCCAGCTTGCTCGTAGCATGTATATCCCTCGGAAACAGAATTGGGGGCCCAAGGGTTCGAGTCCTTAAGAGAACTCTAAGAGAGAGCCGGGCCTGCCAAAAGATACCCGAGGACGCTGACCCTAAAGAACTCAGAAGGGCAGGTGACGTGACCGAATGGACAACACCGGTTGGAAAATGGAGGTTGGAATCAGCGCCAGCAGCAAGAATTCTGATGTGAACTCAAAATCCGCCGCCCCGGCCGAAAACCGAGAACCGAGAACTGAGAACTGAGAACTGAGAACTGAGAACTGCTCCACGCCTTACTTCTGCGGAGCCTTCTGCCCCACCGGCACCAGCAGAAAGCCGGCATTCTGCGTTTCGCCGTGATCGCCCCATCCCACGATTTCGCCGCGATCGTTGATGCTGGTGGCCACTTCCAGAGTCCATCCCGAATTCGCGCCAACCAGTGCGTTCAGGTCGCGCAGACCATGAGCCTTGTCCCAGACAAAGGCATGTTGCCCCTCCGGCTTTGGGCCGAAGGATCCCACCACCACTTCGTCTTTGTTCAGACCGCGGGGCGCGGCCTGCGGAGCGTCGATGGGCTCGAACTTTCCGCCCGTGTATACGAACAGGCCCCCGGGAACCGTCCGCACCACAACCTCTCCGCGCTGGTTGAGCGCAAGCGCCGAACTGTACTCTTCGCCGGCGGTCGAGAGCAGCCGAGATCCAAGTTCCGCATCCCAAAGAAATGCGTGATAGTGTCCCTGCAAATCGTAAGTGTCCCCGATGATCTGGCCGTTTCCGTTGATGCGCCTGGCGGTTCCCGCGCAACAGATTTTCAAATCCAGAAGTGCGTTGTTCTTCCAGCGAACCGGACCCACCGCCTTTTCCGCCGGGGGCCTGGACTGGCCGACAATCTCACCGGCGTCGTTGATGCCCTCGGCGCGCGACTGCTCCCCTGGCAACAGGAAAGTCTTGCCCTGCCGGAATACAAATGCAACGCTGCGGCCGGAATCCGCCGTGAACGCAACCCCCACCGCGTCGCCTTTGGAGTTGATGCTGGTTGCCTCGGACAGAACGAATTCGGAGGGCAGAAAAATATGTTCCAGCCCCGATTGCGAACTCCACCGGGCTGCGGTGTGATCAGCCGTATTGCCTGCTACCCATCCAGTATCGCTGATCGCGAGGGGGCGGAGCGGGAGCTCCATCAGCCGGTAAGCCGGAACAACTTCAGTCTTTGGGCCCGCCGGGGGCTCGGCCTGAGCCTTGGTCTGACCATCGGCCAGAGGAAGAACGAATGTTACCGCGGTCAGGCTCAAGGCGAATACCAACGCCCGGCTCAGCAGAAATCCTTCCCCTCTTGAAGTCCGTGGCACCACTCCCTCGCTCGCGACAGCAGCCCTGCTCAATTTACCGTGACCCGGAACTTTGCCGGTGCGATCCCCGGCGTCGTCGCGGTGAGCGTGTACGTCCCCGTCGTGGCGGGCGTTGTGTAGAACGTGGTGGCCTTACCCAGGCTGTCGGTGGTCGAGGTTGGCGTGGAGAATACTCCCCCTGCTCCTCCATCGCTCCACGTTACCGCGGCTCCGGGAACTCCATAGCCATACTGATCCAGGACCTGCACCACTAGCGCCGTGGGCAATTGAGTGGAAACCGGTCCAGTCTGGAAATTGCCCGAACTGGTGACCGCGCGCGTCGCCGGACCGTTCACCCCGGTTTCCGAGAAGATCGCACTCGTCATTACGGGGTTGGTGCAGGTGATGGTGATGCTCTTGCCCTTGTGGGGTAATGTGTAGCTGAAACTGGCCTGCCCTTCGGCGTTCGTGACCACGGTCGCGCTGCTGAAGGTCCCACCCACGCCTCCGTCCTTGCAGGTGACGGAAATGTTGGGCAACGGACTTCCCATGTACGCATCGTTCGCGTCTGCCTGAAACGACAGCGTGGTTCCCGCGTAAACAGACTGGTTGTTCCCCGCGGCTGGCGAGAGTATCGGAAGCAGCCCATACACTGTGAGCGCGGTCGTTCCGCCGATATAGACTCTCCCATCCGCGATGGTGGGCGTGGTGAAATGGGCGACGCCTCCCAGCGCATCCCGCGACAACTTCGCCTGTTTGGAATCATAGAGCTCGGTCGCCAGATTCGTCGCGTTAAAGGCAAACAGTGTCGAAGCGTTCCCGCTATGCAGCATGGCCCAGAGAATTCCATTGCCCATTGTGCGATTGGAAGTCACTGACACCGAACCTGAGCCTCCAATGTTGAAAATGTTCGGAGTCTGCGACACAGGCTGCGTCGATAACAGTCCGCTGTTCAGAGAAAATGCTTTGACGTAATCGTCCTCGCCGCCGATGTACACGAATCCGTTCCAATAGGCGGGCACGTTATCCAGTTCTCCCGTGGAAGCGCCAATAATGGATTGGACGATCTGGGTGTCGGCAGTCGGGTTATATCCGCCCATGCCAGCCCGATCCACCAGGTAGAGCGTCCCTTCTTTTCCTCCGCCAACCATTTCGTTCTTGTGCGGGCCGCTTTGCGGAGGAAGCAGCGTAACCCCGCCCGAGCCCAGATCCAGGTCTGATTTCTCGAGGGTCAACTGATTGTAGGGAGTGAAATAATCCAGAACCGTCAGGCCGCTGCTGCTGATGCTGGAGGGGCTGAGATGGAGCATACTGTCCCCGTAATCGAGCCCGCCTGAACTTACATCGAACGTACCGTTTCCGGTCGCCAGAAAAATCGTGCCATCCGTATCCACTGCCGCGCCCCCGCCCGCTTGCCAGATCGCGCCGTCGGTCCCGTTCGGCGTAGTGAGGAACGTGCCGACCGGGTCGAAAGTCGATTCATCGTAGGCCAGCAGCCAGCCGTGAAAAGCATAGCTGTCGCATCCGTTGCTGCCAAAACCCACGTAGATCGTGCCATTCGACAGCAACAGCGCCGGGCGCTGCATTTCGATCGCGGGATTGAACTGCAGCGTTCCTTTATTCGTGGTCGCCGACGCGCTGATCACCATCGGCGTAATCACGTCCTGCCCGGTGGTGAGGCTCAAACCGTGCAGCCGGAAAACGAACGCTCCGTTTTCTTCCGTTTTGGCAACCACGTAGATCGTGCCCTTGACCGAATCAATCACGGGCGTGCTCATGATTCCGACTTCGGTGAAATTCGTTCCCGGACAACCGAACGCGCTGATCGGAACACTCGTGATTCCTGCCGCCGGATCGATATAGCTCGTCGTCCACAAAGGAGGCAGATTCTGGTCCGCGTCGAACGCGAAGACGCTGTCGTGTTGCGTGGCCACATAGACCACGTTGTGTGTAGTGCCGTCCGGAAACTGCATTCCTGGCAAGTACAGCGGCTGACCCACAATGTAGCCGTCCACGCCCAGCGTGAACAGCTTCCCAAACGTCGAGAAGTTGACATTCGCCGGTGTCAGCACGCTCTCATTGGTATTCGCTCCGTCGCGGAACCCATCGTTGTGCTCGGTGAGCACCTGAACCTGGCACATCGCCGCAGAAGCCAGAACCGCGCACATTCCAAGTAACAGTGCGCAACCTCGAGCTGCGGCACTTAAGTAGAGACGAACACGACCTGACACGGACCGCATCGAAGGGTTCCTCCGTCGCACGAACGAATAGCTATTTGGGGACTTATTTCCTCATGCCTGGGGGGGGCATGGTCCTGGGCCTGACACAAACTTCGCCAACAATGTACCAAGCCAGCAGCTTGAATGCCACAGAGATGCGCAGCAAACTCCTTCATTTCAGCAACAAACCTCGATCACGCAGGAGCGGGCTCCGCCGGAGGATGAAACATATTGCACAGTGTCGATAATCGCTGCACCAATACTATCCGCCCTAGCAGCGCCCTTCGGGATACACGCGCCGGAAGATTAACCGCCTTCGACTAGCGGCAAAAACACAGATGTTAGGATCAACATCAGGATCAAAATGCCCGACCTGACCGTGGAAACGTTGACCGGCGGACTGGAACTCTTCACCCAGCTGGGAGATGAGTGGCGGGAATTCCTCGGCCGCGTCCAGAACGATTCTCCCTATTGGCGTCCGGAATGGATTCTGGCAGCCCTGCGCGCCTATTCGCCACACGCGAAGGTGGTCGTGGTCACTGTGCGCCGGCGCGGATGTCTTTGCGCGATTCTGCCCCTGCTCGAGGAACGTGGAAAATTCGCCGGCCTCCCGGCACGCAAGCTCCGCGCACCCCTCACCACTGTCGGCGTCGGCATCGATATCCCCTGCGCCGTGTCCGAATCGAACCTGCCCGCCGGCCGGGAGGAGGCCATCGCGCTGATCTGGAATGCCCTCAAAGCGCGTAAACATTGGGATGTTCTGGAACTGCCCTCGGTCCTTGAAGGTGCCGCCGTCGAACGACTCTCCGCCCTCGCTGAAAAAGACGGTCATCCATCCGGGAACTGGACGATCCCTCTGATCGCGTTCTTTGCGATTCCGCAGGGCCCGACTGCCAAAAAAGATCTGGAGAAGTATCCCCGCCATCCCAAGTTGCGCTCCAAGGTTCGTCAACGCGAGACCAAACTTGCGGCCCTGGGCTCGGTGCGTTTGTTGCGCACCGAGAAAAACGGCGCGAACGATTTGCAGCGCTTCTACGACATGGAAGCCAGCGGATGGAAGGGCAAAGAAAAAAGCGCGATTATTTCCGATCCTCGCAGCCACCAGTTTTTCGATGAGGTCACCCGCGAGGCCGAGAAGTCAGGACACCTTTGCCTGTACACGCTGGAACTCGACGGCAAGGCCATCGCCGCCCACATCGGTTTCAACTACCGCGGCCGGTACTGGGCGGCAAAAAGCACTTACGACGAAAACTACCGCGATTATGCCCCCGGACATCTCATTGTCAAAGCCATCCTGCAGGACTGTTCCGAGCGCGGGGTTTCCGAATATGTGATGGGAATCCGCGAAGACTGGAAAATGGAATGGACCCAGGACGTGCGGAAGCGAACCTACCTGTGCATCTTCAACCGCGGCGTTTGGCCTCGCGCGCTGCACGCCGTCCGATTCTCCCTGCGCCCCAAACTGAAAGCCCTGCGCACGGCGGGCAAGAATCTGATGGCCGGGCGGCCCAAAAGTGAAGGGCCGCCACCGGAATCGAAACCCTCCCAGTAACAGCCCTTCAAATTTGTATCGTCCCGATCGTTTCGTTCCGACCTCTGCCCCGCTTTCCTTTAGTTGTTCGGAACCAGCGCGACATCATCCACAGCCTTCACCTTCACCATCTTCGTGATGGTGTTGGTCGGAATGTTGTATTCGTAGACCTTCACCAGATTTACGCCGATGTACAGGTTGCCCTGGCCGTCCGAAATAATTCCATCAGGCGTCGGGATGTTCCCCACCTGATACAGAGTGTAGGTCGACAAGTTCGTGGGGATTTCCACCAGGCAATTCGCGCCCACTCCCACATCCGCCGCCCACAGCTCGCCCGTGTAAGAGTCGTAGGTCAACCCGTCGAAACCATACCAGCTGATGTTGTGAGGCGTAGGCAACTCGATGGAGTTGAGAATCGCGCCCGTCTCCGGATTGAGTTGGACAATTTGGGTATGCTTATTGACCACCGCAAAAAGTTCGCCCGCGGGGTCGTACGCCAGGCCGTCGACCGTGAACTGCTTCGTCAGCAGCGGGGTCACCGTTCCGGTTACCAAATTCACGCGGTCAATGGCGCCAATCCCGAAGTTGGAGATCAGGAGAGTAGTCCCTCCGGGATCGAGAATCAGGTCGCGCGGGTAGCTGAATCCGGTCGCAATCACGGTATTCAATCCAGTCTTCGGATTGTACATAGAAAGCGTTCCGTTCTTCTGGGTCGTGTAAATGATCCGTCCCTGAGAATCGACGATCAGGCTGTCGGGATTGGATCCGATGTTGTACAAAATAGTAACCACCCCGGTGGCCATGTTCACCTCTACCAGTTGGTCCAGCGTTTCGCTTGTAGCGTAAAGGTTCTGCGACCAGGACCGGGGAGCAAAGAAAAAGACCAGAGCAGCACAACAAGCCGCAAAACGAAGAAGGGTTCGCATCATCAGTCTCCTGGGAAGTGATTTCAATCGTCGATACATTAGCGATGCGCCGGGAGAGCGCGCTTACCAGCCAACGTCCGGGGAAAGACCCTGCGAGCCAGCTTCCGTGGACTTGGCAAGGGGGTGGAACACGCCAAATCCGGCTTCCCGCACGGGTTTCGCAACCACAACAAACTGCCGTGGATTCTCTCAGACTCCCCGAACCGTGTCAACCGGGAAGAGCCTTCGGTGGCGGCTGAATTTCTTCGCGTACTTTGCGGCTTTCCTTTGCGAACTTTGCGGTTAAAGGGTCTTGTTCTTGTCGCGAATCAAAAGACTCTGACCGCTAAGTGCGCGAAGAAAGGCCGCAAAGTATGCGAAGAAATCAAATGAAGCCACTACCAGGCCTTCGCCCATCCTGGCCAGCGAAACTGCTATCAAAGCCGAATCAGAAAGCCGGCCAAAGCATCCTCGCTCCGGTCAACAGCAACAGAGTGCAAAGGATGCGCCGCAGCCACGGCATCGGCACTCGCGTGCTGAGGTGTGAGCCCAGAAGCCCACCCGGAATGGATCCGATCAGCAGCGAACCCACCAGCCCCCAGTTCACATTCCCCAGGCGCCAATGCAGCAATCCCGTCACTCCCGTCAGCACCACCGCGTGTACCACGTCCGTGCCAACATTCACCTTGGGAGAAAAGCTGTAGAAAAGCAGCAACAGCATCATGATGATGCTGCCTGAACCCACCGACGTCATGCCCACCAGAAAGCCCGCCACCAGGCCAATCACGCTCATGCCCATAAACGACTTCAGCGTGGGAGGGCGATGCGCTACGCTTTCCTCGATGCGCTTCTGAAACAGTAGCAGCGAAGGAATGGCGATCAACAGTATCCCGATGGCGATCTTGATAAAGTCGTTGACGCCGTTGCCATAGAGCGTGCGGATGTGTGTAAGCAGCGCCACTCCGCAGATCGACCCAGGAACACTGCCGATCGCGAGAGCGACAACTACTTTGCGCCGGACCGTTCCCTTGCTGAGGTGCAACAGTCCAGCGGGAATTTTGGTGAAGAAGTTAAACACCGCGTCCGAGCCCACGGCCACAATCGCCGGAACTCCCAGGCCGTAAATGAGCACCGGCAGCAGCAACACTCCGCCCCCGACGCCAGTCATGCCAATCATGACTCCGACCACAAAGCCCACCAGGATTTTGGCCGCGATTATCGGCATGCTGAAATCTTCCTAGGCTCCGGTTCCGTTCACGCCAATAAATCCCTCGCGCTCCAGGTGCAGCACGATTTCCTGCGCTGCTTCTTCGGGAGAAAGGTCGCCAGTGTTGATGGTGACCTCGGCGTCGGCCGGAACTTCATACGGATCCGAGATGCCGGTGAACTCCTTCAAAATGCCTGCTCGCGCTTTGGCATAAAGTCCCTTGCGGTCGCGCTGCTCGCAGACCTCCACCGAAGTTGCCACATGCACCAGGATGAATCCGCCGTAGGGCTCGATCATCAGGCGCACGGCCTTGCGCGTGGCGTCATAAGGCGCGATGGGCGCGCAGATCGCGATGCCGCCGTTCTTCGTGATTTCCGAAGCCACGTAGCCGATGCGGCGAATGTTGATGTCGCGATGCTCTTTCGAGAATCCCAACTCCGACGAGAGATTCTTGCGCACCAGGTCGCCATCGAGAATCGTGACCGGGCGTCCGCCCACCTCCAGAAACTTGGTCAGCAGAACATTCGCGATCGTTGACTTACCTGAACCCGAAAGTCCGGTAAAGAAAATCGTGACGCCCTGCTTGCCCCGAGGCGGAAAGCTGCGCCGCAGCTCCTTCACCACTTCGGGATAGGTAAACCACGCCGGAATGTCGCGCCCTTCGTTAAGGCGGTCGCGCAGTTCGGTGCCCGAGATATTCAGAACCTTGTCGCCGTTCTTCACTTCATCATCCGGCACATAGCGATCCTGTTCTTCCAGGTAGACCATCATGTTGAAAGGCACCATGGTCACGCCGATGTCGGCTTCGTGTTTCTTGAATACTTCCTGCGCTTCGTAAGGGCCGTAGAAAGGCTTCTTGGTCTCGGGGTCGGAACCCGGGCCGGCGTGGTCGCGCCCCACAATGAAGTGAGTGCAGCCATGATTCTTGCGGATCAGCGCATGCCAGATAGCCTCGCGCGGACCGCCCATGCGCATGGCCAACGGCAGCAACGAAAGTTTCTGCGAGCCTTGCGGATATTTCGAGCTGAGCAACTGGTAGCACCGCACCCGCGTGTAGTAATCCACGTCGCCGGGCTTGGTCATGCCCACCACAGGATGGATCAGCAGATTGGCTTCGACCTGCTTGGCCGCGCGGAACGTAAGCTCCACGTGCGCGCGGTGCATGGGATTCCGCGTCTGAAACGCCACCACGCGGCGCCAGCCCAGCCTCGCGAATTCCGCCCGTAACTCAGCAGGCGTAAAGCGCAGGCTGCGGAAGTCGTAATGCGATGGCTCCTGCAACCCCTCGACGCTTCCCCCCACATACCAGGGGTTCGATAGATTCATGGCGTAGTTCGCGCCAGGATGCGCCTTGCTCGTGCTGTTGAATACCGCTTTGGCCTCGGCCGCGCGGTCCGGCTGCCACACTTCTTCCACGTTCAACACCGCCAGCATCACTCCCTCGGGATCGCGCAGCGCAATCTTGCTGCTGCCCGGCGTGAGCTTCTTGGCGAATTCTTCCGTGACGTCGAGCGTGATCGGCATGGGCCATAAAATTCCGCTGGCCAGCCGCATGTTCTGGCAGACGCCTTCATAGTCGGCGCGCGTCATAAATCCGCGCAGCGGCGAAAAACCCCCGCTCATCAGCAGCTCCAGATCGCACAGTTGCCGTGCGCTCAGGTCCCACGATGGCCACTCTTTCGAGTGCGCTTTGAGCTCTGCAGCTCGCTCCGGTTGAACAGTGAGTTCCGCAAGTTGTCCGCCGTGCGGCGGAATAATGTGGCCCGTGGAAACAGTCAAGCTTTCAGCCTCCTGAACTTCATGTCTTCTTCGTCTACTGCCTTTATCGCCATTGCCTGGATTCTAATATGCTTCGGCAGGCTTTTAAGATTCAACAATGCAGGAAATCAATACTTGGCGGGGTCGTAGGTCCCTGATGCTAACTCTGCTTCGAGCTTACCACCGCCGCCGAGGATCACCAAGTCTGCGAAGGCACCCGCACCCTGACTTGCGTACTCGCAATTCAGGGACCGTACGGATCGGCGAATACATCTGTAAGAGTATGAAACCAAATCGCTTATCTTGATATCATTCGTTCCACAGGCGGCTCTCTCAGCCGCGATGAAAAAGTTTGCGGCAAAAGGTGCGGTTACCGGTCCCATCGCCCATTCAATTCCGGTCCCGCCTGGTTGCGGCCCCAAGCTTCGTCTGCAGTAAATTGCCCCGTCAATGTCGTCTTAACGACAGACGGGATGGGGTTGCACGTGCACTCTAACGTTCGAACCCAGGAATACATCGGGAAGACCGTGTAATTTGTGCAGCGATCCCGTGTAACCAGGGAGAATTTGCCCCTAGGGTATTCACCCTAGATCGCCGCAGATAACCCGAATTTGTCAGTCGCGGGCCGGGTTTCGGAGTCATCTGATAACTTTTTCAGGACGTCCCCGAGTAGGGAAGCCGGGATGCCCGACTGCCCCCTGCAACGGGCACGGGAAGGTTTGTTCGCAACCACCGCTTCGTCGAAATCGCCGCGGTTTTACAGGTGTTTTTCACTGCGCCGAGCCTGTCCGCGAACCCGGATTGTAGCCCGTTCTCGCCCGTTTTTCCGTGCGTCCTCAAGCCCACATTCCCATTTCCGTGCCCCTGTGGAAATGAATGTTCTCCTGTCACAGCCAAAATTGTCTCAAAGTGGCATGGTGGATGCTACTGGGTATGGAAACATCATCTGGAACTACGACCTGGAAGCAGCTACGATCCGGCGAAATTTTTGCATCTTGAAACACTTGGCGCCCTCAGCTCGGCGCGGGGAAGCCATTACGGGGGAAAGCGATGAAAGAACAGCCCGTTCGCTTGGGGCCGCGCGAACAGCAAATCGTTGAGTTGCTCTTGCAAGGCTGTGACAACGCCGAAATTGCGAGTCAGCTGAAAATGGCACGAAGAACGGTGAAAGCTCACTTCAACCGGTTATTCCTGCGCTTTGGGATCACCGATGGCATCAAACGGGTCAAACTCGCGACACTCTTATACCGGAGACAATCATGCACGCAATTGAGCGCTATGGAAATCGTACCCCAAGTGAACGGGAACAGCAGGTCATCCAGCTTGTCGCACAAGGCCTGAAAAACAAGGAAGTGGCCGACAAGATCGGCACCACCGAACATGTAGTGAAAAACTACCTGCGCGTCATCTACGACAAGCTCGGCCTCTGGAATCGCGTGGAGCTAGCCCTGTGGTACGAATCGCGCCGCACCGGCCCCACCCTCTTAAGCCAATACAACTAGCGTGTGTGCGAGGTTCGGTAGGGCGGGCACTCTTGCCCGCCACTGCCGCGCCAGCGGTCGGCCCTTGACTTTCGTCTTGGCCTGACATCAGCGACACGAAAGATATTTCAGATTGCTGATTATTGAAAACCAAAATCACGTGGTTTGAGTTCTCAATCAACAATCAACAATCAGAAATTGCCCTAAGCCTCCTCCTACTCGCATCCCATATTCGGCAGGTCGCGAATCCGTTCCCCAGCCCCCGGAACACCCTTGCGCGCGGCCGCGTCCAGCAACAGGCGGGCCTGATCGCAATTCCGCGGAACCCCGTCTCCGGTCACATAAAGATCAGACAGCAACAGAGCCGCCACCGCGTTCTGCTTGCCCACCGCCTTCCACAACCACTGCGCGGCCTCGTTGCTATCGCGAGCCTTGCCCTGCGTCCCGCTGAGAAAGCCTTCCGCAATCGCCAGTTCTTCCGCCCCGTGGCCTCCACGGTCGGTGAGAGCATGGTCGGCGAGAGCACGATCGTCGAGCGGGTTCAGCCTGACGTCCGCCGCATTCGTAGGCACCATCGATTTTTGGGAGGACGCGGCAGTTCCGGAACCATTATTTTCCGCAGGATTCTTCTTATCATTCTCATTCGGTTTGTCATTCGGTCGCGCGGCAGAGTATCCCGCCGCCGCAGGCGACGACGCGTGAACGACGACCGCCGGAGTCACATCGTCCCGTTTCGTTGTCTGAGCGGGCAGCGGCGATTCGCCTGAGGACGAGCGGCCGTCCGCCGGGTCAACTTTCGCAGCCGCGTTGCGCTCTACATCGTGAGCGCGCAGCCATGCCGTGGTTCCTCGCGCACCCACATAAAACAAAGTCGCCACCAGAATCGCCAGGGCTGCGCCCATCAACCCGCGAGAGCGCCGCTGCCGAGCCCGCTGCTGGTCCAGAAAAAGTCTGGGAACGTCGTCGGTAATCGGTTTCACGCCCTGCGCCCAGATGAGCTGCCGGTCGTGGAGCACAGCCTCCACCGGAGTCGGGAGCTGGCCTATCTCCCGATCGTCCTTCTGATCGCTGTTCCGATCGCCGTTCTGCCCGGCAAACGTCTCTTCGCGGATTTTTCCTTCTTCTTCAAATCTCTCGGATTCAAACTTCTCGTTCCCCAAGCGATCTGCCTGAGCCGCCAGGTCCAGCCCCGGCTCCGGGGTTGCCGAAACCTGCGCGCCGGCCCCATTCCCCGGCCCCGTAACCGGCACACTCCCTCGTACCGGCAATGCAGACCCGCAGGCTCCGCAGAATTTTTGCTCCACCAGCGCCAGTTGACCGCACGACTGGCACTGGATGAACTCCTCCCGCAGCGGCGCCGCCAGACCGGGAGACGTTTCGGAATAGTTTCTGGAAGCCTCTGCGGAGGCTTCGGAGTCCATCTCGGCGGAAGCGGCGGAGAAATCTTCGCCGGAATCCGCAGAGAAATTCGCAGGAAAATTCTCGGAAAAAAATGTGCGGCCTTCTTCCACTACGTTGCCTGGGTCGCCCGGACCAGCCGTTGCCTGCGCGGATGTTTCCCCGGCGGAGGAGTCGCGCTCCAGTTCCCGCAACAACTCCTGCACCGCCTGCTCCCGTTTTTCCGGCGGACTGGTGAAGTACACCTCAGCCCAGCGGCCCATGTTTCTGCCTAAGACTGGGTTGGTGAGAGGATTCAGTTCCGGCGACGGCAGCGTATTGGGACGATCCTGATTGTCGTCGAAATTCGACACGCGCAGCTTCTCCGGGGGGTGGGCTGAGACTGCACTACGATTCCACTCTGGCCCCACCCAGATTGTCAAACCCAGATGGCCAACCCCCAGCCGATCGACCCCAGAGTTGTTAAACCCGGCGGTTCCGCAAAGGTTGTCAGGAGAAAGATGGGTCAGAGTAAAGTCAGAAGTCAAAATGCAGAAGTAAGAAGTCAAAATGCAGAAGTAATACCCGGTTTTACTTCTACATTCTGACTTCTGACTTCTGCATTCAGTTGCACGGCTTGCGATAGGCCGGCTCGAACTGGCCGAGCTGCGCATCCCGCTGATTGGTGTATTTGCCTTGCCGGGTCTTGCCGTAGAGATCGGCTCCCGGGCAGTAGTAAAGAGCCGAGTGTAAATCCACCCACACCTGGGTGTCGGGATTTCCCTTGTCTTCCACCGGATCGGGCGGGTCCGCCACGCCGAGGCTGATCAACAGTTTGTCGAACGTGGAAAGATCGGCGTCAGGAGCCGGCTGGCGATGGCTGATCTTCGCCGCACTGGCGTTCGCTCCGAACGAATGCTCCGACCAGATACTCCACCGAACCACGGCAGCCACCAGCACGACCGCGACCGCCAGGTAAACGTCGCCCCGGCGCGCATTCCAGAAGCGCACGAATGAGTTCTGGTTTCTGGAAGCCGCGAGCCGCTCAAATGCTTCCTTCGCTTTGGCCGCGGAAGTCCAGGCCAGGGGTTGCGCGGTCGCGAGCGCAGTGGTACCGGCCCCGCTCGCGCCAGTTTTTACCGCGTCTTCATCCGAATCCTCATCCGCTTCGAGTTCCGCTTCCGCATCGGCTTCAAACGAATCTGGCTGGAACGCATCCGCTTCGAGCGAATCTGGCTGGAACAAATCTGGTTCGGACAATTCCCGCTCCACCGCTTCGCGGTCGATTGATTTTGCGTCGACTGATATCTCTTTCATCGATTCTGCGTGCACGGATTTCTGTTCGACGGGCACGTCCAGGCCGGCGGCAAATTTTTTCGCCGCGGCGGAAATCTCAATCACTTCCTTCCGCAGCGGCGCGCCCGGTTGCGTTCTCAACGCCGGGTTCCAATCCCCTTCCAGTTCCTGCGCCGCTTCCGGCTCGGCTTCCCCGAACGGGTCCTCCAACTCCGACAAGACCGCTTCCCAAGGCTGTATTTCCGCCGGAACACCCGGATTGATTTTCCGCTCCGCCGGCCGCACGCTGCCATTCGTCGCGGCGGGCGCAGCATTCTGCTTGCTCGCCTGTTGCATCTGCCAGAGCGAAGCCACTTTGCTTTGCATGGTCGGCGCCTGATATTCGCTGCTCCGCGGCGAACCACACTTTCCGCAGAACATTTCCTCGCCTACCAGTTCGTGGCCACACTTCCGGCAGAAAAACGCCGGCGCCGCCGCCTTCTTCGGCACGACTGCCCCGGGCACGTTCGCAGAAAGACTGGCCGCAGAAAGACTGGCCGCAGAAAGATTCGCTGCAGAAGGTTTCGCTGCAGAAACACTCGCCGGAACACTCGCCGCGGAAGCGCCCGCCGCCACCGGCGTCGCCATGGGAACGACTGCTATCGGCGCGGTTGCCGCGGGCGCCGCGCTCCGGGCAATCGATTCTTTCAGCGCAGGACTCTCCATCAAGGCCGCCAGATTGGGCCGCAGTTTTTCCAGAGCTTCCAGCATGGTGGCGCGCTCCGCCGCCAGCGACTTGCGCGAAGAGACGCCGGCATCGCGGGCCAGCGCTTCCGTCACCAGGCCAGCCATCAACTGGCCGCTGTGCACGTCCTGCTCGCTGAAGGCATTGGCGCTGGCGAAATAAAGTTCCAGCGCGCCCGCAATTCCGCTGTCGCGATAGATCGGCACCGCGATCAGCGACCCGATCCCGCGCCGCCGGCACTCTTCCGCGTCGAGCAGAAAATCCGAATTCACATCCGCGCCCCGAATCACTTCACCCGAGCGCAGGCAGTTAAAGCAAAGCGCTTTTTCCATCGCCACTTCGCTGCCGCGCGCCAGGGTCAGCAGCCCACTCACCGCCCGGTATTGCAACTTCTTCCCGTCGAACTTCTTCGTGTCAGTCCTGTTCCCGTCAGTCTTGTTCCCGTCAATCTGGGCCTCGACAATTCCAATGGCCGAACCCGCGGCCCGGGTGATCTCAGCTGCGCGCTGTGCCACCAGCGCCATGGCATTTTCCAGTTCGAGACGGCGCGTCAGAATCTGCTGCTGGGTTTCGACAATCTGCGCCAGCGTCAGAGTGTAGGCGTCTTTGCTGATGCTAGCCGGGCCCACGCTAGGCGAGCCGACGGGTTCCGCAGATACGCCTGCCGCAGCGGGAAATTTTTCGACGGCAAGTTTCTCAGAGGCGGATTTTTTCGAGACGGTTTTCTCGGCGGCAGTTTTCTCGGCAGCCGAACTCACTGCAATCGCTGCGGGAAGTTTATTTGTCGAGAGCTGATTTCCCATGCCTGGATTCTGCTTCTG
Organism: Candidatus Sulfotelmatobacter sp.; assembly: GCA_050014115.1. Classification (GTDB taxonomy): domain Bacteria; phylum Acidobacteriota; class Terriglobia; order Terriglobales; family Acidobacteriaceae; genus Sulfotelmatobacter. The sequence goes on along the minus strand of JBEKDY010000002.1, from coordinate 3,564 downwards.
CAGATCGCGTTGCTCTTGAATCACGAAAGCCGCTTCCAGCAGCTTGTCCAGCGTCTGCTCGTCGAGCACCGGCTTGTTTTGCTGGGACACGGTTCTTTTTGCCTTCGCCAACCACGCTCGGATGCGCGGACACAGAAGCTGCCAAACCCGAGGATATGGCTATTTTAATGCAACTTCCATACCAAATCTTTAGGGGAACAAGCCGTTGCGCCCGGCGCGCAACCGTCGCGGCTGCAGCCAGACGCATTGCCAGGGCTCCGGGGACGACGCAACAAACCCATTTCTTTCAAGACATTGCACCTTCGATGTGTGCCAGGCGGATCTCAGTGCAGAAAGGCTCTGCCGGCCCGCCATTCGCGTTTACGGAGATGACCGAAGGTGACCAAGGTAATCCGCAAGAAAGTGCACACAAGAGGACCGCCGTGGGGCTCGATTCTGGCAGGTTCCCGGAGCGCGGCAGGTTTATTTTTTCCGCGTATTGTAAGGAATCCATCCGCAGCGAAGACTACCTGAATGGAGGCGAAATACGGTCACGGTTTCTCGACTCAGCCAGGACGAGATGTATGCAGAGGCAAGTTCGCTGCATGGTGCAGCCATGCAGCGACTCGTCCGTGGCTATGAGGCCGATCCTGATAAGCAAAAAGATCTGCTTCAGGAGATACACATGGAGTTATGGAAAAGCCTCGGATCATTTGATGGTCGCTGCAGTTTGCGAACCTGGGTTTATCGCGTTGCGCACAACGTCGGAGCTTCGCACGTGGTGCGCAGTCGCCGGTTGAGTTCCCGGTTAACCGACCTGGAAAAGCTGGAAACGGAAATGCGCGGGAGCGACGAGATCCATGTCGATCGCCAATTTTCGACCGCAAGAATATTCGATCTTATTCGCCGGCTCAGGCCCATGGACCGTCAAATCATCATGCTGTACCTCGAAGGAGAGGAAGCGGGACCGATCGCAGAGGTGACCGGGCTCTCTCCGGCCAACGTCGCCACCAAGATACATCGAATCAAGAAAACACTTAAGCAGAATTACCTGGAAGGAGCAGCAGATGCGAGACCCTGAGCCGGAATCTGAAATGCCGCAAACTATCTGGAAAAAGCAGGCAGAAGAAGAGGAGCTGCGGAATATGCAGGTTCTATTAACGCCCGACCAATTGTGTGCCATGGCCCGGTCGCGAGAAAGATTGAGTACCCGTGTACGTTCAGCCAGTCTGGTTGTGATTGCGGCCATTGCCACGGGCCTGCTCTACGACCTGTACAGAGTTGACCAGCCGTGGATCAGGATTGGAGTGGCATGGACGTTGTGCATCGTTGTTTACCTGTTCGGGCCCGCATTCGAAAACCCCACATTCGAAAACAAAGCACGAGGGGTTGACGCCAGCGAGCCCTGCATTCGTTTTCTGGAACGCGAACATGAGGAGAGAGGGCGTCATTATCTTCGGATCCGAAATCGCTTGTTCTTGTTCGTTCCGGGCATACTGGCGTGCTGGTTTGGCCGCACGCTCACGATAACCAAAGGCTCGCCTGCCTCTTATTCCGCTCCGCCGTGGCTATTTCTCATGACCGCAATCGCTCTGGTTCTAGTGTGGTTTGCTTTCGGAAAAGCGGCCCAAAAAGCGGCTCGCGACCGCGACGAAATTCGCCGCAGCGCGGGCTATTAAATTCCCTTCGTGAGACTTCGTGCCCTTCGTGGTGATCGGTTTCTCTACCCGGATGCACGCAGATTCGAGTGGCACCGTTGTCAAACGTGAGCGCGTCATGCTCGGGCACTTCGTTCACGTCAATCTCACTTGTAAGATTTCGGCGGCAGCAGAATTTGAATGCCGAAATAGCCGACGAAATAAGCCTGGTTGCTGCGCGCGGGTTCCAGGCTGCGTCCGGCCATGAGCAGAAAAATGATGGGGCTGTGGATTTTGTAGCGCGCGCCGAAGTCGATGGTCGGCTGGTGGCCAGCCGGATGAAACGTGCCCTGGTCATAAAACTCGATGTCCCCTTCGAGTTTTGGAGTGAAATCGTGACCCACGACTAAACCGGTGATCCAGCCGTCTGGTCCTTTGTGGGCCGCCTGATAGCCGATTTCGTAATCCACATCCACCGGCCCAAATTTCTTCGAAAATTCGAATGGCAGGAGAAAACTCTGGCTTGCCGGGGTGATGCCGCGGCGTTCCGCATCGTTGGGATTGTTGAGAAAGAACTGCGGAAACACCGAAACCGAAAGGCCGTCTTCCCCGGAGTCGTAGAAACGCCACTTCACGCCCGGATTCGATTGACCGAGCCCGAACTGCGTCCTGCCAAATTGCGCCGCGGTAGCCGGGTTCTGGACCCGCAGCCAGGCATTTTCATAAGTAAGCTGAATACGATCGCCAATGCCGAAATTGATGTCGACGTCAGGCGTATGGGAGACCGACTGATCGCTGTAGAAAAAAGGCATATAACCGATGTTGATTTCCCAGTTGAATGGGCCGGGCGTGCCGGGGTCGTTGGTGTAATAGGGCGGTCCGCCCTGGGCGAACGCAGAGGTCGATGACAAGAGAAGAAAGAACAAGAGAAGAAAGAAAAAGAGAAGAAAGAAAAAGACGAGGCGAGCGACGACGGAGCCGGAGACGATCCGCTGCCTCCGCCTCACGAGGCGGCCCAGGATGGCGGGCGTTGCGTTGCCACAAACACTGCCGCCGATCGTCTTGGCTGTCATCTGCCGTGCGCCTGTGCAAAACCGGAGGTCCCGCCGCACGCGAATACCGAAAAGAAACTGTAACCCGCCCGTCGCATACCAATTTGGGAATCGCCCATTCCCCAACTCATTCGAATCTCTCCCCAGACACTCGTGGTCAACTCCATATCGAAAGCCCCGCAGAAATCTTCGCGCACCCGAAACCATAGGACAGGAAAGGCACTTGCGAGTGTTCGGGTCAGCGTTCGAGCCCCGAATCCAGGGCCGAATCAGACCAAAAAAACCTCAGCGGAAGGTCGAGTCACGGGGTTTCCCGGCATCGACCGGCCTCCCAAAAAGCCCTCGTTCAGCGCTGAATTTCAAGTCATCGGTCGAGTGGTCGGACCATTATGGAACTCGGCTAGCCTAGCACAGGCTTCCTGAAGCTCCCCTGAAAACGCGGGTCAGCCCCCCTAAGTGCCTATTACTACAGGTCTTAGCAGTTGGCGGCGCCACACGCGAAGAATTGGCGAAGGCCGTGCATTAGAGAAAGCGGCTGCCAGCTTGGAGCCTGGAGGTTCAAAACGTGATCGATCTCGCCGACGTCAAAGTGACCCCTCGCGACCAGCAAGTGTTGCAATTGCTGGTGCAGGGCTGCAGCAACAAAGAAATTGCGGGCCAGTTGAACATCAGCCCACGCACGGTGAAGCAACACCTGCGCACGCTCTTCCTGCGTGCCGGAATTCGCGATGGCCGCAAGCGTGTGAAGCTGGCCATCGCCATGTTCGCCAAGGAAGAGGCCCGTTCATGACCCCCCAGGAACATCTCACCCCCCGGGAAATTCAGGTTGCGGTGCTGGTCTGGGAAGGTCTCACCAACCGCGAAATCGGCCGGATCATCGGCACCAGCGAGCAGGT
>JBEKDY010000001.1:0-84925 GCA_050014115.1 Candidatus Sulfotelmatobacter sp. | reverse complement strand
AGCGAGGCCAACCGAAGTGCGGGCGGCGAGACTTCGCGTTCGTCGGAAGCCGGCGCGGAAACGGCGCGCGGCTCGGGTGCGGCGGAGGGTGGGGATCGCGGCGGGTTCCGTCCGTTCACGCCGCCTTCGCACAGTGAGGCGGGTGAAGCTGGGGGACGGAGCGGCGGTGAGAGTGGCAGCTACTGGAGCCGGAGCGCGCCGAGCTACGCCGGATCGCAGAGCCGCGGCTACACGGACGGTTATGGGCGAGGATCGTCGCGTCCGCAACTGAACATGCGGCAGCCGGTGGTGCAGCCGCGGTCTTCGGGTGGATATCGCGCACCGAGCTATGGCGGCGCTACCCACAGCGCGCCGAGTGGCGGCGGTGGGCATGCGGCGAGCGGGGGTGGTGGGCATTCTGGTGGAGGTGGGCACCGGTAGAGTTGTTGTGGTGGGTGCCGGCGAAAAGCCCCACTTCTCGCAAAAGACGCGAGAAATGGGGCACCCCTCAGTTGTGGTCGCGTTGTTGTAAACGAAGTGAAGGTCAGAGGCGAGATGGGGCGTGCTAAACGGCACGCCCTTTCTCTTTAGCGACACCCTTATGACTCGCCTGCCTGATTGGCGAGGGCGATGGTCTGAAGCATTAGCTGCTCAAAGCTTGGAGCGAGCTCCGCGACTACTCTTATGCGATTGTTGCAGAGAATTTCCTCGTGATCGATTTTAACTATTTTGTAATCCTTGCGTTTGGTGCGTGATCGAATGTCGAAGCACACGGGGTCGAAGTCTATGTCCGGTCCCATTCCGAACTGAATTAAGCCGGACGGGAGCAGGTTTTCCCAAATCGCCGAAGGCTTCTCCATTTCATCGAGCATTCCCATCAAATCAGGGCCCGGCGGATTGGCCAGTAAGCGGAACAATCGCAGATCGACCTCGGCCCATCGGTAGGAGAGAACCAGTTGCTCGAAAAGGGGCGGGAACCGCGCAGGAAGCTTCTCGAGTAGAGGCGTGAGCTGCGAAGAATCGGTGCGCACCTTCATCGGCCGCCAGCGCAAACGGCCGTAGGGGTCCGGACTTCCGACAGCGAACTGGCGGACGAGCGGGTGGGTTTCGGGGAACTCCGCCATTTCATCTAGCTTTTCGAAGCTGGCGATGAATTGCTCAATCAGTTCGTTTTGCTGCATTCTGCGCGACGGTACAAGATGAACTGCAAAACTTCAAGCACATCACGGGTGCGAGTAGGCGGGGTTGTCGGGGTTGGGGTTGTCGTAGTCGCGGCCGTATTTGTTTTTGTGGGCTACTTCGAGATTGGATTCGGTCAGGGTGAGGGTGCCGAGAGAAGTGTCCCCGGCGGCGACTGTGATTTCGCGGGTTACGGTTCGCAGGTTATCGGGCGGGACTGAGGTGTGGAAGACCTGGAGCTCGTAGCGGCCGGGAGGGACGTTGGGGATGCTGATTTCGCCGCGCGCGTTGGAGATCGCGTAGTACGGCGTGTTCAGCGCGATGATCACGGCGCTCATCTCGGCGTGGATGTTGCAAAAGATATACGAAATGCCGGGCTTGTCGAACTGCACGAAGCGGGTGGTGCCGCTTTCGTAGAGTCCCAGGTCGAAGCGCTTGCCTTCAAAAAGCGAGAACACGTTGTGAAAAAAAGGATCGTGGTTGGGGAATTCCACTTTGCCGCCGACCGGGATCACGAGAAGAGAAGGCTGAAAGCTTTTGTTCTTCTGCACCAGCTGTGGAATCTTCGACGGATCCTGGCGCGGAGCGTCGGCGGTCGCGCCTGCTACGGGATTCAGCCAGACCACGGCTTGCGACGCATCTTTGAGGCGGTGGCCATTGCGGAGCATCTCTACGTGCGCTTGCAGAGCAGATTGCTGGGCCGGGGCAAGAGCGGGGATGAGCAGCAGCAGGCCCAACATCCATTGGCACTGGTAGCACCGGCTTCGGCATCGGCGATGAGCGTAGGCGCGCATGTTCAGAATAGGATTCCCATGGCCAAGTTTAGCTGGTTGGTGACGCTGCTATCACTATAGACGGGGAAGCTGCGCAGGCGTCTGAGTTCAGCGGAGAATAACAGGTCGGAGCGCGGGCGATAGACGGCGTTGACGAGCGCTCCGCGGTTGCGTCCGAGGATGGTGATGAAGTTGTTGGCGTCGGTGGCGAAACCGCGGATGTCACTGGAGAAGGCGTTGTCGTCAGCGAAGACGCCGTTCAGTTCCAGCTTGGGGGTAATCTGGAGCTTGAGCTGGGTCCAGCCTCCGGCAGAGTCGAGTCCGCGAATGCTGCTGGAGGCGTAGGTCGGATTTCCGCCGAAGAGCACCGCGCGGCCGATGCCGGCGCCGAGGCCTCCCGCTCCGCGGCCGCGATAGAACTCGCCGGAGAGCGTGAGGCGGCGAACGATCGGAATCTGCCAATCGGCCATGCCGGCCCAGGCGTCGACATAGCGATCCCATGACCAATCCTGGCGGCCGTAGTAGCCGGCCACGCCCAGGCTCAAGGGATGGTCAAACACAGGCCGGGACCAGGCAGTGCGAATTGCGTAGGCGGGCTGACCGGAGCGTTCGCCGGCTTGCGCGGTGCGAGAGTACTGGCTGGTGGGCGGCTCCCAATCGAGATTGTCCATGATGCCACCCGCCAAGGTTATCGTCTGCCGGTCGGAAAGATCGAAGCGATGCTCGACGCGGAGCTGCGGAGTCCAGCCCCAGAGATTTCCGGCATAGGCAAAGGCGGGAGTGGAGAGCGACGCAAAAGAAGTGGGAGAAAGCGGCGAAATGAACAGGGAATCCTGGCCGGCGATGAGAGAGGTGTGATGCCAGTCGAGACGTACGCTGGCGGTTTGCAGGCGTGCGATGCCGAAGTCGACACCGTTGGGAGTGGAGGGGAAGCCTCCGGAAAAATCGAGCTGCACATTCGCCGAACTCCTGGCTCCGGCCACGGTGGGACCAAAAACTTCTACTCCAATTTCCGTTTGCCGCAAAGTGGCGCCGAAGCTGGCCTGGGAAGCGCCCGGATCGGGGGGAACCGCGAAGTTCGGGAAGTCGAGGTTGTCGGCGGCTCCGACGTTGCGGAAGGCGTTCATCAGCACGATGCCGGAAAGGCGCGCGTGGTATTTGGAGGCGGTTTCGACTTTGGTTTGGTATTGTTCGTCGATTTTCGAACCCAGCAGGGAGGTGGACTCTTCGAGCTTTTGAATTCGTTCCTCGAGTGGGGGAGCAGAAGCGGGGGGAACGGTCGCGGCGGAAGTTTGAATTTCTCCGCGTGCAGCGGCGGGCGCAACCGGTGGCGGCGCCGACGCGAACTGCGTTGTGTCTGAGGACTGGGGCGTTGCGACGGCGACCGCAGACGTCGTTGCTCCCGCCGTTTTTTCCAGCAGGCTGCGAGTGTCCTTCAACTCCTGGCGCAGTTCGTGCATTTCGGCGCGCGACTGAGCATTGTCGGAGCGCATCTCTTCGACCAGAGAGCGAAGCTGGCGGACTTGCTCCTGTAAATCGCGCATTGCCAAATCGTGCACGGCTGAATCGCGCGCCTCGCTCGGGTCGGGCGCGGCAGGGTCAGTCGGCGGCGCGGTTTGCGCCAAGCTCAACGTGTTGTAGAAAAAAAGTGCTACGAGAAAAGCTCCACGAACTGCAGGGGTCCAAAGGCTTTTCACACCTACCTCCCCGAGGATTACAAGGTTCGAACTGGAGTTACTGGCCTGAGCGTCCGGACGCGGAAATCGAATCTGGGTCATTCGAATCTGGGTCAGCGCCGTCACGCCTGGCCGGAACGAAAGAGGGTACACGGGTTGAATCCGCAACGCCAACGCTTTCCCGCGAGCGCCCGGGCAGCAGGATCCTGAAGACGGTGCGGGCGTTGGGGGTGCGTTCTACCAGAATCTCACCGCGGTGATCCTGCACGATTTTCTGTACCACGGCCAGGCCCAGGCCGGTTCCGTTCTCTTTGCCGTAACTCACAAAGGGATGAAATAGTTTGTCGCGAATCGAGTCGGCCACTCCGGGGCCGTTGTCGGAAACTTCGATCGCGATGGTGCCGGCATTTTCGCTGACCGCGACTTCGACTCTGCCACCCGAGGCAGGGGAAGCTTCGCATGCGTTCAGCAGCAAATTGTATAACGCACGCTCCAGCTTGCGGGAATCGAACCATCCCGAACAAAGTCCATTGCAGCGGACGTCGATGGAGCTGTCGTGATGCCTGGGATGAAGACGGACGGCCTGGACGGCTCGCTGCACCGAATCACATGCGTTGTTGTAGGCGGGGCTCAGGGATTCGCGAGTGCGCGCGAACTCCAGCAGGGAATCGATGAGATCAGTCATGAGATTCACGCCGGTTTGAACTTCCTGGTACAGTTCCTCGCGCTGAGCTGGGGTTAAGTGACTGTCGCAGAGGAACTCAGAGTTGGCGACGATGGCGGCGAGGGAGTGGCGGAGATCATGGGAGATGGAGCTGGCCATGCGGCCGATGGTGGCAAGCTGTTCGGCTTCGAGAAGATCGCGCTGGCTTTTCAGAAGGCTGGCCCGCATGCGCTCGAAGACGCGGGTCAGGTCGGCGACTTCGTCTCCGCCGCGCGAGTCCAGAGGGTGATGGAAATCGCCGCGCTCGAGGGCGCGGACGCCTTCGACCAGATTGGCGAGCGGGCGCGTGAACGTGTGAGAAACGAAGAAGACGAGAGCGCTGCCGATGAGAACGGCGGCAAAGCCCAGCAGGAGTAGAAGTCGATTCAGTTGATTCAGGAACTTGGCTGCCTGGTCGTAAGAGCCGAGCACACACAGGCGAACCGGGACGGCTTGCTGGCCTGAAAGCTCCAGCGAAGTGCCGAGGAAGTGTTCGTTGCCGAGGTCGATATCCCGGGGCTCGGCTTGCGCCGTCGAGGTCAGGAAGTCCTGCAGGCCGCGGCTCTGGGTTTGCGAGGGAGTTAAGGTTGTGGCGACGACTTCGTCTCCGAAGGAGAAAGCAACCTGGCTGGCGGCAACTTTCGCAACGTCCTGGGCTAAGCGATTATCGATCTCATGGCCAATGACGACAAAACCGAAAAGGTGACCGTCGACCTTCGAGCCAAAGTAAATGGGCTGCACAAAAACCTGGTAAAGATGATGGGCGCCGTACCACCAGTGACTCTGGCCTTCTTCATCGAGCGACTGGTGGAAAAATTTGTCGGCATCCTCGCGGGTGAATCCAGCCGTTCTGGTGTGGAGGGCGACGACTTTGCCGCTGCGGTCGACGAGGACGAAGAGGTCTCCGCCGGCGATCTGCCACACGTCCTGGGATGCGTCCTGAATGGTGACCGGGTCGCGGCTGGTCATGATGGAGCGCGTGATCGGGAGGTCGGCGAGTAATTCCGCCGAGCGCGTCAGCATCAGTTCGCGTTGGCGCTGGAAAATTCCGAACGTGCCGACCGAATTGCGCAGGTTCACGGCGATTTCCTGGCGGATATTGCTCTGCACGCTGCGACGGACCAGGAGCAGGCTGGTGGTGGTGAGGCCCGCCGTGATCAGCAGCATGGAGAGGAGAAATCGGGTGCGCAAGCGCGGCCGCGACACGAGCGCGACACCCGACTCAGCGGGGCGCGGGCCGGTTGCGGATTCCGTGGAGGATGTCAAGAGAGTTAACGAACGAACTTGTATCCCATACCGTGCACGGTGCGGAAGTGTACGGGACTGGATGGGTCTCTCTCCAGTTTTTGCCGGAGCTTGAGAATGTGGTTGTCGACGGTGCGGGTCGAGGGATAGTTCTGATAGCCCCACACTTCATTGAGCAGCTCGTCGCGGGAGATCACGCGATCGGAATTCTGTACCAAGAATTGAAACGTCTTGAATTCCTGGGCGGTGAGAACGATAGGCTGTCCGTCGCGCTTGACTTCGATTTTCTTGAAGTCGGCCGAGATGCCATCGAAGTTGACCACGTCGACGCTGGCGGTGCGGGCGGTGTGCCTCAAGGCGGCGCGCACTCGGGCCAGCAATTCGCGAGGGCTGAATGGTTTGGTGACGTAATCATCGGCGCCCAGTTCGAGCAGCAAAACTTTATCAGAGACATCACCGGCGGCACTGAGAACGAGTATGGGAAGGGTGGGCGCCTGCGCCTTGACCGCCTTGCACACTTCGTTGCCGGAAAGTTTCGGCAGGCGGAGATCGAGCACGATGGCGGCGGGATGAGAAGTTTGAAAACTTTCGAGCGCAGAGTTTCCGTCGGCGCAGACCTCCACGGGGAAGCCTTCGGTTTCGAATAAGCGCTTCAGGGCTTTCTGAACGGCGGGATCGTCCTCCACGACCAGGATTCGACCAGCGGGACGCGGCTGGTTGGCAGGATGTGGTAGGGATCTGGTGGTTTCCAGTGGCATGGCAAAGTGACCCATCGTGAACCATCCATCTTCCGGGGGCCGCATTTCTTGCGCTCGGCAAGCCCGCCGGACCTCAGATACAGCCACAAGCTTACAATGATTTTCGCCGCTGGGCATGGTGGTCGGCGCGGTTTGACAATTTTTTTACATTTCTGTGGTAGGGCGCGGCGGGGTCGCGATTGCTGCGGCCCTCGGTTTGCTGCGGACGGATGTTTGCAGTCCGACGGCTGGAGGCGGAAGGCGCCGATAGGCAGGGCGAAAACCCGCAAAGGTCGCAAAGCAAAAACTTCTTATCGTAGAATTGCGCGGTCTTGGTAGATGCTTCCAAACTTGACGAGTTGGTGGTGGTGTTGGTTCGGCCACGTAACCCTCTTAACATAGGCGCGGTTGCGCGGGCCATGAGTAATTTCGGCGTGCGGCGGTTGCGCGTGGTGAATCCGTATGAGGTTGCATTTCGGGATGCTCGCTCCGCGGTAGGGGCGGCGGATTTGCTGCTGAACGCGGAAGAATATTCGAGTTTGAGTGAGGCCATCGCTGACTGTGGATTGATCGTGGGGACCACGGCGGTTCACCGCCGGGTATTGCAGAATCCGCTGCGGCGACTGGACGAAGATGGCGGACGGGTGATTCGGGAAGAGCTTTCGTCGGGGCGCGTGGCTTTACTTTTTGGATCCGAAAAAGTCGGCCTATCGACTGCGGACTTCACACATTGCCACTGGCTGCTGCATGTGCCGACTGTACAGGACCATATCTCGATGAATCTGGGGCAAGCGGTGGCGGTATGTCTTTACGAGATCGCACGAGGCGTGGATGGGGAGCGGCCTGCCGCAGATGTGCAGCGAGCGTCGGCGGGAGAAGTCGAACTGATTACTTCAATCCTGCTCGACGCGTTGCGCGCGAGCGGTTATGTGAAACCGGGAACGGAAGTAGTGATGGAAGAAAAGGCGCGGCGGCTGGTTCGGCGGATGAATCTGCAATCTGGTGAGGCCACGGTTTGGCTCGGGATGCTGCGGCAGATCGCGTGGAAGCTGGGGATAAAGTAGACGCCCGCGGTCTAGCGACGGTCGCGCGACGGAAATGCCTTTGTCGAAGTCCTGGAAAACTCGAACAGCAGCGTCCATGTACTGGGAGTTGGCTGACCGTTCGACTGAGGTGGGGAGAACTCCCAGTGTTGCGACGCCTTAAGGGCGAGATTTGCAAAATACTTGCTTGGTCCCGGAGTGGTCAGCGTCGCGTTCGTGACTTTTCCCGAGGGATCCACTTCGACGCGTACCTTGACTTTGATTCTTCCAGTGATCGTATTGCTCGCGCTGTGCGGCACGTCAGGGATGACCTGGCGGATCACGTCGCCTTGGGATGTAGAACTTGGCACCGCACTGGTGTTCGTCGGGTTGCCGGCCGATTGCGCACTGCGGGCAGCCGGGGGAGAAACGGCCCCGACCGCCGAAGGCACCGGCGGTTCGGACTGAGTTACGGGCTGCGCGACTGGGAGCACCCCGTGCGGGGCCAGGAGTTTCTGGCCGACGATGATTACGGCAATCACCAACGCCAGCGCGACTGGGACAGCGATACGCCATCGGAAACTACTCGACTTTGTTTGTGACGCAGGGGCGGCGACGAGCGTCGGCGACGGCTGCTGTGGCCGGCGCCAGGCTTTTATGTCGGCGATGGTGCAGCGTTGTTTGACGTGGCGATGGAGAGATTCGCGGGCGATGCTGCGGAATGGTTCTGGAATGGTGTCGGGAACGACAGGATCTTTTTGTTCGGTTTGTTCCTTGGCGCGGAGGGCGGGAGGATTTTGCGTGAGTACCGCCACCAGCGTGACGCCGAGGGACCACACGTCGATAGCGGGAAATATTTCGCCGCTGGCGAGCTCGGGAGCGTCGTAAATAGTGAGAGACGAGGGCTTCTCGTCCGACTCGCCGCGCGCAGAAATTCCGTCAGTGGAAAGTTTCAGCTGATCGGCCACCGCCAGAATGTTCGAAGGGCGGACACGGCTGTGGACGAGGCCTTTGCTGTGAAGGTAGGAGAGCGTGTCGAGCACGGGAGGGAGCATGTCTCCTACTTCGGCGGGCGTGAGCGGGCGCTGAGGAATAATCTGCGAGAGATCTTCCTCGGCGTATTCCATGACCAGGTATAAAAGCGGCGTGCCGTCGAAGCGGCAACGTCCCATTTCGAAAAGCCGAATCAGGTGCGGGTGAGATAATTTTGCAGCAACGGCCCAGCGGGAAAGCTGGCGGTCCGAGTTGAGGCTCGCAGCGATCAGTTTGATGACGGCCTTTTGTGATCCGCCGAGGTCGGTGAGGAATACGGCGCTGTGATCGGAACCGCCAAGCCATCGCCGAAGCGGAAATTTGCCGTCGACGGTGCGGCCTTCCCAGGTTTTCCATGCCTCCGTATTGTTCATGGTGTCTTGCCCCGCGTTTCTGGCCCGAGAATCGTATTCTATTCCAGCGGCAGCCTACGTAAGATCAGTCTGCATGCAGAGTGAAGAAAAAAACCGACCCTCGTCCTACCTGGCTTCGCACCCCGATGGTTCCACCGTGAAGTTCGATGATGGCCTTGGCGATGGCTAGGCCCATCCCGGTGCCCTGAATGCTGGAGCGTTGGCTGCGGCCGCGATAAAATTTTTCGAAGATCATGTCCTGCTCGATGTCATCGATGCCTGGACCGTGATCGGCGACGCTGGTTATCACCTCGCCACCGAGCCGGAGTTCGGCGACGACATGGATCGCCGTGCCGGGCGGAGAATATTTGCTGGCGTTTTCGAGGAGATGTACCAGCACTTCGGAAATGCGTTCCACGTCCATTTTTATCGGCGGCAGGTTGTCGGGAATTTTGACGTCGACCGTGTGACGCTGCAGGGCGGTTCGCGATTGGTGTATGGCCATATCGATGGCATCGCGAATGGAACGCTGTTCAAAGTGGAATTCGAGCTGGTGGGAGTCTAACTGTGCGACTTCGGCGGCTTCTCCGACCAGGCGGTTGAGGCGGTCGCTCTCTTCGTTGATTACGGTGAGCAGATCGGCGCGTTGCGATTTATCCAGTTGCGGCTTGTCCAGTTGCGCTCTGTCGGTTTGTGGCTTGTCGGTTTGAACGTTGATTTGAACATCGGCGAGCAGCGTTTCGGCGGAGGCTTTGATCGCGGTGAGCGGGGTGCGGAATTCGTGAGTCACCGAGTCGAGCAGGATGGAGCGCAGGCGGTCACTTTCGCGCGCGGCCTCGGTGCGCGTGAGGGTTTCGACGGTGTTCGCGCGTTCGATCGCAATCGCAGCGAGGCTGCCGATGGCTTCGAGCGTCTCGCGCGATAGATCGCAACCGGCGAGCCCGATGGCTCCCACGGAACGAACTCCCATTCTTAGCGGCATGTAGCAGATGCGGTGCTCACGGTCGAGCACGGGTTCGCCGCGGCTGCTGATGGCCTTCAATTGTTCGACCGGGAACAGAGATTGGCTGGAGGGATCGAAGAAATAAGATTCCTGTTTTCCTTCCACGAACATGGCCGCGCCGGTCACGCCGAAGCAACCGACAATGTATTTGGGAATGGTGTTGAGAAGCCCGAACACGTTGTCGCTGACCAGCAACTGCTGGCTGAAGGCGTAAAGGCGCTCGACCTCGCTGCGGCGCTGATTCGATCCGGCGGCCTCGCGGCGCGCCTTTTCGGAAAGCTCACTGGCCACCACCGCCGTGAACAGGAAAGCGAAGAGCGCAACCCAGTTTTGCGGATCGGCAATCGTAAACTGGTAGAGCGGAGGCAGAAAAAAATAGTTGTAGCCGGCCGTCGCCAGGATCGCGACGAATATGGCGTAGCGAAGGCCCCAGATCGCGGAAACGATGAGAACAATCAGCAAGAAAGTGAAGCCGACCGTGGTGGGATTCACGTGCAGCCATCTGGAGTAAACGAAGATGACAACCGACACGATCGCCGCGGAAGCCGCGAAGCGTAATATCTGATAGAGTGTCGGTCGTTTCACAGTGAGCCGATTCTAGCTGATTCGCGAATCGGTTCGTCACAAGGAAATATTTCTGATGCCCAAGACGCCGGAACAGTGGTTGGAAGAAGCGGTCCCGAAAAAAGAGCGGGGCATATTCAAGCTTTTCCTGGGATATGCGCCCGGCGTGGGCAAAACCTACAACATGCTGAGTGAGGGGATCCGCCGCAACAGCCGCGGCGAGGACGTGGTGATCGGGATTATCGAAACCCACGGGCGAAAAGGGGTTATCGAACTGTCGTCAAAGCTGGAAACCGTGCCGCGGCGAAACATTGAGTATAAGGGTACGCAGTTCGAAGAAATGGACGTGGATGCGATTCTTGCCCGGAAGCCTGCCGTGGTGCTGGTGGATGAGTTGGCCCACACCAACATTGAAGGCAGCAAACATAACAAGCGCTATGAAGATGTGATGGATCTGTTGGACGCCCGGATCGATGTCCTCTCGACCATGAACGTGCAGCACATCGAGAGTCTGATGCCGACGGTGCAGAGCATTACCGGCGTGCGCGTGCGCGAAACGGTTCCCGACTGGGTGCTGCAGCGGGTGACGGAAATTGTTCTGGCCGATTTGACTCCGGAAGCATTGCAAACGCGCATGCGGCGCGGAGACATCTATCCGTTGGATCGCGCGGATCGGGCGCTGGACAACTTCTTCCGGCCGGGCAATCTGATTGCGCTGCGAGAGTTGGCGTTGCAGCAGGTGACTCGCGCCGTGGACCGGAGCCTCGAAACCTATTTGGAGAAGGAGGGCGCGGGACGCAGCGTTGGCGTTCGTGAACGGATCGGAGTCGGGATCAGTTCGAGCCCGGCGGCGCAATATCTGATTGCGCGAGCGGCGCGCATGTCGCAGCGCATCGATGCCGACCTGTTTGTGATCTACGTCGATATCGGCGCCGATGACGACCCGCAGGATCAGCGCTCACTGGCTCAGAATGTGCAGTTTGCGGAGAACCTGGGTGCGCAGGTGGTGAGGACCAAAGGAAAGCGCGTAGCCGAGGAAGTGGCTAAGGTGGTGCGCGAGAAGCACATTACGCAGGTCGTGTTTGGCAGGTCGGCGCAGACGGGATGGCGCCGCTATCTTTATCTTTCCGTGATTCACAAATTTCTGCGGGATGCGCCTCCGGTCGACGTCCACATTGTGACGCAGGAAGTGAAGTGAGCGCCGCATGAACGGGCCGGGCAAAGGCAACATTCTGGTGGTGGACGACGAGCCGCAGATCACGCGGGTTCTGAAAACCACTCTTTCCAGTCAGGGTTACGGAGTGCGCACCGCATCGGACGGAGACGAAGCGATTCAGATGATGAGGGATTGGGCTCCCGACTTGGTGATCACGGATCTGCGCATGCCGAACCTGGGCGGGTTGGAACTTTGCCGGCAGATTCGAGCCAAGTCGCGCATACCGATCATCGTCCTTTCGGTGAAGGGGGAAGAGCGCATCAAAGTGGAAGCGCTGGATGCTGGCGCTGACGATTACGTCACTAAGCCGTTCGGCGTGCGTGAACTTTTAGCGCGCGTGCGGGCTGCGCTCCGCCGCGCTGCCGCGCCTGCAGAGCCGGAATCACCGTTGATCGAGGCGGGAGACTTTCGCATCGATATCGCTACGCGCTCGGTTCGGGTTCGAGACCGGGAAGTGCATCTCACGCCCAAAGAGTTTGATTTGCTGATCTATCTTGCGAGACACGCGGGCAAAGTTCTGACTCACCGCAATTTGCTGGCGGCGGTGTGGGGCGGAAACAGCGTAGAACAGCCGGAATACCTGCGCGTGTTCGTCGGCCACTTGCGGAAGAAACTCGAGCCCGACGAGGCGACTCCGCGCTATATCCTCACCGAGCCATGGGTGGGATATCGGTTTGAACCGGGGGAGTGAGGCCGGGTACTTTCCGCGTAGATTCTTTCGCGCCTTTCTAATCGCGCCCTGAGCGCATCCGTCCGCCGCTCCACAGCTACTTGCTCCGCGGTAGACAGGCCTTCCTCACCTCAAATTGAGGGCTTCAACTTTACCATTTCTTTATGAACCTTTTATTTGCGCTTTATGGCGCGGCGTGTCCAATGGGTAAGGCGGTTAGGTTGCAGCACTGACTGTGCGCGCTGAGTCGAGTCGCGATGAGGTGCATTTGCCATGTGGTTCATCCTGACAGCGATTTGTGCGGTAGGGGTTTCGTTTTACCTGCGATATCTCGTCGCACTGTGCAAGGAATGCCACTTTACGCGAGTTTGCTGTCTCGTGCGCCTGGTACCGAAAGCTCACGATGGATTGATGGCTGAGGCGGTGCGCGGGGAAACGATCTCTCGCCGAGCCGCATGAAAGCCGCAGGCGAGATGACGCGACTGTGATCAATGGGAATCAGAAAATTAAATCAACGCGAATCACGAACAGAAGAAAAGGAGTTTTAGAGGCCATGTCGTTTCAAGATGTATCCGCTGAACAGTTGGCAGAACTTTTCCACCATTATCACCAGGCGCTGGGGCCGGACTTCGGATGTGCCGGCAAGCCGATCCGCGCGACGTGGCAAGAAGTATCGCAGCAGGAAAAAAGCCGCATGGTCGCCGCTGCGCGCCTGACTTTGCTGGAACTGGACTCCACCCACGGCGCGCCCACCAACCGCCGGGATGAGGACTCCAGCAAGTATTTCGCTCTGGCTGGCGAAGCGGAATGGGGCTGCTAAGTCCGGGTCACGGCAATCCGAAGAAAAAACCTTTATGACTTTTTTATGCACTCTTTATAGGCGCTTTACGGAGATTTGTGTCCAATGATCTGAACCAAGAGCCGGATGCGAAAAAGGATCGAGGAGGGTGTTGATGGAAGACCTCTTGTGGATCGCGGTAACGGTCGCGTTTTTTGCGCTGTCGATCGGGTACGTGCACTTCTGTGATCGAGTGAAGTGAGGGAGCAATTATGAACGCGGAGTCGGTGATTATGCTGGTCGTCAGCGGGCTGACCATGGTGTATCTGATCTACGCGCTGCTGCGTCCGGAGAAATTCTGACGGGGCGAATTCTGGTAGGCCAAACTTGAAATGACAGCGAACGGGTGGTTTCAAATTCTATTTTTTTTCGCGCTGATCCTTGCCGTGACCAAGCCCATGGGCGTGTTCATGGCGCGGGTGTTCAGCCGTGAGCGGACATTTCTGGATCCCGTGATGCGTCCGGTCGAGCGCCTGCTCTACCGGGTGACTGGCGTCGATGAAACCCACGAGATGCGCTGGACCGAGTATGCGATTTCCATGCTCTTGTTCAGCGCGGTCTCGATGCTGGTCCTCTATTTCATCGAGCGCGCGCAGGGATTCTTGCCGCTCAATCCGCAGAAGTTCGGCGCCGTGACGCCGACTCATCTTGCGTTTAACACCGCCGCGTCTTTTACGACCAACACGAACTGGCAGGAATATGCGGGTGAAACGACTATGAGCTATTTCACCCAGATGGCTGGTCTGGCTTATCACAACTTCATTTCGGCCGCCACAGGCATTGCGCTGGCGATTGCGTTCATCCGCGGCATTGCGCGCCGGCAGATGGAGACCATCGGAAATTTCTGGGTCGACATGGTGCGCAGCTGTCTTTGGGTGCTCTTGCCGTTCTGTGTGGTTGGATCTCTGCTGCTGGTATCGCAAGGTGTGGTGCAGAATCTCAAGACCTACGATAAGGCGACGCTGGTGGAGCCGCAGCAGATTCAAAGGGTTGGCGCGGATGGGAAGCCGGTCGCCGGACCGAATGGCAAACCGGTGATGGACACAGTAACGGAACAGACCATCGCCCAGGGCCCGGTGGCATCGCAGGAAATTATCAAGGAATGGGGCACAAACGGCGGCGGGTTTTTCAACGCGAACAGTGCGCATCCCTTTGAGAATCCAACTCCGTTCACGAACCTGATTGAGATGTTTTCGATTTTCGCGATCTCCGCGGGACTTACTTACACGCTCGGCCGAATGACAGGTTCACAGGCTCACGGATGGGCGGTGTGGTCCGCTATGGCCATTTTGTTTCTGGTTGGAGTGACGGTGGCCTATTGGGCGGAGGCTCGCGGGAATCCTTTGCTGGCGGGCGCCGATCAGCATGTGACCGCACTTCAGCCGGGCGGAAATATGGAAGGGAAAGAGGTTCGGTTTGGCATAGCGAATTCCGCACTGTTTGCCACCGCGACCACCGACGCCAGTTGCGGCGCAATTATTGGCTGGCATGATTCGTTCACGCCGCTTGGCGGCATGGTTCCCCTGGTCAATATCATGCTGAGCGAAGTGATCTTTGGCGGCGTGGGCGCGGGACTCTACGGCATGCTGATTTACGTGGTGCTGGCGGTATTCATCGCCGGCCTGATGGTAGGCCGCACGCCGGAATATCTGGGCAAGAAAATCGAGGCGTATGACGTAAAAATGGCGATGCTGGTGGCTTTGATATTTCCTCTGGTGATCCTGGCGTTTGCGGCGATCTCGAGCGTCAAAGGATTCGGAACCTCGGCCATTGAAAACGCCGGGCCGCATGGATTGACTGAAATCCTGTATGCATTCGTTTCGGGAGCCGGCAATAACGGTTCGGCGTTCGGCGGCTTGAGCGCGAATACATTTTGGTACAACACGACCATCGGAATCACCATGCTGGCCGGGCGTTTCCTGATGATCATCCCGATGCTGGGGATCGCGGGAAATCTTGCGCGCAAAAAATATGTCCCGCCTTCGGTCGGAACGTTTCCAGTGACCACGCCGCTTTTTACGGTGCTGCTGATCGGCGTGATCATCATTGTGGGCGCGCTCACGTTTTTTCCGGCACTGAGTCTTGGTCCTATTCTGGAGCACCTGCTCATGGGCGCTGGGAAGGTGTTCTGATTCTATGGCGACGAAAAGCAGAGCGGTTTGGGAGTGGAAGATTGTCCGGCGTGCCATTGTAGATGCGCTCGTGAAGCTGAATCCGCAGAAGATGATGGGCAACCCCGTCATGTTTGTGGTGGAGATTGGCAGCGTCATCACCACCTTGCTGCTGTTCAAGGGCGGCACAGATTTCAAGTTCAACCTGCAGATCACTTTGTGGTTGTGGTTCACAGTGCTGTTTGCGAATTTTGCCGAGGCCATGGCAGAAGGGCGCGGCAAAGCGCAGGCTGATACGCTCCGCAAGGCGCGGTCTGAAACTGTGGCCAATCGCATTCTTGGTAAGGACCAGATCGAGAAAATTCCCAGCTCAAAGTTGCGATTGGGCGATATGGTGCTGGTTTCCGCCGGGGAACTTATCCCCTCCGATGGTGAGATCGTGGAGGGAGTCGCGTCGGTGGATGAGTCGGCGATTACGGGAGAATCCGCTCCTGTGATCCGCGAGGCGGGCGGAGATCGCTCGGCCGTAACCGGTGGTACGCGCGTTCTCTCAGACCAGATCCAGTGCCGGATTACGGCAAATCCGGGCGAAACTTTTCTGGACCGCATGATCGCACTGGTGGAAGGCGCGGAGCGGCAGAAAACGCCGAACGAGATCGCGCTCAACATTCTTCTGGCTGGGCTGACGATCATCTTCTTGCTTGCGGTGGTTACGCTGCAGCCCTTCGCGATCTATTCGGGCTCGCCGCAGACTGTATTTGTTCTGGTCTCGTTGCTCGTCTGCTTGATTCCGACGACGATCGGTGGACTGCTTTCCGCGATCGGTATCGCCGGGATGGACCGCCTGGTACAGCACAACGTGCTGGCGATGTCGGGGCGGGCGGTGGAAGCAGCGGGCGACGTGAACACGCTCTTGCTGGATAAGACTGGCACGATCACGCTCGGCAATCGGCAAGCTTCGCAATTTATTCCAGCGCCGGGCGTGAGCGAAAATGAACTTGCGGACGCGGCACAACTGTCATCGCTAGCGGATGAAACGCCCGAAGGCCGTTCGATTGTGGTGCTCGCGAAAGAGAAATATGGATTGCGAGGCAGGGAACTGAGTGCACACGACGCGCGCTTCGTTCCGTTTACCGCGCAGACCCGCATGTCGGGCGTGGACCTGAACGGATTCGAAATCCGCAAAGGGGCCGCTGAGTCCATCCAGAATTATATTTCGCAAAATGGCGGACAAATGCCGGCCGAGGTCAAAGCCGCCGTGGAGCAGATCGCGCGCTCGGGTGGCACGCCGCTCGTGGTCGCGGAAAAAACTCGTGGCGCATTGGGCGTGATCGAGCTCAAAGACGTGGTCAAAGGCGGAATGGCAGAGCGTTTCAATCATCTGCGGGCGATGGGAATCCGCACGGTAATGATCACGGGCGACAATCCGCTCACCGCGGCTGCGATCGCACGGGAAGCTGGCGTGGATGATTTTCTGGCGCAGGCCACGCCGAAAGACAAGATGGATCTGATCCGGCGCGAGCAGGCCGAGGGCAAGTTGGTCGCGATGACTGGCGATGGCACGAACGACGCGCCGGCGCTGGCTCAAGCTGACGTTGGAGTCGCGATGAACACCGGCACGCAGGCCGCGAAAGAAGCCGGCAACATGGTGGATCTGGATTCGAATCCGACCAAGCTCATCGAAATCGTCCAGATTGGCAAACAGTTGCTGATGACGCGCGGATCACTGACTACGTTTTCGATCGCCAACGACGTGGCTAAATACTTTGCCATTATTCCCGCCATGTTTGCCGGGACGTTTCCTGTGTTGAACGCGCTCAACATCATGCATCTGCGGACGCCGGAATCGGCGGTGCTCTCTGCTGTAATTTTCAACGCGCTCATTATTATTGCTTTGATTCCGCTGGCGTTGCGCGGCGTGAAATACCGTCCCATGGGCGCGGCGGCGCTGTTGCGGCGCAATCTTTGGATCTACGGCGTGGGCGGAGTGATCATCCCATTCATTGGGATCAAAGTGATCGACATGATGATCACGAGAGTCGGGCTGGCGTAAGAAGGCTTGCATGAAGAAAAATCTCATTACCGCAATCTTAATGACTCTGGCCACCACCGTTCTGCTGGGAATTATCTATCCGCTCGTGGTCACTGGACTGGCGCAACTCTTGTTCCGGCAAAAAGCGAACGGACAACTGATTGAGGCCAACGGAAAACTGGTGGGCTCGAAGATCATCGGCCAAGCTTTTACTGGCCCCGCTTACTTTCATTCGCGGCCGTCCGTTGCGGGCTATGGATATCAGGCTGACAATTCCAACGGAACACAGCTTGGACCCACCAATCATCAGTTGACCGATCGCGTGAAGGCCGACGCGGCATCTTTGCAATCGGAAAATGCGAACACTCCGGTTCCAATCGATCTGGTAACTACCTCTGCTTCGGGTCTTGATCCCGACATTACTCCGGCAGCGGCCGCGTTTCAGGTGCCTCGCGTAGCAAAAGCGCGCGGCATTAGCGAAGACCAACTGCGAAGCCTCGTAGCTCAACACACGCAAGGGCGCCAGTTTGGATTTCTCGGCGAGGCGCGCGTCAACGTGCTGATGCTGAATCTCGAGCTCGACGGACAATTTCCGAAAGTTAAACCCTGATTGAAACTGTCGTCGGCAGCTGGACCGCGCCAAGAAAGCCATCGAGCCTCGTGCGACATCACCATCTCCCTGAGAGGCCCGCTGTAATCCAGCCGCATTGACGCCGATTTCATTCGCAGGCTATAGTGCTGGCTCGCGCCGCCATCTGCAATGAACTGATCGGGGCTGGTCTGCGCGTTCTGATCATCATGTGTTTCCCAGGGACATCCCAATGACCCGCGCCCAACGCCGCGTGGCGTCTCCGCGAGTGGTTTGCATTGCAGACCTTCGGCCGATTGCTTCCCGGCAACTGCCGAAATCGGTTTTCGATTATCTCGACGGCGGCGCCGAAGGTGAAGTCACGCTTCGTGAAAATTGTCGCGTGTTCGAAGACGTGACCTTTCGATCGCGCCATGCCGTTGCGGTTCCCGCTTGCGATTTGCATACGCGCGTCCTCGGCTTCGATCTTTCGCTGCCATTCATGCTGGCTCCGGTCGGGTACAGCCGGCTTATGCATCCGGGCGGGGAAGTGACTGCCGCTCGTGCTGCCGGCAATGCGGGAACTGCTTTCATTCTCTCGACCATTTCCGGCCACAAGCTGGAAGATGTGAAGGCGGGCTCTTCTGGTCCAGTCTTCTACCAACTCTATCTGATGGGAGGACGCGCCGCGGCGGAAGCTGGCATTGCGAGAGCACGCGCGGCTGGGTTTTCGGCGTTGGTGGTCACGATCGACACGCCTGTGGCTGGAATCCGCGAACGCGATTTTCGCAACGGCATGAAGGAACTCCTCAGCGGCGGCCCGCTCGAGAAAATTCCGTATCTTGCGCAAATCCTTTCGCGTCCCGGATGGCTCACGCGCTATCTGCTGGATGGCGGCCTGCCCACGCTTGCGAATGTTGTGGTTCCGGGCAAAGGCCCACTGCCGCTCGTCGATGTCAGCGCCGCGCTGGCCGAGTCCACCGTGACCTGGGCTGACCTGCGCTGGATTCGCGAACATTGGCAAGGTCCGATCGTGGTCAAGGGAGTGCTGACCGGGGACGATGCGCGTCGTGCGATTGACGAAGGCGCGGCGGCGATATCGGTATCGAATCACGGCGGACGCCAGCTGGATTGCGTTCCGGCCTCATTGCGTGCGCTGCCGGAAGTGGTCAAGGCGGTCAGTGGTCAGATCGAAGTATGGATGGATGGGGGCATTCGCCGCGGTACGGACATCGTCAAGGCTATCTGCCTCGGCGCCAATGCCGTGTTGTGCGGGCGCGCTTATGCCTACGGTCTGGCCGCCGCGGGTGAAGCTGGCGTCAACCGCGCCATCGAGATCCTGCGCACCGACCTGGATCGGACGCTCAAGCTGCTCGGTTGCGCGTCGATCTCCGCGCTGGATCGTTCTTACGTGAATGTTCCGAAAAGTTGGGAGAGCTGATTCTGCTGTAACGAACTTTGCTTCGCTCACTTATTACGCACTTCCGTAACGATTGAGAAACACAGTTGAACCTGCTGATGCTTCAGGCTCCGTTCGCGAGGAGGCTGTCATGCAGTGGACACAGATCTACGATCCGGTCGGACACTGGTGGCTTTCCACTCTGATCGCCGCTCTACCGATCATCGTGCTGTTTAGCCTGCTGGCTGGATTTAAAGTGAAGCCTCACTGGTGCGCGATGGCTGGAGCTCTGACCGCAATGGCGGTCGCCATCGCATTCTTCAAGATGCCGCTGGCTCTGGCCGCGATCAGCTTCGGTTATGGCGTTGCATTCGGTCTGCTGAAGATTGCCTGGATCTCGTTCTGGCCGCTGTGTACCTCTACGACATCTCCGTCGAGACGGGTCAGTTCGAGATCATGAAAGAGTCGGTCGCGGGAATCACGCCGGACCGCCGGCTGCAGGTTTTGTTAGTCGCATTTTGCTTCGGAGCATTCATTGAAGGTGCGGCAGGCTTTGGCGCACCGGTTGCGATTGCCGGCGCGTTCATGATCGGACTCGGCTTCAAGCCGTTCCACGCCGCGGCCCTGAATCTGATCGCGAATACCGCTCCAGTTGCGTGGGGCGCAATCGGTACTCCGGTGCACGCGCTCGCTGCCGTCACCGCGCTGCCGGAATCTGATCTGAGTGCCATGATCGGGCGCATCCTTCCTTTCACTGCCGTGATCGTTCCTTTTTGGCTGGTGCGCACGATGGTCGGCTGGAAGGAGACTTTCGAGGTTCTTCCTCCCATTCTGGTGGTGGGTTTTTCATTTTCTCTCACGCAATTTTTCTGGTCGAATTACGTCGACAGCAATCTCGTCGACATTATGGGAGGCGTGATCTCGATTATCGCCGTGGTCACGTTTCTCCGGTTCTGGAAGCCGAAGCGAATCTGGCGCTTCGATTACGACGACAAAGTACCGGCGCTTCCTCCGCCCACCGGAGTAACCAGCGACCAGATGGGCGGCGAATGGGCTGCTGAGAAATTCGATGGCTACGTCAAAGCGCGCAGCTACACCGCAGGCCAGGTTTTGAAAGCGTGGATGCCTTTTGCCGTTTTGTCACTTTTTGTTTTTCTCTGGGGATTGCCTTCGATCAAACTGGCAATGAATCAGGCGACCACGCCGGCATTTCGAGTCGTTCTTCCAGATGGCAAAGTAAGGCCGGGCGCGCCCGGGTGGGATGTTCCTTACCTTCACAATGTGGTGTATCGCACGGCGCCGGTCGTCACAAAGCCCACGCCAGAGGCTGCGCGCTACGATTTCAACTGGCTCTCCGCAACGGGGACGGCATGTTTTCTCGCTGCCGTTGCGTCCGGGTTTCTGCTTGGTTTGGGCCCGGTGCAGCTGCTGAAAATCTTTGGCAAGACTCTGGTGCGGATGCGGCTGGCCATGGTCGCGATCTCATTCATGCTGGGCCTGGGTTATGTGACGCGCTATTCGGGGCTGGACGCCGTGCTGGGCCTGGCTTTTACACGGACGGGATGGTTTTATCCATTCTTCGGAACGTTTCTGGGCTGGCTGGGTGTTGCCCTCACAGGAAGTGACACATCTTCGAATACACTCTTCGGAAGTTTGCAGCGTATCACGTCGCAACAACTCGGCATCGACCCGGTGCTGATGTGCGCGGCCAACAGCGCCGGCGGAGTGATGGGGAAAATGGTGGACGCTCAATCCATTACGATTGCGACGGCGGCCACTGAACAGGTCGGCAACGAGGGCATCATCTTCCGCTTCGTGGCGTGGCATTCGGTGGCGCTCGGGGCGATCGTGGGAATTATCGTTTTGTTGTACGCCTACGTCTTCCAGTCCTTTGTGCCGCATGGGTTGCACTTTGTGAAGTGAGCGTGGACGATTGCAGATTCGCAGACGACTTCGTTGTTTTGGCACGGCCTGATTTCTTGCAGGAGCTAGCGCCCGACTCTGCTATATTGGCCTCTTTCGGAGGTCACTTCCATGTCTCGGATCGTGCGCTGCGGCCTGATTCAGGCTCATAACGTTCTCGGCAGCAGCCACTCGCTGCCGGAAATCAAGAAGGCGATGATCGACAAGCATCGCAAGTTGATCGCCGAGGCGGCGCGAAAAAAAGTGCAAGTGCTGTGCCTTCAGGAACTGTTTTACGGTCCTTATTTCTGCGCGGAGCAGGATATCCGCTGGTATGAACTGACCGAACGAGTGCCGGAAGGCCCCACCACGAAGTTGATGCAGAAGCTTGCGGCGAAGCATCGCATGGTGATTGTGGTGCCAGTGTACGAAGAGCAGATGCCCGGTTTGTATTTCAATACCGCAGCGGTGATCGATGCGGATGGCCGTTATCTCGGCAAGTATCGCAAGCATCACATCCCGCACGTGCATCCTGGATTTTGGGAAAAGTTTTATTTCACGCCGGGAGATATGGGATATCCGGTGTTCAGCACAAAGTACGCGCGCGTGGGCGTGTACATCTGTTATGACCGTCATTTTCCGGAGGGAGCGCGCGTTCTGGGGTTGAACGGGGCCGAGATTGTTTTCAATCCGTCGGCCACAGTGGCCGGGCTATCAGAATATTTGTGGGAATTGGAGCAGCCGGCGCATGCCGCTGCCAACGGCTATTTCGTGGGCGCAATCAATCGCGTGGGAACGGAAAAACCCTGGAACATCGGCGAATTTTACGGCAAGAGCTACTTCTGCAATCCGCGCGGCAAGATTTTTGCCCAAGCCAGCCGCGACAAAGATGAAGTGCTCGCCGCCGATCTGGACCTGGACATGATCCAGGAAGTAAGAAAAGTCTGGCAGTTCTTCCGCGACCGCCGTCCTGAAACCTACGGCCCGTTGACGGCGCAGACCGGAGAGTCGGCGGCCGCGGACTGAGCGCGGGCACGTTCACGACGCCCACTACCAATGACGACGAGCGCACGAAAATTGCAAGCATCCCGAATCGAATCCAGCCCACTCTACAACCCCGACCTGGCGCCCGCTACCAGCGACCGCCGCACCTGGGGTACCTACAATTTTGCCGCGCTGTGGGTATCGATGTCGGTCAACATCCTTACTTATATGCTGGCCGCGAGCCTGATCCAGGGCGGGATGAACTGGAAGCAGGCGGTGATCACGGTTTTCCTCGGCAACAGCATTGTGCTGATTCCGATGCTGCTGAACTCGCATCCCGGAGCGCGCTACGGAGTGCCTTTTCCAGTGTTGGCGCGTGCGTCGTTTGGAGTTCTGGGAGCGAACGTAGCCGCGGTATTACGCGCGCTGGTAGCGTGCGGCTGGTTCGGAATTCAGACCTGGATCGGGGGAGAAGCAATCAGCACTCTGATCGGCGTGTTGGCCCCCGGCTGGGCGCATTTTGCGCATAGCACCGCGATTTGTTTTCTGGCTTTCTGGCTCATCAACCTGACTGTAATTTTGAAAGGCATCGAATACATTCGCTTTCTGCAAGGCATTAGTGCGCCGGTTCTTCTGGGCGTGGGCCTGCTTCTGCTGGCTTGGGCCTACCATGCTGCGGGTGGTTTCGGTCCGATGCTGGCCGCGCCTTCGCGATTTACGAGTTTTCCCGAGTTCCTCAAATTCCTGGTTCCAGCTCTGAACGCGACTGTTGGCTTTTGGGCGACAGTGTCTCTCAACATTCCGGATTTCACGCGCTTTGCGCGCAGCCAGCGGCAACAGGTGATCGGCCAAGCGCTCGGTCTGCCCACTACGATGACGCTTTATTCTCTGATCGGAATTCTCGTCACTTCGGCGACGGTGGTCATCTATGGAACCGCGATCTGGGACCCGGTGCAATTGCTCAGCCGGTTTCAATCCCCACTCGCGGTCGTGATCTCACTGCTCGCGATTCTGCTGGCCACGCTCAACGTGAACATCGGAGCCAACGTGGTTTCTCCAGCTAACGATTTTTCCAATCTGTGGCCGCGCAAAATAAGTTTTCGGACAGGCGGTGTGATCACCTGCTTCGTGGGCGTGGCCATGATGCCGTGGAAACTTTTGGCGAGCTACGGAACATTCATTTTCGGATGGTTGGGCGGCTACGCGGCATTCCTCGGTCCGGTCGCGGGCATCATGATTTGCGATTACTTCGTGATCCGCAGGCGTGTATTGATCGTCGACGATCTATACCTGCGAGGCGGAATCTACGAATACTCGCGCGGTTTCAACTGGCTTGCGGTGATCGCGCTGGCGACAGGCGCGGGGACCGCATTGGTGGGGCTGGTGATTCCGGCGTTGCGGCCGCTATATGACTATTCGTGGTTCGTAGGCTTCGCGGTGGCGTTCGCGGTTTATTACTCGCTGATGAGGTTGCGCGGAGAAGCAACGGTTCTTCAGCCCGAAACGTCTTTGTAGTTTTCCGGGTCCGGCGGCGTTCGTCGCTTCCTATGTCTTGAACGAAGGCAATACTTCTTTCCGGTACGTTTCCAGCGTGCCTTCTTCCTCGCCGCACATCAGATAAATGTTGAATTGAGTAACACCCACACTCGCCAGCTTGCGGAGCTTTTCGCGGTGAGCTTCTACAGGCCCAACCAGGCAGAAGCGGTCGATCACTTCGTCGGACACGAATTTCGAGTGGTCGCTGTCGACCTCGCAATGCTCCTGATAATCGTAGTGCCCCTTGTTGCTGATGTAGGAGGTCAGCGCCGGCGGCAGCTCTTCCGGTTTGTAGCGTGAGACCAGATCCACGACATGATTTGAAACCAGCGCCGGAAACCAGCGCACGTGCTCCCTCGCAACTTTCAAATCATCGGAAACCCAGACCGGCGCGGCAGACATCACCTCAATCGAACTCGGATCACGTCCCGCCGACTCAGCGCCCTTCTTCACGAATCCCAAACACCACGCGATCAGGTCGGGATCGGCGAACTGCAGAATAACGCCGTCTGCAACTCGACCGGCAGATTCCAAAACTTTGGGTCCGTAACCGGCGATCCAGGCGGGAGGCGAGCCGGTCGCCCACGAGATGCGCGTGGGCTGCCCCTCATACTCAATCTCGCGCCCGGCAGTGAGATCGCGAAAAGTCTTCACTGCCTGCTCGAGCTGTGACCACGACACCGGCTTCTTCCCAAGAACGCGCCGCGAGCTGTCGCCCCGGCCAATGCCCAACTGCATGCGTCCATGCGAAATCAGGTTAAGCGTGGCAAACAGGCTCGCAGTAACTGTCAGGTCGCGCACTGCTGGATTCGTCACGCAGGTGCCGAGGCGCATCTGCGTTGTGCTCGTGGCCATCAGCGTGAGCAGAGGATAAGGCTCCAGCCACAGCACGTGCGAGTCGAAGACCCAGCCGTATTCAAAGCCAGCAGCCTCCGCCTGGCGCGTGAGCGCGACGATGCGCTCCACCGCCATGTCAGGCTTGATCGTGAAACCAAATTTCACTTTACCTCCTCGCTCGTCGTTCATCCGCAAGTGCGATCCGCAATCAACGCCGACGGAATCAACACCAGAGGTCCGGCAGTTTAGCATAAAATGCATTCTCTACGGCCAGGAGGAAAAGCGTCATGGGCTTCGACACCATCATCGCAAACGGACGTGTGGTCACCGCGACCGACACATTCACCGGCGATGTCGCCATCACAAAAGGCAAGATCGACGCCCTCGGGCACAGCCTGCCGCGCGAAAATGCGGGCACGATTATCGACGCTGCGGGACGATTTGTTTTTCCCGGCGGCATCGACGTGCATACCCACCTCGATATGCCTTTCGGAGGCACCACCAGCGCGGATGATTTCGAAACTGGAACGCGCGCCGCGGCCTTCGGGGGCACCACGTGCCTTATCGATTTTGCCATTCAATACAAAGGCCAAACACTGCGGACCGCGTTCGACGCCTGGATGCAAAAAGCTTCCAGCAGGGCAGTCGCCGACTATTCTTTTCACTGCATCATCACCGATCTCGCCGACGCGCAGCTTGAGGAAATGAACGCCCTGGTGCGCGAAGGCGTGACCAGCTTCAAGCTGTTCATGGCTTACCCCGGCGTCTTCATGCTCGATGATGGCAGCATTTTCAAGGCATTCCAGGCCACCGCCAAGAATGGCGGACTCGTTTGCATGCACGCGGAGAATGGCAACGCCATCGACGTGATCGTGCAGCAGGCTTTGGCGGAAGGGAAGAGAGCGCCGAAGTATCACGCGCTCACGCGGCCGACCACCGCCGAGGCCGAAGCCACGTCGCGAGCCATCGCGCTAGCCGAAATGGCCGGAGCACCGGTCTACATCGTGCACCTGAGCTGCAACGATGCTCTCGAAAAAGTGCGCGAGGCTCGCGATCGCGGGCTTCCCGTATATGCCGAAACCTGCCCGCAATATTTATATTTGTCGCTGGAAAATATGGACGTGCCCGGTTTCGAAGGAGCCAAGTATGTTTTCACGCCGCCGCTCCGAGAGAAATGGCATCAGGAAAAATTATGGCAGGGCTTGACGCGCGATCACCTGCAGGTGGTTTCCACCGATCACTGCCCGTTCTGCTTCAAGGAGCAAAAGGAAATGGGGATCGGTGACTTCACCAAGATTCCCAATGGCGGTCCTGGGGTCGAACACCGGATGAGTCTGATCTATTCCGGCGGCGTCGCCGGCGGCCGCTTCAGCGTCAACCGGTTTGTCGAACTGGTTTCCACGACTCCCGCGAAGCTCTTCGGACTCTACCCGCGTAAGGGCACGATCGCGGTGGGTAGCGACGCTGATCTTGTTATTTTTGATCCTGACCGCAAGCACACGATCAGCGCCAAGTCGCATCACATGCGCGTGGACTACTCCATGTTCGAGGGAATCGAAGTCACGGGGATGCCTGACGTAGTGCTCTCACGCGGGCGCGTGATTGTTGAGGCGGACAAGTTTCTCGGGCGACCCGGAGCGGGCGAATTTCTCAAGCGATCGACCTACACTCAACCCTAGTCCGAAACCTTAGTCCGCAAAATTCTGGGCCGGACTACGTCGCTAACTCCAGCTCAATCTTCTTTGCTTCGCGATCCAGTTTCGTAATTCGAAAGCTACGAACCTGCCCGGACTGAATGGCTTCCGGCTTCGACTTCGCGCTGCTCTCCCCGCCCTTCCAGCGATTCTGCAGCATGGAGCTGAGCGACGAGAGATCTGCCTTCGCGGTAGCCGCTTTCTCTTCCGCTGCCGGAGCTTGATCGGAAATGTGGCACGTGCCGATGATTCCTTCCCCGAGTTCCACCCGTGCCTGCCCGCCCAGCACCTCAATCACCCGGCCCGAAACGACATCCTTTTCGTGGTGCTCGGCCATGTACTCATCGATGCTGGTCGGAACCAGTTGCTTGATCCCCAGCCGCAGCCGCCGCTTCTCCGTGTCGACCTCGAGCACCTGCGCTTTCACGGATTGCCCAACCTTAAGCACGTCCGCGGGATGTTGAATGCGCTTCTCGGCGCTCAAGTCGCTGATGTGGATCATACCTTCGACGCCCTCGGCCAGCTGAACAAAAGCGCCAAACTTTGTGAGGCTGAGCACGGGCCCTTCGATCACTGATCCCACCGCGAACTGCTGCGCCGCCGTGGCCCAGGGATCGCCCAGCGCCTGCTTCAGTCCCAACGAAATGCGGCGTTCTCCGAGGCTCACCGCCAGAATCACGGCCTCCACCGTGTCGCCTGGCTTCACGACCTCAGAGACGCTTCGCACCTTCCGGGTCCAAGACATTTCCGAGATGTGGATTAGGCCTTCAATCCCCGGTTCCAATTCCACGAACGCTCCGAAGTCAGCCACGCGAGTGACGGTGCCGCGCACGCGCTCTCCCGCGTTAAATTTTCCAACCGCTGCATCCCAGGGATGCGGCTGGAGCTGCTTCATGCCGATGGAAATGCGCTTCTTGTCGGGATCAACTTTCAGAACCACGGCGTCGATCTCCTGCCCCACGGAGAGCACATCGGCCGGTTTGGTCACGCGCTGCCAGGAAATGTCAGAAACATGCAGCAAGGCATCGACTCCGCCAATGTCGACGAACGCGCCGTAGTCCATCAGGCTGCGGACAGTTCCATGCACCGGCTCGCTCTCTTTCATTGCCGAATAGCGGCGCTCCTTGGTGGAGCGTTCTTCCTCTTCGGCGATCGCGCGATGATCCACCACCACATCTTCTTCGGTCACATCCAACTTCGTAATGCGGCAGCGGATCTCCTGCCCGACTAGTTTCTCCATCTGCGCGGCGTCGCGAGCACCGCTGCGCGAGGCCGGCAGAAACGCTCGAACTCCAACGTCCACGCTCAGGCCGCCCTTGACTACGCCCATCACCGTGCCCACGATCGTTGCTTTCTCCGCGAAGGCTTTCTCCAGCGACTCCCAATCAGTCGGACGCACCACTTTGCCGCGGGAAAGTTCGTAGTAGCCCTCGGGACCACGGCCTTTGATATTGACCAGAAACTTATCGCCGGGCTTTACTTTTTCGCCGGCGTCCAGGAATGTCGCCAGCGGCAGTATGCCCTCGCTCTTGAAGCCGATATCGAGGAAAACGGAATCGGCAGACACCGCGATCACCGTGCCTTCCCGTCCTCGGCCCGCGTCGCTGCCCTTGCGGTGGCTCTGCTCGTACTGAGAAAAAATCGCGCCGAACGATTCTTCGGCCGGCTGGTTCGGCTGGACTTCGTTCGGTTGAACTTCCTTAGCTTGTTCTTCAGGAGCGCTTACTTTGGGCATGAAAGTTACCGCGGCCTCATTCGGGAGAGATTGCAATCAGCATAACATTGGGGCGCTGGTTGGCGTCGAGTCGACTGGCCGACCGGGCCCCGCCAGCATCGTGTTGAATTCATCAAACTTTAACACGCCGCTGATATTGGGCAGTCTTTTCCAGTGCCATAACTTCGTGCTTGCATTCAGCATTTTATGGAATTGCGGGCAAAGTGATGCGCGCGAACACGGCGACGCTCCTGTCGCGCTTATCCCTGATGCTGGCGAGTTGTTGGCGCGGCAGTCCGGAACCTGTCCAGCGAACGACCCGAAAAACGGGTGGGGATCTGCTCTTTCGTTTCAATGACTTATCTGTAAGCTATTGAAAACAACTGCGACGGAAATGCAGGCATTGTTCCCGCTGGCGCGATGTGCTTTGTTTTCATTGTGGAAATTTCTAACTTGCTGAAAACAGGTGACGAGGTTGCGATTCACATACGTCGATAGCGGGCGAGGCTGCGCACAGGATGGCTCTGGAGCGCACAGAATTGGGCTGTGATCGCGTTCGGTTGATCAGACCGGCCCCAAGATCTTTACCCGGGATGGGCGGGCTTAAATCGCCTCTAAACGCGAAATCGCCGTAAGTGATTGAAAATGTCCGTAACTTGTTGCAATTATCTGGAAGCTATTGAAAGGATTGAAAAGGCTGATGGGGTTATCGGGTTGAGCTTCAACACCGTCTCATAGGACTGCCCGCGCGTCAGGGATCATCCCGGCTGACTGACCGAAGTCGCCCAAGATGTTGGATAAGCGTCAGGTTTGGGGTGTGCAAGGGCAACTGTCGAAAGTTCTCGGGCTCGCATCACCACGTGCAGAGGCTCGTCGGGAAGCGGATCGCTCTGAGTCCCGCACCAGCGGCGGCTTTGCCCTTGACACTGTGGAGAGCGAAAGCTGAGAATGGCTGGCGGTTCACCGGCTGCCTCCCCCGTACAAGCCGGATTCGATTCCGGCAAAACCCTTAGACGAGTGCGTAGCGTCGATCCCTGAGCGGACAAAACTCGCTCCGGATTCGGCCTGGCGCTCTTGCGAACATTCAGAAAACGGAGAAAGCGAAGAATGAAGACCGCGCTGCGTGGTGGTTGTGTGGCTGTAGGACTGCTCGTCGGCGTCATCTTGGGGTCGCAACCGATGGCCGCGCAGTCGTTCAGCTTTCCCGTGGGGGGCTTCAGCCCGACGAATGTTTGCGCAAACAACGGAACTCCAGCGTCAAGCTGCCAAGTAATGACAAATGGCTCTCCCAACCAGCCAACGGTCACTGGCAGCGGCGGTTTGCGGCTGACGACCGCGAATACAAATCAGCACGGCTCCGCCTGGTTCAACCTGCAGCAGCCGCTCTCCACAGGATTCACCACGGCGTTTCAGTTTCAGATTTCGAATACGAATTCCTGTTACGGCTGTGCGTTTCCCGCCGACGGTATGGCGCTGGTCATCCAGAATGATCCGGCGGGCACAGGCGCGCTCGGTTATACCGGGGACGGCCAAAACATGTCTTACGGCAACAATGATGTTTCCACGGCGAGCGGGCCGGGGAATGCCATTACCAACAGCCTTGCCATCGAACTCGATACCTTTCAGAACACCAACTACAGCGATCCCAACGGCAACCACATCGCCGTGCAAAGCTGCGGGCCCAACAACGCCAGCACGCTTACACCGAACAGTGCGGATCACGACTACATGTGCCCGGACGGAAATCTTGCGAAGCTGGCGCTGCAAACTTTGCCTTCAGGCATGTCCCTGTCCGATGGAAACATCCACACGATTACGGTGAACTATTTGCCGCCGGGGACCTGCGCCAGCGGTTGCAACAATCTCTCCGTCTACCTGGACAGCACCCTTATCCTGCAGGCGACGTTGAACATTGCCACACAACTGAACCTGACAGGCAACGGAAGCGCCTACCTGGGCTTCACTGCCGCGACTGGTTCGCTGGTCGAAAACAACGACATCATCAGCTGGTCGTTCAGTTCGCTGCCGCTGGCGCCGATCACGATTAACCAGCCGCTGCAGACGACCACGACGACCTTTAACTACACGCCCACACTGTCTGCGATAACGGATTACTCCCAGAGCGGATTGGGAAACGGCGCGTTCTCCGGCGTGTTCATGCAGGGTACGGTTCAGACGATCACGGATCAGCAATTTTCTGATTTGGTGACCAACACTCCGTTTCAGGGCAGCACCTGCCAGCACCAGGACACGGGTTCCGGCAATTATGCCTGCGTAGTCACTACGGATTTGTGCACGACGTCGGCGAGCGGAACCCCAAGCGGAGCCAACTGCCCGAACACCGGCACGAACGCTTTGATCAACGTTTCGAACACTTATAACCTCGATCCATCTCAAAAACCGATCATCGCTCCCGGCTACATCATGGGCAAGGACACTGCGCTCAACTGCGGCGCCAGTGGCGACAATACCTGCAAGGGGCTGGTAAACATTTTCAGCGGCATCAGCGGCGACGCCGCGACCAGCGGCGGGCGCACCAACAATTTCAATTCCACCCTGATTCCGATTCTCGGCGCGGTTCAACCGAGCACCGCTGCCACCACGACCCCGGCACTGAACAGCGGCTGGACGAACGGAAGCGTGACGCTGAATTTCAACAGCACCGAGATTGTCCCAAGCAACAACACGAATCCGCCAGCTTCTTTGCCCGCGGTCGCCACCATCAATTACAGCGCCACAGGAGCAAACCTCCCGACCCCTCCCACGGGAACGCTCTCTGGAACCAGTGGATCGATCGTCATTCCGGCTACTTCTCAAGGAGCGACGGTGGTGACATTTTTCGCCACGGATAGCGCGGGTACGATCGAGAACATTGTTACCAATAGCGGCGGTCAGGTGAGCAGCGCCAATCCCATGTTTACGATTCAAGTCGATACGATTCCACCTACGGTGAGTTGCACCCCGCCCGCTCCTGCGTGGCAGGCCACCGATGTTATCGTTCCCTGTACCGCGAGCGACAACGCAGGCGGCTCGGGCTTGGTTGGACCAGCTTCGTTCAACGTTGCGACGAACGTCCCCGCTGGAACCGAAACGAACAGTGCCTCGATCGCGGCGGTCACGGTGCAGGATGTGGCGGGCAACACCTCCGTTCCTCAAGGTCCTTTTGGTCCGTTTGAAGTGGATAAGAAAGCGCCGTTCATCGTTGGTCCGACGATTTCGCCAGCGTCGCCGCTGTTCGGCCAGTCGGTGACTGCAAACTATAGCTGTACGGATGGAGGCTCCGGCGTTGTACTCTGCGGACCAACAGGCACCGCGAATATCCCCGCGACCGGCAACACCGGTCCGCTCAGCAGTCCGGTGAGCGGTTCGGTCGGTTCGCACATCTTCACGGTCTATGGGCAGGATGCAGTTGGCAACCAGAGTGTGCCCAGCTCCGTGACCTACAACGTGGCGCAGGCTACACCAGTTCTCACCTGGGCTCCGCCGGCCGCAATTACTTACGGGACGGCATTGAGCACGCTACAACTCGATGCAACGGCCAGCGTGGCGGGCGCATTTACCTACACGCCGGCAGCTGGAATAGTGCTGACTGCGGGGACACACACACTATCGGTGACTTTCACGCCGACCGACAACGCCGATTACACCACCGCAACGGCCACCGTATCGTTAGTAGTGAATCAGGCGGCGCCAATCATTTCCTGGGCGCCTCCCGCTCCAATCACCTACGGGACGGCCTTAAGCGCAGCGCAGTTGAATGCTGCGTCCAACGTGGCGGGCGCTTTCATCTACAGTCCGGCGGCAGGGACGGTGTTGAACGCGGGCACGCAGATTTTGTCGGCCACGTTCACGCCGGCCGACGCCACCGACTACTCCACGGCGATCGCGACCGTGACGTTGATGGTGAACAAGGCAGCCTCAGTCATTTCCTGGGCCCCGCCTGCGCCAATCACGTACGGGACGCCGCTAAGCTCCGCTCAACTCGACGCAACCGCCAACGTGCCCGGAGCGTTTGTGTACACGCCTCCGTCGGGCAGCGTGTTGGCAGCGGGAAGCCAAACGCTGGTGGTGGCCTTCACCCCGACCAATTCTGTGGACTACAACTCGGCGACGGCGCAGGTAACGCTGCTGGTGACCCAGCCCGCGATCGGACTCTCACCCAGCAGCTTGAAGTTCGGGAACGTGAAGTTCGGGAACCTGGTGTTCCTGTTGGAAACTGTTTCCAATCCTGGCAGTACGCCGTTGAAGATCACAGGTGTCACCATCAAGCTCGGATCGGGTTCAGATTGGGATGACTTCGGAGTCCTGAGCTTGTGCGGCGAATATTTAAATCCGGGCAAGAGCTGCGACATCGTGGTCAGTTTTTATGCCGACGACCTCGGCGCGCACAATGCGACTCTGCTGGTCACCGACAACGCCGCGGGAAGTCCGCAGCAGATTCCGATGACGGCGAATGTGGTGAAGAAATAGTCCAGACTGAGGAGGCAAGACAGCAGCGCTCAGCCCTGGGGCGCGAACTGCGAAACTTCAGCGTAGATGGGCTTCAGATCGTAGCGTTCGATGATGTGCTCTGCGCCCTGCTCCTTGCGGATCTCGTCGAGCAGGTTTCGTGCCTCACGGTATTGAGCCGTGGCTTCGCGTGCGCTTCCAGAAAGTCGAAGCGAGGTTCCTAACAGGTAGTGAATCCGGGCGTTTTCCAGGCGCAATCCCAGTTTTTCGCTTCTGGCCAGGGCCCGCAGTAACTCCTGGCGGGCATGCGAATAATCCTTGTCAGTGATCATGGCCTCGGCCAGCAGTACCGAGCAGGCGACGGAAATGTATTGATTGCCCCGAGCATCAGCCTGCTGCGCGAGACTTCGCAGATCATTCATCGCAGAGTGAGAGATCGCAGAGTGAGAGATCGCAGAATGAGAACCTGCCTCCGTGATCGCAACCCGGGCCAGATTCATTCTTGAGGTCAGCAGCGCGTCCTGGTTGGATGCGTGTCCCGCTAAACGGAGCGCTTGCTGATAAAAATCCTTCGCCGATTTGAGATCGCCCTGGTAAAAGCGGACATCACCTTGTGTGTTCAGGATGGCGGCCTGAATCGAATCGTTCTTCAGGTCGCGAGCCAGCCCTTTGGATTCTTCCAGGGGTTTTCCTGACTCGCTTCCTCGTCCGGATTGGGCGAGCGCATCCGCCAGGTCGTTCAACGCATCTGCGGGCACACTGCTTCGGTCGCCCAGAGCCTGAAACGCCTTGACCGCATCCTGCAATGCGTCTACGGCCGGCCCCAATCGTCCCTGATGCTCAAAAATCAAGCCCATGCTGTGCGAGACGACCGCCGCACCCTGGTTGTCGCCGCCCTTGCGATACAAATCCAGGCTGCGCATGTAGGAAGTCATCGCCTGATCGTATTGTCCCAGGCTGCCGTAAGCGCTTCCCAGGTGTTGCAGAGTTTCGGCAATGTCTCCCGGCACGTTCAGCTTTTCACGAATTTGAAGGGCCTGCTGCAAGTAGGTGAGACCATCTTCGGTCTCGCCTTTTTGCAAATAGGCGGTGCCGATGTTGCTCAAACACAGAGCCTGGTAGCTCTCGTCTCCGGCTTCGCGTTGAATCTGCAGCGATTCCTTAAACATCTGCAGCGCTTTGTCGGGCAGGCCACGCTCAAGATAAAGATCGCCAAGATCGATGAGCGTGTCACCCGCATCTTTCTTCGCGCCAATTTCCTGCCGGATCTTGAGGGCATCGTTATACGCAGACAAGGCAGCATCCGGTTTTCCCAGCGAGAGCTGCACTTGCGCAATTTCCGCCAGGCTGGCCGCGACTCCGCGTTTTTGTCCCAGTTTCTGGTTGATCGCCATCGAGTCCTCATAATTCCGTAAGGCCTCGGCCGGCTTGTTCATCAATTTGTATGCAATCCCAGTGGCCTGGAGGATCAGGGCCTGCTGCTCCTGGTTGTCCAGGTCGATCGCGATATGCCGCGCTTGATCGAGCGGATCCAGTCCCTTCTGCGGATTGCCCGCTTTGATCTCCACGCGCCCCATGGAAAGCAGCGCGTCGAGATTCTTGCTGTCGGCTCGCAGCACGTTCGCATAATAGGAGCGCGCTTTGTCGAGGTCGCCGGCATCTTCGTAGAGGCTTCCCAATGCGAACTGCACGTCCAGGTTATCGGGAAAACTTTTGGCCAGACTTTCGTACGCGGCGATCGCCTTCGGGTTGTCCTTGGAAACCCGCGCCAGACTGGCCTCCATGAAGTACCGCTGCGCCAAAGGAAGATTCTGGCTCAAATCAACCGCGCGGCGCGACGACTGTTCGGCTTCCGCATCGTGTCCAAGCGCAGAATAAGCTTCGCCCAACCGCGAATAGGCGACGGCAAATTGCGGATCTTCTTTTGTGGCAGCCTCAAGCTGCTTCTGAGCCTCGAGATTATTTCCCTGGCGCAATAACTGCAGTCCCTGGTTGTAATCGCGCAGAGCGTCCACGGAAGTCGAAGTCGGCTTGAACGATTGCGCCTGCAGTTCTTTCACCAGATCCGATGACAAGGCCAGGTTTTGGCGGATCAGTGCCGCCAACCGGTCCACCGCCGGCGACAGATCGTCTTGGCTGGTCGCCTCCGCCTTCAATTGGATTGTGCGATTGTGTCTGCGATCCTGCAGCGTCGCGTCGATGCGAATCTGATCGCCCAACTTGGTGTACTGTCCCCAAACTAGAGTGTCGGCATTGGTGAATTCGGCAACCCGGCCGAGGGTTGAGGAATCGACCACAGAATCGGGCGTGATTCGCAAATCGTGAAAAACTTGTTGGACGCGGTCCGAAGAAACCGCTCGCAGATGCGTGGATTGCCCAACATCGGTGCTCAACATATCGGCAAGACTCGGCCCCAGCCAGTCCCAGGACTGATCGCCCGATGCATTATGAAAGGGAATCACCGCCAGCGAGAGGGCCGGCGCGGCTGCGGTCTTCTTCGCAGGCGAAAATAGTGTGCTCCGAAATACGTAGCTGACAATCGCCAGCACGACTACTGTGGCAATCCCGGTCACGAGCGGCCAGTGAACGGTCCGCGCCCAGGGCTCGACGGCCGGCTGAAAACCCAGCGTTGCCGCGGCGCGATTGCTCTGCCATGCCTCGAGGTCACGCAGCAACTCGGCAGCACTCGCGTAGCGCAACTTGGGGTCGCGCTCCAAACACTTGCTGACGACGTTACTAAGCGGCCGTGGAATTGTCCCGTCGTGATCAGAGACGGGAACCGCTCGTTCCTGCGTGCGCCGGATCAAGCTGGCCACAACGCTCTCCGCCTTGAACGGCGTCACGCCAGTCAATAGCTCATAGAGAATCAGGCCCAGAGTGAAAAGGTCGGAGCGCTGGTCCAACTCCTTTGCCAGCGCCTGCTCCGGCGACATATATTCCATGGTCCCAACCAAAGCTCCGGTCTGGGTCATGCCTTCGCCGGCCACTGTGCGCGCCAGGCCGAAATCCATTAGCAGGATTCGGCCGGTTTGATCGCGCATAATGTTCTGGGGCTTCAAGTCCCGGTGGATTACTCCCACGCTGTGGGTAGCTTCGAGAGCGCGGCAGATTTGCTGCGTGATTTCCACCGCGTCTTCGGGAGAAAACTTTTTCTTCTCCTGGATGAGAGTGCGCAAGTCCTGGCCTTCGACGAACTCCATGGTGATGAACTTCACACCATCGGCGTCGCCAAGGTCATAAATACGAATCACATTCTTGTGCGTGACCTGGTGAGCCAGCAGCAGCTCTTGCTTGAATCGCGCCAGGATCGAAGAATTGGCGGCCAGTTCCGGCCGGATCAGCTTGAGAGCCACTGGACGGTCCAGCTCGCGGTCCATGGCCTTGTAGACTGCGCCCATCCCGCCCTCGCCCAGCAGTTGCAGGATTTCGTAGCGGCCGCCCAGCACAGCGCCGGGCTGCAGAGCGGGTGCAACGATCCGAGGGCGTGCAGGTGCGGGAGAGGGCGCAGGAGAACGGGGAGGCGGAGTCGGGACACCGAACGGAGCATCACCGTCGACCAGGGTGGCATCAGGATCCGAAGGCGATTGCGGAAAATCGACTAAAGTAGCGTCGAGGTCGGAGGGAAGGTCAGAGCCGGAACTATCACCTTTCGCGGGAACGCTCACGCCCGGCGAGTTTGTCGACTTCGCCCGATCCTGGGGATCAAACCGCGGATTCCGGTTTTGCATGAGTCGCTCGGCTGGGGGCCAAATTGAAAGCCCCAACGCGCGTCGAATGAAACGCAAGCGTCCAAAGTATATACCGCTTGTCTGGGCCGCGGGATGCATCCGGCGGATGAATGTTGCGCCCGGTCAGCCGGTGTTTACCACGTTCGAACGACGATCAGCTGCAATAAGATCGTCATTCGTTAACTTGATCCAATAAGATGACCCGCGGTTATGAGATTTGGTCCTCATTCTCGACCCGCAAGGCCCTACCGGTTGACAGCCTCCCCGCTCTCGGCTGAGAGTATTGTGTGGCTCAGTGGGGTTGGCTCTGTGGAAGAGCGGGCTTGTCGGGTCGCGAGAATAAATGGGTCAGCTCAACGTGGATATCCGGTTGCCGGTAAACTGGTTCTGGGAAAAATGGAGAGACTCAATAGCAAGTTGCATCGGGCGGGCGTGTCTCCGCTGTTCCTGATGGCGACGTTCGTTTTGTTGGCCACCTTCGCGCCTTTCCTTCAAGCCCGCGAGAAGGATAAGCTTTCCTACGGCGAGGGATTGATCGTGAACGTCCCTTTTACCGAAGCGGAAGTCGAGCAGGTCGTACGAGACGTGGCACAGAACGGCATCATCCGCGGCACCAAGGAATACAACAAAGATCAGTACGTCGTCGGCGCCAAGCCCGCCGATTCCACGCATGCATTTCCTCCCTGGACCGAAGGTGGCAAGGTTTTCTATAAAGTCAGGCTGCAAACGCTCGACCCTCGAAACTTTAAAGATGCCGGCGACGTCGGGACGCTGGCTGTGCGCTACGTTCTGCAGCCTCAAGGCAACAAGAACACTGTGTTGCGTGTCGACGCGGTCTTCGTCGAGGACTTCCGCCACACGGTGCATGCTTCGAACGGCTCGGTAGAAAGCAGCGAATACAAGGACATCAAGGACCACCTCGACGCCATCGAACTCATGAAGCAGCAGACGATCGAAGCGGAACAGGAACGGCAGAGTCAGCTGGCCAAGAAGCAGCCTCAACCAAAGCAGCTTCAACCGCCGAATGGCGGCAATGAACGCGCGGCCTCACCTTCTGCTGCACCGGCGCCGGCCGAGGTTGCGTCGGCCAGGACAACTCCGGCGGGAGTTGCGAATGATAGTTCCAGCCACGACGTGCAGAGTTCCAGCCGAACTCCGCCCGCAGGGTCGGCAGATCCATCCGCCGCCGGAAGCAGCGCCTCCGGTCAGAGTGCTTCGAATCAAAGCGTTTCGAGCCCAAGCGTTTCGAGCCAAAACGCGCCGGGCGAGGTCGCGTCCGGTGTGACCCTTGAGCAACACGTCCACGATCTTCGGCAACAGGTGGAGCGACTGGTGAAATCGCCCGGCGCTCCGCTCAAGTCCGCGCCCTTCCATACCGCGAGCACCCTGAGCGCGCTGACGACGGGCACAGAGGTTCTGATCCTGATTTCGACTCCGTACTGGTATGGCGTCGAAACGCGAGATGGGCAGCATGGCTGGGTCTTCCGCGACTCGCTGGAGTCGCTGCCATGAAGCGGGAATCCACGGTGTGCAGACGATGGTGCCAAGGATTCATTTGTACGCTCCTGGGGATTATGGTTATCACCCTGCTCGTCGAGCGCGGCACGGCGCAAGGCGGCGGTTACGAGCGGAGCTTCGCGGAATCGAAAGCAACGGTCGAGAAGGCTTTGAAAGACATGTCGTCTTCGCTGGCGGGCCGCCTTCCGGCGCTGGATGGCTTTGCCCTTCCGGGCGATCGACCGCTTGACCGCTACCAGCGAGGCTATTTCCAGTCGACGGTTCAGGTGAGCGCCACGGCCTCGGGCGGGTCGGTCGTGCATGTGAGTACCAAGGTGACCGCCTGGTATCCGGATCCGATTCCTTCACGCTCTGGGTATCAATTGCTAACTTCCAATGGCCGGCTGGAAGCGGACCTGCTCGACCAGTTGGCAGAGGAACTCGGCAAGAGGGCAGCAGCGGGACCCGCAGCAACGGCAGCGTCAAGCACGGCAGCGTCTACAACGGCAACATCAACAACGGAGGCGAATTCTCCGGTAGCTGCGGCGTCCATCTCTTCCACTCAACCGCCAACCGTCTCTGCGCCGCCTCCTTCCTCCTCAAAACCAATCGTTCATCCGCCTGCGGATTCCGCGCCATCAGCGCCCACGCCACGATTGCCGGAGACAGGCGGAACCTTTCCTTCCTCCGTGGCGCAGGGTCTCGCTGCCCGCACGGCCGATGTTCCCGCAGGGCCCGCTCCCGCGGCGACTGCTGTCCCTTCGGGGTTGAAGGCCGAGGCCGAGAGCCTGGAGGAAATCCTCAAGAACCAGGCGCACCCCAAAAATCTTGTAGCCGTGAGAAAGTCCGGTACGCCCGTAGTCGATGCGCCGAGTTTGAAGGCCAAAACGTTGTTTCTGGCCAGTGAACACGACGAGTTCGAGATGCTTGACTTCAACGCCGACTGGGTTCACGTACGGGTTTCCGGTTTGTCCCGGGGATGGGTGTGGCGCACCAATCTCGAAATGCCCGATGAGATTCCCGACGTGGATGCAAAACCCGGAGCAGCGCCCGCGGCCGCGGATTTATTCCACGTGGTCCGCGAAGAGACTTCTACATTTCCCGGCGATTGGGGACCCCTGCGAGGTAAGAGCGTAAAAATCTTATCGGTTGAGAAGCTCGACGAAAATGCAAAGAACAGCACTAGCCAGGAAAAGCTGGAATTCGCAAAATCCCTCCTCGAACAACG
This sequence comes from Candidatus Sulfotelmatobacter sp., assembly GCA_050014115.1. Lineage (GTDB taxonomy): Bacteria > Acidobacteriota > Terriglobia > Terriglobales > Acidobacteriaceae > Sulfotelmatobacter. Next base: position 46,256 of record JBEKDY010000001.1, on the reverse strand, counting down.
CTATGCGGAAATTGCCAAGAACTCGGGAAGCCTCGGAGGAATCGTGCTGATTTTCGATTCCGCGGATGGAGGCATGATCGCGGTCACGCTGCCGGTTCTTCAGCAGTGGAAGGCGGGAACCCTGTCAGACGCTGCGTTGTGGCACCAGAGTTTCTTTGACCCGCCGGAGACCTTCGGAGTCTCCGCAGGTTCTTCCGCCAGTCAGTAGACGAAGCGCTCGAAAGCCGGTGCTTTCCCAAAACACTTCGCTTATACTCCCTCGCCTGAGTCCATGGCGCCGCGCATGCATCTACGTAGGCATGGCAAGCTTAAACGAAGTCAGCATCGCTGAGGCCGTCGCACTTCTCACTCGCACCCCTGCAACCCTGAATGCACAATTGCGCGGCCTGCCGAACATCTGGGTACGCAGCAACGAAGGACGCAACAATCAGGGAAAAGATAGCTGGAGCGCGTTCGACATTGTGGGTCACCTGATCGTCGGGGAACGCACGGACTGGATGCCGAGGGTGCGGGTCATACTCCAGAGCGGGGAAGCGCAGCCTTTTGATCCCTTTGACCGTTTTGCGCACTTGAAAGAGGGGCAGGATAAATCCTTGGAGCAGCTTCTTGACGATTTCGCGCACCTGCGTGGGGAAAGTCTGGCCGCGTTGCGGGCCCTGAATTTACAGCGGCAAGATTTGAAGCGGAGAGGGAAGCATCCAGTGCTTGGAACGGTGACGCTGTCAGAGCTTCTGGCAACGTGGGCGGTTCACGACCTTACGCACCTGCATCAACTATCGCGCGTGATGGCGCACCAGTATCGAGACGCCGTCGGCCCGTGGAACGCGTATCTGGGTGTGTTGCAGTGTTCCGGTCATAGCGCTCCGTAGTCAATCGGTTCTGCCGGTCCACCAGAACTAGGCTGCTGGCGTGGTAGAGGCACGAGCCGCCTTTTGCCAGCGGTAGAAAAATGGAATGCCTGCGATGATCACTGCCAGGCCGAGCGAAGAACGCACGGGGCGAACCATCCACAGGTTGATGGTGAGAGCGAGCGCAGCAAATAAGAAAATAAGCGGCGTCCACGGATAACCCCACGCGCGGTACGGCCGGGTCAGTCCGGGCTCGATTCTGCGCAGGCGAAGAAGCGCGATCGCGGTCAACGCGAAAAAAATCCATACCGCAAACACAAATAGCGAATAAAGCTCCTCAAACGTCCCGGTCAATGCGAGCAGCGCCGCGACGGTGCCCAGAAAAATCAGCGCGCCGCTGGGTGTGTGAAAAGTGGGTTGAATGCGCTGAGCGAAGTTGAAGAAGACGCCGTCGCGCGCCATCGCGTAGGGAATGCGCGCCCCCGTCATCACCACGACATGGAGCGCTCCTAAGGCAGAAATAGCCATGGCGATGGTGAGCCAGACGGCTCCACGGGACCCGGCGAAGGAACGCACCACATCGGACGCGACGTGCGGGGAAGAAGCAATCTGGGCGAAGGTCAAAGAGTGGAAATAAATAACGTTCGCCGATAGATAGAGACCGCCAACCGTGAGCAGTCCCAGAATAATTGCCAGAGGAATGTTCCTTTGAGGATGCAGTACTTCTTCGCCTAAGTCGCCGAGGTCGTTGAAACCGTTATAGGCCCACATGGCGGGAACGAGTGCAGTCAGCACGGCGCCGATGGTTGCCCAGCGCAGCATTCCTGAAGCCAACGGCGCGACCGCTGGGGTGGCTTCGAGCACATTGTGTTTTCCGAACAGGACGCCGGCGACAACGATCATGACGATCGTCCCGACTTTCAGGCAAGTCAGCAACACCTGAATCGCACCGCCCGTCCGCACATTCAGGTAATTGATGGCGGTCACCGCCAGCACGACCAGCGCCGCAAGCGGTTGTGCCAGCGTGAAAGTGAAGTTGTAACTTCCGAGATGGCCGCTGAAGAGCGGCATGCTCACAACCGGGAACAGGAATCCAACCAGTCGAAGAAATCCTGCTCCTAGTCCTGCCATGGCCACCGGCCGATCAAGAAACGAACTCATCCAGCCAAAAAGAAATCCCCAGAGCGGACCGAGACCGCGGCCAAGGTAGACGTAAGGGCCGCCGGCTTTGGGGAATGCCGCGCCCAGTTCGGCATAGCAGAATGCGCCGCACAGCACGATCAGGCCACCGATGATCCATGCGGCAAAAACCAGGGCAACCGAGCCGGCGGAGCGGGCCATATCGCTGGTGACAAGAAAAATGCCCGTACCGATGGAGTCGCCAATCACGATGGCAGTGGCGGCCCACAGACCGAGGCCGCGAACTAAATCCGGACGGCCATGACTTGGACCGCTATGATTTGCCTCGATATGATCTGCCAGATGGCCCTCTCGCACACATGAAGGTTCAGCGAGACTACTCTTGGCGATGAGGGTCGTCAACCGGCGGGTGCTCGCGCTATCATCGAGGCCATGACGGCCATGCAAAATATGCTAGGCGAATTCAGTTGGGACCCGCGCTATCGCATTTCTGGCATCGAGAATGTTCTCACTCCCGCGCTGGTGATCTATCCGGAAGTGATCGCGTCGAACATCGACCAGACCCTGAAGTTGCTCGGCGGTGATGCGAATCGCTGGCGCGTGCACATTAAGACCGCGAAGCTGGGCTTCACGCTGCGCATGCTGTTGGATCGGGGCATCCCCAATTTCAAGTGTGCCACCACACTCGAGCTGCTGGTGGCCTGCCAGAGCGGCGCGGCAGACGTGCTCCTCGCCTATCCGGTGTTGGGCGCAAATGCCCGCCGGGCGCGGGAGATAGCGCAACAGTTTCCAGAAGTGCGCATTTCTGTTCTCGCCGAGAACGAGGAGCAGGTGCGGCAATGGCGCGGCAGCCAGGTGGGAGTTTTCCTCGATATTAATCCCGGCATGAATCGCACGGGAATCGAGCAGAGCCGGAATGACAAAATTGTCGCACTGGCGCGGGCGATCGCCGATGCGGGGCTGGAGTTCCGTGGGCTGCATTACTACGACGGTCAATATGGCGGCGTGCCAGAGGGTGAACGGACCAGCGCGGCGCATCGCGGCTACGATCGTCTGCTGGAAATTGTGAGCGAGCTTGAGCGGTCTGGAATAAACGTTCCAGAAGTCATCACTTCAGGAACGCCGACGTTCCCATGCTCGCTCAGCTACGGTGGCTTTCGGCGGGGAAAGTTTCTCCATCGCGTTTCGCCGGGAACTGTAGTTTATTGCGACGCCAGCAGCCTGGAGCAACTCCCGAAGGAATACGGCTACCGGCCGGCGGCGCTGGTAGTGACGCGCGTGGTGAGCTCTCCGCGCGCGGGGATCATCACCTGCGACGCCGGCCACAAGGCAGTGTCCGCCGACGCCGGGGTTCCGACGTGCGTGGTAGTTGGGCATCCGGAGCTTACGCCCCTTTCGCCGAGCGAAGAGCATCTGCCGCTCGCGGTGAAAGTGGGAGCAACGGGTCCGTATCTAGGCGAGGCGCTGTATCTGATTCCGCGACACGTTTGCCCCACGGTAAACAATTTCGATTGTGCGCTGCTGGTCAGGAACGGCGAGGTCGAGTCGGTGGAGAGCGTGTCTGCGCGCGGCCGGGAGGCGCCGCTGCTGGCCGCCGCAAATCGAGCGCTTTCCGTTCGGAGTTAGGAAAGCCCCACCCTTCGACTTCGCTCAGGGCAGGCCTTTTCGCAAAGGACGCGAGAAATGGGGCACCCTGGTATCGAGTTACTTCCTGTTTCTTCGCATGCCTGACTTCTTTTTTTTCGTCGCCCCTTGCGCCTTTCTCTTCTTCCGTGCGATGTAGGCGATGCAGTCGATTTCGATCAGCATTCCGGGCGCGTGCCCAAGATTGCTGCCTACCGTGGTGCGAACTGGATAGGGCTTGGAAAACCGCCGCGCATACACGGCGTTGTAGCGGGCGAAAAGACCGGTGTCGCTTAGGTGGACCGTAACTTTGACCGCGTCCCGAAGGGAAGCGCCATCCGCCTGGAGAATCGCGGAAATGTTGTCGATGGTCTGGTCGGTCTGTTGTTCGATGCTATCGCCTACCATGTTTCCTGTGGCGGGGTCGATGGGACCGGTGCCGGTCACGAAAATAAAATCTCCGGCGCGCCATCCCTGGGAGTAGGCACCCTGCGGGGGCGCGCCGCGATTGCTCCGGATTTCGTGTTTGGACATATTGTCTTCGTGCCGCAGATATCAGGCGACGAGCCACTCGATAAGCGCGATCCACAACAGTCGAATCGCAACCAGAAAGCGACTACTCAAGCCGCGGTTTTCGCCGTCGGAACAAACTTGCCTCCGTGGTTGTAAGCCAGGTTCCCGAAGTGGCCGGCACGCGCGGCGGCAACTCCGGTCTCCACTGGCGCATTGGGCTCTTTGCGGGTCTTGATGCACTCGAAGAAATTTTCCATGTGGCTGATGGTGCCATCGAGCACGCTGCGGGCGGTGAGAGCGGGATTCTTCTCCTCTTCAACCCGTTCGCGATAAACGCCGAAGCCGCCTCGATCGATCTTCAGAGTTGCTTCCGTCCCGCGGAACTCCAGGCCGCCGCCATCGATGGAGGAATTCATCATGCCCTCATAGACCACATCGAACCCGGGGTAGCGGAAAGCCGCCTGGATGGTGTCGGGACAATCCCACTGATCGAAAATATATTTATCCCCAAGCATCTGCGCCTCGCTCGCCAGGTCAGATTTCATGGCCCAGTGCACGACATCGATCCAGTGAGTGAACAAATCGGTCATGGCGCCTCCGCCAAAATTCCAGAACCAGCGCCAGTGATTAAATTTTTCCTCGCTGAAGGGCTGGTCGGGAGCGGATCCCAGCCAAAGCTTCCAGTCGAGCGCCTGCGTGTCAATGGGCTTGGCCGCCCAGTCGCGGTGATAGTTCTGCCACCAATAGGTTCTCACCTGGGTGACGCGGCCCAGGCTGCCTCCCTGAATCAAATCAACTGCATCGCGAAAGTGCGTCCAACTGCGCTGCTGCATGCCACACTGTAGAATTCGTTTGCCGGAACGAACTGTTCGGGTCAGCGTCGCGCCTTCTTCGAGCGTGTGGGTGACGGGCTTTTCCAGATAGACGTCTTTGCCGGCGGCCAAAGCGTCGACTGCCATGCGCACGTGCCAGTGGTCGGGAGATGCAATAATCACCGCATCGACGTCCCGCTCAAGCACCTCGCGATAATCCAGATGAGTAGTGGCAATGCCTTTGGAACGTTCTTTGACGGCATCGCGATGCGGCGCATAGACGTCGCTCACGGCCGCGATCTGATAAAGAGCGACCTTGTCAGCGGCATCGAGCAGTCCCCGCATGCGGCCGCCGGCGCCGATGATTCCGATACGAAGCGTATCGTTTGCACCCAGCACTCGAGTCGAGGCAAGCGCGGTAAGTCCGCTGGCAATGAGGAAGCTGCGGCGATTCAGCATATCGGTGCCCTCCTGTCGGTCGTTTAGCGTCCCTTGTCCATTCGTTGATCTTCCATTCTCAGAAAACTCAGAAACCGTTGCGGACGCCGAGATTCATTCCGGTTGCGGAAGCGCCCACGCAAACATCACGCCGCCGCCGCTGGTCAGCAGGTATTGGCGACCGTCGAGCTGATACGTGATCGGAGAACTCTGGATTTCCGCGCCTGAGCCCGCGTGCCAAAGGGTTTTTCCGTCGCTCGAATCGAGCGCCAGGAAGTTGCCGTGACCGTCCCCCGTGAAGGTAAGCCCTGAATCCGTGGTCAGCACGCCCGCGCCGGATTCCGGCCCGAGTTCGTGGCTCCAGCGAATCTTGCCAGTCTGATAATCGATGGCTTCGATGACGCCTTGGCCCCAAACGCCATAATCCGCGCCGGCCCATCCGTAGGTCCCGTCGGCGGGCTTGGCAAAGTAGATGCCATAGCTCGGGTGAGCATCGACGATAAATAATCCGTTCTTTGTGTCGAAGCTCGGGGAACGGTAGTTGGTCATGCCACCCTCGTCGGGAGAAAGCAAGCGCCCATCGGGCGCAGGTTCCTTGGCAGGATTGGGAATCGGACTGCCTTGCGCATCCACTCCGAGCGACCAGTTCACGGGCCCGAAAGGAGCGGTCAAAAGATCTTTTCCGTTGGTGCGATCGAGAACGAAGAAGTAGCCGTTACGCGAGGCCTGCATCAGCATCTTCTTCGGCTCGCCGTGGAAGTCGCCATCGACCTGCACCGGAACCTGCACCGCGTCCCAGTCGTGCGTATCGTGCGGGGAGGCCTGGAACGACCACACCAGCTTGCCCGTATCTGGATTCAACGCAACCAGAGTGCAGGTGTAGAGATCATCGCCCGGCCGCGTGGTGCCGTTCAGCACGGGAGTCGGGTTCCCGGTTCCCCAATAAACCAGATTGAGTTCGGGATCATAAGTTCCGGTGATCCACGTCATTCCTCCCGTGGGCTGCTTCGGAGTGCCCGCCGGAGGCGTGCTGTTCCATTGCCATTGCGTTTCCCCCGTCTCCGGATCAATCGACCGGATGTAACCGGTGAGATTATCCAGATCGCCGGAAACGCCCACCAGCACGTGGTCCCCGACGGTGAGCGGAGCCATGGTGGTCCAATATCCCTTCGCGACGTCCGCAACAATTACATCCCAGCGCACAGTTCCATCTTTTGCATTGAGGGATACAAGGTGCGCATCGGGAGACAAAAAGTAGAGATATCCTTTGTACATCGCGACGCCACGGTGCCCGATATGATCGCCTTTGTCCTTCGGGTGGTTGTAATGCCAAATCTGGTGGCCCGACCGCGCATCGATCGCCCAAATGTTGTCCGGAACGGTGAAGTATAAAATCCCGTCGACCAGCAGCGGCGAGGATTTGATCTCCGCAGGTTGCTCGGTTTGAAAGGCCCAGACCAGCGAAAGACTTCTTACGTTCTGCGGCGTGATCTGGGTGAGCGAACTGTGTCGCCTGCCGGAGTAGTCGCCGTGATAGCTGGGCCAACTATCCACCGGTGGGTGCAGAAGCATTTGCGCATCCACGCCCTGTGCCGCAACCAGGTCGGGTGATGTAATCGCGGCCATCATCAGTGCACTCACGGCAAGCAGAAATGAAGCCTTCGTAAAAGTCATGACAATTAGGGATCCCTCCAACTAGCCGCGACAGAAAGCGCCTAACGTAAAGTTTGCAAATAAGCCATCAGATTGTGGATGTCGTCATCCGTGTATTTACTCAACAGGTCGACATGAGCATCGACCGGCGCATCGAGTTTGTACTGCACATCGCTGGTCCGCCAGGACCGGTACACGCCGGTAGCATCGGTCAGCGCGATCGTAAACTCATCCCGGTATGCCAGGGTGCCGGTGATCGCCTGGCCGGAAGCCAGCGTCACCGTGACTTTGGATTTCGCGCGTCCGGGATACAGCATCCTCATCTCGAGTTCGAGACCCTTGTGACGCGATGCGATCCCGGCAAGATCGCCGGTGGGGGAGTGGCAGGTTGCGCATCCCCCCGCACCGTCGAAGTACTGTTTGCCCGCCTCGGCGTTGCCGGTTTGCAGATCGGAGACATCTACACCCCTGCGTCCGCCCTTTTGCGCGAGCGCGAGGTTGCGCTGGGTGTGAATAAACGCAGCCAGGCCGGCGATCTGCTGGGCAGTTACATCAAAGTGCGGCATGCCTTTTTCTGGGCGTCCACTGCGCACAACTTCGCCAATTTTGCTTCCACTCACATCCGCGGCTACCAGCTTCGAACGCGTGAGGTCGGGGCCGGTTTCTCCGCCGCCCGCATCGCGTCCGTGACAAAAGGAGCAATCTTTGCGGAAGAGCGCGCTCCCGCTCTCGACGAGCGCAGGCGGGTATGACTTGGGAGCTGGCGCCGTATGAGTTGGAGTTGCAGTTTGCGCCGCAGCCAAGGCCAAGCCTACGAAGAACAAAGCTGCCAACCGTGCACTCCAGTGCAATGTCGACTGAAGAACGTTCATCCCCTTAAATGTTCCTCCACATTCTCAGTGTCCGCGCCGGCTGTTTACGGCCGTGATGCTTAAGGCCGTGAATGAGAAGCCGTGCTCCCTTCCGTCATGCCCAGCGCCCACTTGATCGCTTCAAAATACATCTTGCGGATGTCCGGGTCAGCCCAGGCCTCTTCCGTGTGGCCGAGGGTCGAATAGAAAACCCGCCCCTTGCCGTACATCTTGTCCCAGGCGACGGCGAAATCGTGATCCGTTCTGTGGACGCGCGGATTGTTTGCATAGTTGAGCTTCGCGGGGTCGAGACTGAGCAGCACGTTGACCTTGTCGCGCGACCACTCCTTGGGCTGGTAGATCTCGTCATACTTCACAAACGCCTTTGGAAAGTGACGGACCGCCGGGAAGTTCGGGTCTTCGTTGATAATCGGCGCGTTGAAAGTCGACCATGGGTGCTGGTCGAACCACCCGCCGATCATCTCACCGTATTCCGGCCATTTGTAGTTGGTGTCAAGCGCGGCGTGAACGCCCACAAATCCCTTGCCGTCATCCTTGATAAAGGCGAGCATGTCTTTCTTCTGGCCGTCGTCCAGGTCGAGCTCGCCAGTAGTGCTCACAAAAACCAGGGCATCGAAGTAGTCCAGATTCTTGGCGTTTTTTTCCAGAGTCTTTTTGGTGATGAGCTCGGTATCGGTGCGCAGCGTGGCATCCCAAAGACCGCTGTCGTGTCCCATGTTGTAGATGGCCGCCATCGCAGCGGAAATCGAATCGTGCTCGAATCCCTTAGTTTGGCTGATCACCAGAATATGCTTGAGATGAATTTGCTTGGCGTGCGGAGGAGGTGGGACCGAAGGATTCACAGCCGCGTCCTGGGTCAGCGCGACGCCCGCCAGGATCAGAAAAACCGCAACGAAGACAAGATCGTATCGAGTTTGGCGCAAGGGAACCCCCCTTTTCGCTAAGATGCCGTCGGACGATAAGGTAACACAATCTTTTGTCCTCCTGAGTCTCACGCTTTGCGTCCCAACGACCGTGTGCCACTCGGAGCGGATTTCTGGTGTATGCGTGGTTTGTTTCTCTTCGCGATCTCTGCGGGTGTTCCTCTGCGCGCTCTGCGGTCAAAGGCTTTTCCTTCCTTTACCCAAGCGAAACACTCACGCGACAATGACGAGGCCAGGGCGGCAATCATACATCCACGCACTTTCTGGGATGGATAGGATCCGGTTGACAATTTGCATCCACCGCCCTACCTTTCTTGAGCGTTGGAGGAGACAAAAAGCGTTATGCGTATTGGTGTCTTTACTCCGCTGCTGTCGCAACTTCCGCTGGCCGCGGTTCTCAAGAAACTCACGGCGCTCAAAATTAACACCGTCGAACTCTCCACCGGAAACTACCCGGGCGACGCACACTGCAAACTCTCGATGCTCGAAGATGCCGCAGCCCTCGCCCAGTTTCAGAAGCTTCTGGCGGACCACGGCGTCACCATCAGCGCCTTGAGTTGCCACGGCAACGCACTGCATCCCGACAAGAATCGTGCGAAGCAGGATCGCGACGTGAGCCGCAAAACCATCCTGCTCGCCGAAAAGCTCGGCATCTCCGTGGTCGTCGATTTCTCCGGATGCCCCGGCGATTCGCCCCACGCCACCGCTCCGAACTGGGTGACGTGCCCCTGGCCTCCCGACTACCTCAAGGTGCTCGACTGGCAGTGGAGCGAAGTCGTCACTCCCTACTGGATCGAGCACGCAAAATTCGCCGCTGACCACGGCGTGAAGATCGCCATCGAAATGCATCCCGGGTTTGTCGTCTATAACCCGGAGACCATGCTCAGGCTGCGCTCCATCGCCGGACCGAATGTTGGTTGCAACTTCGATCCCAGCCATCTCTTCTGGCAGAGCATCGATCCCATCGCCGCCGTCCGAGTACTCGAGGGCGCTATCTTCCATGTCCACGCCAAAGACACGCAGATCTATGCCGCCAACCTGCCGCGCACCGGCGTTCTCGATACCAAGCCTTACACCCAGGAGCGCGATCGTAGTTGGATCTTCCGCACCTGCGGCTATGGCCATGGCGCCGAATGGTGGAGCGAGTTGATTTCGACGCTCCGCATGTTTGGTTACGACTACGTCCTCTCTATCGAGCACGAAGACAGCCTGCTCTCGCCGGAAGAGGGCCTGACCAAAGCCGCCACATTCCTCAACAGCATCGTCATTCGTGAGCAATCTACAGCAGCCTGGTGGACTTAACGCGTGGGCAAGAGCCGCCAGAGACAAGAAGAGAACTAGAGACCTGAAGATGAAATCAATCAGAACAGCTATTTTCGGCACCGGCTTCATGGGCCGCGTGCACCTCGAAGCCGTGCGCCGTGTGGAATCTGTCGAAGCCGCAGCCATCGCCGGCAGAAACGTCGAAGCCGCGCGACGCCTGGGCGCGGGTTTCTCCATCGCAACGATTGCGGCTGACTATCGCGAGATCCTCCGCGATCCAACGATCGACGCCGTCCACATTTGCACGCCCAACGCGCAGCACTTTCCCATGGCCAAGGATGCGCTTCAGGCCGGCAAGCACGTGCTCTGCGAAAAGCCGCTGGCCACGAGCGTTGCCGAGGGCGAGGAACTCGTCGCTCTCGCCGCGCAGAAGGGCTTGCGTAACTGCGTCTGCCACAATTTGCGCTACTACCCCATGGTGCAGCAGATGCGCGCCATGCGCGAAGCCGGAGACCTGGGAGAAATCCTCGTCGTCCAGGGCACGTACTCGCAGGACTGGCTGCTCTACGACACCGACTGGAATTGGCGCGTCGAAACCAAAGCCGGAGGCCCTTCGCGCTGCATGGCCGATATTGGCTCGCACTGGTTCGATATGGCGGAGCATGTCACGGGATTGCGCGTGACCTCGCTCTGTGCCGATCTTCAGACGTTCCACGCAACCCGCAAGCAGCCGAAGCACTCGGTAGAAACTTTCGCCAACAAGCTGCTGAGCCCGGAAGATTACATTGAGACACCCATCGACACCGAAGACTTCGGCGCCGTTATCTTCCGCATGGGAAACCGCACGCGAGGAGCCATGACGGCCAGCCAGGTTTCCGCCGGACGCAAGAACGGCCTCAGCATCGAAATTTACGGCACAAAGTCTTCCGTCGCCTGGAATCAGGAGCGTCCCGACGAACTCTGGTCCGGTCACCGCGATGTAGCCAATCAGATTTACGTGAAGGATCCCTCTCTGCTGAAACCCGCTGCGCGCGCTTTCGCTGATCTTCCCGGCGGCCACAGTGAAGGTTACGACGACACCTTCAAACAAGTCTTCCGACGCTTCTATGCCTCAATCGGCACACCCGGCGGCGCGCCCGAGTATCCCCAGTTCATCGATGGACTGCGCCAACTCAAAATCCTCGACGCCGTGCTGCAGAGCCACCGGGCGCGAGCCTGGACCGATGTTCCGGCATTTGAAACCGGCAAATGAAATCAAGTGATCGGCAACTCGTGGTAGTCGAGATCATGCTAGTCAACATCAATGGGAAGCCCCGCCGATGTAATTTCCGTAGCCGACGATCACCGTCGAGCTCACCAGCACCAGCAAGCTAAACGCCACCAGCAGCCTGGTTCTGCCGCCCGCGCCCTTCCACTCATGCAATGCGATACCCCACAGCGTGCTGAAGATAATGATGCTGGCCATGTGCAGAGTCCAACTGGAAAACTTGTAGCGCCCCATCTGCGTCTCGCCCATGGTGTAGAAGAAAAATTGCATATACCAGGTCGTGCCCGCGAGCGCCGAAAACAAATAATTGGCAAGCATCGGAGCCTTCACGGCCGTGTCGGGAGCGACGACCAGGGCAATAGCCATCTCCTCGGCCGGAGCATCGGTGGCGGTTTCCAGAATGTGCTCCTCTCCGCGCGAAAGAACTCCGCCGCGAATTTCGGAATCGAAATATTGGTAGCCGGTGCGGTTGTGAATATTCAGAATCAGGCACCACAGGAAGTTAGTGGTGAATCCCCCCGCGAGTACCACGACGAGCACCGGAAGTCCCTGCCACAACACCGGTGTGCCATGCTGGATAGTGATGGCCTTGATCGGATCGCCCGCCGCGAGTCCGTAAGCGAAGCAAGCGCTCATCACCCCGGAAAAAGTGGCAACGAGCAATCCCTTCTTCAAATCGAATTCCTTGATCGAGGCACGCTTTTGCTCAGTCGACATCTCGCGCTCTTTAGATATTCCGGCTGCACCAGCAAATGCGATCCCAAGAAGACAAACGGCGACACCGCCAAGAATCACCAGCCCAGAGTGGGTCGCGAGCACCTCGGACGCGAACACGCCCCGGAAAATCGGAGGCATCAACGTGCCGAATGCCGCCGTGTAACCGAGCGCCACAGCCATGCCCAGCGACATCCCGAGGTACCGCATCGTAAGGCCGAACGTGAGCCCGCCGAGTCCCCACAAAACTCCAAACACATACGTCCAGAAAAGGCTCCCAGCCGGAGCCTCGTGGAGCACGCGCATAAGATCGTGAGTCATCGTGAACGCGAGTATCCACGGAGCAATGATCCAACTGAAGAATCCGCCCACCAGCCAATAGGTTTCCCAGGCCCAATTCCTTACCCCGCGATAGGGAACATAAAAACTTGCGGAAGCGAGCCCGCCGAGCCAGTGAAAAAACACTCCTAGTGCTGGGTTCATGGATTCCTCAAGTTTGGATCACGGTCTCTCGGACATCTATTCCTTAGCGCTGGAAGGCCTCTGGGAGCCCGCCGTCGACGGGAATGATGTGCCCAGTCGTCTTCGCACTCTGGTCACCGGCCAGCCACACGATTGCGGCGGCACAGTCTTGCGGGAGAATGGACTGTTTCGTCAGCGTCCGTTGCGCATAAAAATCGGCCAGCTTGGTGCGTAGTTCCTCTGTCGATTCCGAGTCCGAGAAAGTGATCTTGTATTTTTCAAGAGACTGCATCACCCGATCCCGCGGGAACATAGTGGAACCCGCCACCACAGTCGCGGGCGCGATTCCGTTCACGCGCACCTGCGGCCCGAGTTTGATTGAGAGCTCGCGAATCAAGTGATTGAGAGCTGCCTTGCTGGTGTCGTAAGCCTCGCTGCCTTTCTTAGCCACGACGGCGTTGGCAGAGCTCGTGAGCACCATGGCTGCGGACAGGCCCTGATCTTTGAATACCCATTCCGTCTGCCGCGCAAGAAAGTAGTTTCCGGTGACATTGACCAGAAATGTTTGTGCCCATTGCGCATCCGCGAGCTCGCCATCAGATCCGGGCACGGGATAGACAGCAGCCGTGTTGACGATGATATCCACGCCCCCAAATTGAGAAATCGTGAAATTCGCCCCCTCCGCAATCGATGCAGCGGAACTGATGTCCACGCGAGTGTGCGCAACAAATTCGGGAGACGCGATCGCTCCGGCTTCATCGGCAACTTTTCCGGCGCCCTGCTCGTCAAAATCAGCTACTACAATATGCCCGCCTTTTCGCGCCAGCAACAAAGCCACTTCCCGGCCGATACCGCTGGCGCCCCCGATAATGAGCGCAATTTTGCGGCTAAATTCTGATTCGGCAGGCATGCGTTGCAGCTTGGCGTCTTCAAGAGCCCAATACTCGATGCGGAACGCCTCCGACCTCGGAAGCGCCACATAATTATGGAACTGCGTGAACTGTTGCGATTGCTCGGCGTGCCGCGCCTGCGGCAGAGGATGAGAGACCTCTCCATCGTCCAGGGCGCTTGCCCCGGCCATGACATGAATCGCATTGATGAAGAACTCAGTCGCGATTCGCGCTTCTTTTTTATTCTTGCCGAAGCCGAACAGCCCCAGTCCCGGAACCACGACGACGGAAGGGTTCGAATCTCGCAGCTTCGGTGATTCGCTGGTCGCCCATGCGTCGTAATACTTTTTATATGCGGCTCGATACTGCACAACCTCGGCCTGAATACTTTCTTTCAGAACAGTGACATCCTCTTTTGCAGGGTCCCACGGAAGGAAAAGAGGACAAACTCGCGTTCTCAGAAAATGATCCGGACAACTGGTGCCGAGCGAACTCAACTCCTTCGCCCACTTCGACCCGGCAAAAGTCAGAGCATCTTCATCGTCAGTGTAGTGGCCGACCACGCGGCGATTCGAAGACACGACTCCCCGCAGCGCGGGCAATATCTGGACGGCGATCTTCTTGCGATTCTCCGCGGGGCTGTGCTCGACTCCGCCGAACAATAGCCCTTTCTTCGACTGATGCCCCAAAATGAATTCACCCATCTGGTCGATGGTGTGAATGCTGTTCAAATAACAATCGCGCTGCGTCATTCCCCAGGTAAACAGGCCGTGGCCGCCAAGAATGAGTCCTTCCGCTCCCGGATTGTCTTTAACCGCCCGTTCGATCATCAGCGCCAGTTCGAATCCTGGACGCTGCCAGGGAAGCCATACGATCTTGCGATCAAATTGTTTATCGAACTCTTCCAGCTTCCGTTTTCCGTTTGCGCTTGCGGCCAGCGCGATCGCCCAGTCCGGATGCAGATGATCCACATGAGCAAAGGGAAGAAACGCATGCAGGGGAGTGTCAATCGACGCCGCTACGCGATTTTCTCCAAACGCCGAGAGCGGATAGTAGCGCACCATTTCATCTTCGTGCTCCTCGCCGCGGTACAGTTCCTTGAGTTGTTCCAGACGATCAAGATAGAGCAGCGCAAATCCACTCTCCGCGATGGACCCTAGATCCCCGCCGCTCCCTTTTACAGCCAGCACGCGAACCGGCCGGCCAGTAAACGGATCGGATAGTTCCAGCTTCGTGCTGGTATTGCCGCCGCCAAAATTGGTGATGCGTAAATCGGCGCCCAATAAGTTTGAGCGATAGCGCAACAACCCCAGCTGATTCCCAGCCATCTTCTGAGCTTCAGCTTCCTTCCACAAATCCTTCAGGTGAGTCGTCGCTCTGGTCTCAGGCATAGATGCTCCCGCAATATTGCTCGAATCGTTCCGCGTGCTGATCCCACCTGTCGGTCTCAATCGCATCGAAAACTTCAGTTGGAAAAGACCGGTCTACAATGGCGCGCACTTCCTGGAGCGAAGTCGCGCCTCCCGTCGCCAGAATCTGCATCGCAATGTTCCCCAGCGCCGCAGCCTCAGCGGGACCGGCCAGCACTCGCCTTCCCGTAGCGTCCGCTGTCAACTGGTTCAGCAGCCGATTCTTTGATCCGCCGCCGATAATGCGAATCAGCCCAACGCGCTTTCCGGTAACTTGTTCCAGATTGCGAAGAACCATCCGATACTTGAATGCGAGGCTTTCAAGAACGGCTCGCACATACGCTCCTGGTCCCCGCGGAACCGCCTGATGAGTCCGTCCGCAGAACGTGTCAATGGCGGCTGGCATATCTGTCGGATGCAAGAAGGATTCATCGTCGGGATCAACGAGATGATGGAACGACGTTTCTTGCGATGCGAGTGCTGTCAGTTCACGGTAGTCATAAGAATGCCCCTGCGTCGACCAGGACTGCCGGCAGCCCTGCACCATCCACAGGCCCATCACATTCTTCAGCAGTCTGGTAGTTCCGTTGACGCCACCCTCATTGGTAAAGTTCAGCCGCAACGCATCGGGCGTGATTACCGGCGAATCCAGTTCGGTCCCCAGCAGCGACCACGTTCCAGAACTGAGAAACGCCGTGCCATCGCGAGCGGATATCGCCGCTACCGCAGAACCCGTGTCATGACAAGCCGGAGCAATCACGTTCGTGCCCGCAAGAGACGTATGCCCCGCGATGTCCGGTAGAAGCGTCCCAAGAATCGATCCCGGCTCGACGATCGGTCGCAGCAAGCGAGACGGAAGCTGCGCGCTCTCTATCAATCCGCCGGCCCACGCGCGCTTCACCGGATCCACCATTTGGGTTGTCGTCGCATTCGTAAATTCGCAGACCGCATTTCCGGTGAGCCAGTAGTTGAACAAATCCGGAATCGTAATCAGTTGTTTCGCCGCCGCGATCACCTTGGGAGTGTCCCGCTGCGCGGCGAAAAGCTGATACAGAGTGTTGATCGGCATGAACTGAATGCCGGTCGCCTGGTAGATTTCCTCCTTGCCAACTTTCCCCAGCACTTCTTCCATCACGCCTTCGGTCCGCCGATCGCGGTAGTGGTAAGGGTTTTCCAGCAACTCCCCGCGCTCACCGAGCAACGCATAGTCCACGCCCCACGCATCAACGCCGATCCCCGCGAGTTCCACTTCGTCCACTCGCGCCAGAGCCTCTCGGACTTCCAACCACAGTCGAGGCACATCCCAACGAAGAGTCCCATCGCATTCGATCGGCTGGTTGGGGAAACGATGCACTTCTTCGGTCGTGAGGATCCCTGACCGAAGATGCGCCAGAACGGCCCGCCCACTTTCCGCGCCAAAATCGAACGCCAGATAAGCTTTCGCGTGAGTGCTTTTAGGCATAACGCTTTTAAGCATAAGAGGAAACGTTTCGCAAATTCCGGGCCGCGCGTTCCTTCGTGATGCGTTCGAGGTACCCGCTCTGCCGGAAAGCCTCCATTGCATTCTTTGGCAGGCCCTTGGACTCCCGCCATTCCTGGATCGCCGGCCGAACGTCGGTAGCGAATGCATCTTGCAACAAAGACTCGGCACGCATCAAATCACAATTTGTCTGCGCCGCCGCAAGTTCTCGACCGTCCACCAGCGCCGCTTTCGAGAAAAGTTCCTGCGCGACGGTCACGGTTTGGATCATCGCCTCAATTTTTCCTTTGAGATTATGACTCTGATCGATCATGTACGCGATATCCGCTGGCTTCCCGGTTTCCCACTCGAAATAACGGATCTCATGAAAAATGCGAAACACCTGATACGGATCGATCGATCCCATCGTCAAATCGTCGTCAGCATAGCGGCGATCGTTAAAATGGAAACCACCCAGCATCCCCTCCGACAAAAGCCACGAAACAATCTGTTCAATGTTTTGCGCCGCGTAGTGATGCCCCGTATCCACCAGCACTCGCGCCTGCGTCCCCGCGGCCCGCGCCAAAAGCAGAGCCATGCCCCAATCCGCAATGTCAGTGTGATAGAACGCAGGCTCAAATGGCTTGTACTCAACCAGAAGCCGCTGCCCGCCAGACAACTCGCCATGCGACTCCTTCAACAACTCCTTGAACCATTGCTTGCGTTGCCGGATGTTCGCCGTTCCCGGGTAATTTGACCCATCGGCAAACCACATCGAAATGTCTCTGCTGTTCAGCCGCCGCGCGATCTCAATGCTCTCCTTAGTATGCTGAAGCGCACGCTGGCGAATCGCCGGATCAGGATTCCCGAACGAGCCATATTTATATTCCTGATCCTGGAAAAGGTTGGGGTTGATGGAACCCGGCAGAACTCGATAACGGTCAGAAAACTTCTTGATGTCATTCGCACTGCCGACGCCATCAGGAAAATCCCACAGAACATGCAACGCTACAGTAGGGCAGACGCCAGTGTGCAGATGAACCTGGCCGGCGTCGCTGAACTTCTCCTCGGTGGTGGTGGCCGCTGCCGGTTGAATAAATTTCCCAAATCGCGTACCAGTATTGGCGAAGCCCCAGGATGGCAGTTCAATGCGAAATGTCTCGAGCGCATCAAATATCTTTTTACTGTCGAGCCCGTTCATCAGCGACCTCTTTTTTGGCAACGAAGATTACAATCCTTATCTCATCAAGTCACGAAGTTCTTTGCGCGATCCTTAGTGTCGCATTGTAGAACGAACAGCGCGGCCTGGGGACGGCCCGGCTGCGGGACATGAATTATAGGTTGGTGTATCCGTACAATTGCCAGGGCTCGTCCCCGGAGGACCATGTGCAGAATTTAAAATCACTGAGTGTAGTCATCGCAATTCTCATTCTGGTGTCGTCCGGTTTCGCCAAGCCCGTTCACCTGCACTGCGAATATCTGGAGAATCCTCTGGGTATCGATTCTCCGCGTCCTCACTTGTCCTGGCAGAGCGACAACGCCGAGCGCAATTGGAGACAGTCGGCTTATGAACTTCTGGTAGCCAGTAACGACGGGGATCTGCGAGCCGGCAAAGCTGATGTCTGGGACAGCGGCAAGGTTGATTCAGCAGAATCGATAGGAATTGCTTACGGCGGTCCACCACTGGAATCACGGCGGCGATATTACTGGAAAGTCCGCGTGTGGGACGCGGCAGGGCAAGTTTCAGAGTCGATGGAAACAGCATGGTGGGAGATGGGCCTGCTCGGCTCGACCGATTGGAAGGCAAAGTGGATTCACTGGAAAAACCCCGAGGACGACGCCGACCGCAAAGGGATTCGCTGGATCTGGGTCCCAGGTCAGGATGCGCTCGCGGTAGTGCCACAGACGGCTGCCACGTTTCGCGTCACCGTCAAGCTCCCTGAGAAAGCAAGAGACGCCGTCCTGCTGCTCGCGACCCGGGGAGACTTCGTCGCAACGGTAAACGGTCACCAAGTGGATGCCAAGAAAAGATGGTCCACGTTCGATCGCAGAGATATTTCAGATCAGTTGGTCGTGGGCATCAACACAATTGAAGTCACCGTCGCTGCGCCGGGATTCGGACCGGACCCCGGAGCGAAAACCGCGGCCGCGCTGGCAGCCCTTGTAAAAATCACGCGCTCCAACGGCACCACGATGCGCTTCCCAACGAATGAACACTGGAAGGCGAGCCTCGATAAAACATCCGGTTGGCATTCCGCCCACGTCGTCGCGGAATTAACCGACAAGCGACTGGGAGATCCCGGAGAACTCCCGCAGCCCGCCGCATATCTTCGCCGAACGCTCGCCATATCAAAGACCGTGCAAAGCGCCAGACTCTACGTAACCGCCCTGGGAAGCTACCGCGCTTTTATAAACGGCAGCCAGGTCGGAGCCGACGTCCTCACCCCTGATTTCACCGACTATCGCAAACGAGTCGTATATCAGGTCTACGATGTGACCAGCTCACTGGTCAACGGCAAAAACGTCATCAGCGCTCTGCTGGGTGACGGTTGGTACGGCAGCGGTCTCACGTGGATCGGAATGCATTTCTTTCCTCCGCCGAACCGTTTTATCGCGCAACTCGAAATCGCCTACGCCGACGGCACTTACGAAACGGTCGTGACCGACGAATCGTGGAAGGCGGCCGCGTCACCCATTCTTTACTCAACCATCTACGCCGGCGAAGTCTACGACGCGCGCCTCGAACAGGTTGGATGGGAGAACGCTGGTTTCAATGACTCAGCATGGAAGTCGGCCGATATCGCGACCGCGCCTGCCATCGCCGTGTCCGCCGAGAAAACGCACCCAGCGCAAGTGATCGCTACCTTGGACCCTAAGCGTGTGACTCCCGCTCCAAACGGAACCTACATCTTCGACATGGGCCAGAACATGGTGGGATGGGCCACGCTCAAAGTGAAAGGCCCCGCGGGCACCAAAGTCCAACTGCGCTTCGCCGAGATTCTGAATCCGGATGGCACCATCTACACTGCAAATCTGCGAAATGCCGACGCCACGGACGTTTATATTCTGCGCGGCGGCAACGATAATGACGAAGAAACTTTCGCTCCGCATTTCACTTTCCACGGATTCCGCTACGTCGAGATGACGGGCTATCCCGGAACGCCGCCACTCGATGCGATCAAGGGAGACGTCGTCAGCAGTGTGAGCGGCGACCCCGTGGCTAAGCTCGCAACCTCAAGCGACCTGGTCAATCGGATGTGGTCGATCGGCATCTGGGGTCAGCGCGGAAATTTCCTGAGCATCCCCACCGACTGTCCGCAGCGTGACGAACGCCTCGGCTGGATGGGCGATGCCGGAGTCTTCTGGCGAACCGGAAGCTACAACTTCGACATCGCTGCGTTCTCGCAGAAATTCATCCAGGACATTGTCGACGCGCAAAATCGCCAGGGCGCATTTACCAATGTCTCTCCCAACGTGCTTCCTTCCAGCGCCGACGAACCCGCCAACGAAAAAGAAGATGCTTCACCAGCGAGCGACAACAGCGATCGCACCGGCGCACCCGGCTGGGGCGACGCCGGCGTCATCGTCCCGTGGACCACATGGCTGCAATACGGCGATAAAGCCATCATCGAAGAAAACTGGGAGCCGATGCAGCGCTGGATGGAT
Source organism: Candidatus Sulfotelmatobacter sp. (assembly GCA_050014115.1). Taxonomy (GTDB): domain Bacteria; phylum Acidobacteriota; class Terriglobia; order Terriglobales; family Acidobacteriaceae; genus Sulfotelmatobacter. The sequence goes on along the minus strand of JBEKDY010000001.1, from coordinate 26,304 downwards.
TTCATCCAAACCCGGAATCCCGACTTCCTCCGCACCAAAGCGCTTGGTCCAGACTTCGCCGATTGGCTGGCGCCCGATGGAAATACCAACAAAGAACTCCTCGCGACCGCATACTGGTCCCTGATCGCGAACATGATGTCACAAATGGCGCACGCCATCGGCAAAGACGCCGACGCCAACCGCTACGACGACGTCGTGCAGAACATCCGCGCGGCATTCCAGAAGGCCTACGTCAAAGACAACGGAGAAGTTGGGACCGGAACGCAAACTTCCTACGTAGTCGCGCTCTACACAAAGATGGCGCCCGAAAGCCTGGAGCCTCTGCTGGTCGACAAACTCGTCAAAGATATCGAAGCCCGCAACTGGCACCTATCGACAGGATTCCTCGGCACGCCTTTCCTGCTTTTCACCCTCGCCGATCACGGCCGCTCCGATGTGGCGTACCGTCTGTTGCTGAACGATACTTACCCATCCTGGGGTTACATGCTCTCGAAAGGCGCCACCACGTGGTGGGAGCGCTGGAACGGAGACACTGGCGATCCCTCCATGAACTCCTACAACCACTACGCGTTCGGCTCGGTCATCGCCTGGGTCTACCGTTACGCCGCTGGCATTGATACGTCGCCGAGTTCGCCCGGCTTCAAAGAGATCGTCATCCATCCGCATCTCGACGCACGCATGACGTCCGCGCGTGCGGAATATGACTCGGTCTACGGCAAAATCATCAGCGACTGGAAGGGAACTCTCGCGGGTCCATTTTCTCTAAGCGTAACGATTCCCGCGAACACCTCGGCAAAGGTTTTTCTGCCCGCAATCCCCGGAGCACTGCTCACGGAAGATGGGAATCCACTAGACGCCCAGCCAGAAAACGGATCCTACGTCGTGACAGTCGGCTCAGGCTCCTACACGTTCGACGTGAAGTAATGATTTGAAGTAATTCGACAGCGGAGCGACGAAGCCGCAACCGCGACAACATCTGTACGTGGTGTCGACGCGTAAGGCTCGGAAACTTCTCGGACTCGCTGCCAAAATGGCGGCCTCTTGTGTTGGTCTATGTATTCTCTGTAACCATCTGCAAAAACAGAAGTTATTGCATTCATTCCAGCTTTCCGATGACGATTTGCTCAAAATAAGTCTCAAATAAGCTCCCTTTTGTTACTTCCGTTCGCTTCAAAATCAAATTAAGCTAATGGATTGAACGAGATGGACGATATTATGCGTGCGTGAAGTGCACCAGACTTGCGCGCGCTTTTGGCTTCCTGCTGCTGGTGTCAGGAGTTCTTTGCGCGCAGGAATACAGTTTCCGTACCTTCGGAAACGCTGAGGGCCTCAACAACCTCGCCGTGCGTCAGGTCTACCAGGACCGTGGGGGCTTCATTTGGGTAAGCACGGAAAATGGCCTGTTTCGCTATGATGGAGATCGTTTTGAGGCCTTTGGACCGGCACAGGGCATTCCGATCTCTTCCGTCGCCGCGTTCGGTGAAGCTCCGGACGGCTCTCTTCTGGCCGGGGGAGCCTTTGGGCTCTATCACTTGCGTGGCAATACCTTCGAAAAACTTAAAGTCAGTTTCAACACAGTCAGTCCATCCCAAGGCATCCAGTCAGATGGCAAGGGGCACACCTTCCTCGGCACCGACGCGGGTCTGATCGAACTGCATTCCGAACCCGGACATGATGGATTTGCCGAGAGCCGGTTTCCCCGGGCTTTGGGAACTTCCGGGCCATCTGTGGATGGTGTGCTGGTGGATGGCGACATCCTGTGGTACGGATGCGGGCACGAACTCTGCCGCGTGGATAGTGATGGCACTCGAGTGTTTGGGCGAGAGAGCGGGCTGCCGGAATATGCCTTGATGGTGATCCGCAAGGATCACGAGGGCAATGTTTGGGTGCGAACCAAGAATCATGCGGTTTTTCTTTTGCCCGCGGGCGAAACCGAGTTTCGAAGCCCACCTGCGCCGCTGCCAACCAGTGTGATCGGCACTCCGGGCATCGATGCGGACGGGCGGATTCTGCTGCCGTCTCCCGATGGACTGCTGATTCAGGACGGGAAGGGCTGGCAAAAGATCGACCGGACCGTTGGGCTTCGCGGGGCCGTCTATTCGGTTTTTGAGGACCGGCAGCACTCGCTGTGGATCGGAATGGCGGGCCGGGGAGTTGCGCAGTGGCGGGGCTACCACGAATGGGTGAGTTACTCAACGGCGAGCGGCCTGGCGAGCGATATTGTGTATGAGATCCAGCCGCAGGCAGACGGCACACTCTGGGTTGGCACCGAGGGAGGGTTGCTGCGCGGGGTTCGACAACACTCTGGCATCCGGTGGACGAAAGTCGCGGGGCTGGATGGGTTTCCGGTTCACAGCGTTCGCATGGCTCCCGCCAATGACGATCTATGGATCGGCACTGAAGCGAACGGGATAGCCCGTCTTCATCCACGAACCGGCCGGGTGGAACGGTTTGGCGAGGCGCAGGGTCTTCTGGGCAAGTCGGCGTACACCTTGCGTTTTGATCGTCAGCAAAGGCTCTGGGCCGCAACGGACGTGGGGCTCTTTTTGGCCAGTCCTCCGTATCGAGTATTTTCACGAGTCGCCGAATTGCCGTTCCAGCGATTCTGGGCAATCGCGGAGGGAAGCGACGGCAACATCTGGGCCGGCGGCGCCGATGGGCTTTTCGCGTACGCCAACGGGCACTGGCAGAACTTCACCCGCGCTACTGGCTTAAGCAATCAGGAAATTCTCTCGCTGGGTGCAGGTGCGAATGGGGAGATCTGGATCGGGTACCGGTTCGGGGGTGGTATTGATCGTGTCCATCTCGGGCTGAACGGTCTGGCAATCGAGAAGGGCGTCCAGAGGCCGGGCAGCGATGGACTCGTGTATTTTCTGCAACTCGACGCGTCGGGGCGATTGTGGGCGGGGACGGAGCGGGGCGTTGACATGTGGAACGGTTCCCGCTGGAGTCACTACGACACGAGCGACGGCCTGGCCTGGAATGACTGCGACCTGAACGGGTTCGCCCAGGAACCCGACGGCACCGTGTGGATCGGAACCAGCGGAGGACTTTCTCAATTCAAGCCGCGTCCTCGACTCTCGCCGGAAGTACCGATCGAGGTGGTTTTCACGAAGCTGATGATGGGAAGAACGGATGTTTCCGGGCGGAGCAATCCATCGTTCAGCGTCCATGCCAACTCACTGATCGCGCGATACTCCGCGCTGAACGTTTCGAACGAAGGTCGCATTCTGTTTCGCTACCGGCTCGAAGGTTCGAATGCAACCTGGACCGAGACCACGCAAAGGGAACTGCAGTTCGCAGAACTGGCGCCGGGAGCCTATCGCCTGGAGATAGAAGCGCAGGACGGCGATGGAGTGTGGAGTGAGCACGGGACGGAGTTCGCTTTCAGAATTCTGACTCCGTGGTATGCGTCGTGGTGGTTTATCGGCATCTGCGGGCTCACGCCGGTGCTGATTGCCGGCGTTGTGGTCCGCTTGCGCATTGTCAGCGGGCACAGACGGGAGCGCGAACTGCAGCAACTGAAGGCGGCCCATGACGAGATCAGGAATCTCGCGTTCTTCGATCCATTGACCAGCCTGCCCAACCGCCGGCTTCTGTTGGACCGGTTGCGTCAAACCCTGGCGGCGAGCATCCGCAGCAACCGGAAGCGAGCGCTGCTGTTCGTGGATCTCGATGACTTCAAGACGTTGAACGACACGCTCGGACATCACATAGGCGACCTGCTGTTGCAGGAAGTCGCCCGGCGCATTGTCGCCAGCATCCGCGAAACCGACACGGTCGCGCGACTGGGCGGAGACGAGTTTGTGGTTTTGTTGCAGGATCTCAGCGAAACGCCAGAGGATGCGGCGGCTCAGGCAAAAACTGTCGGAGAAAAAATTCTCGCCGCCATTCACGAACCGTATCTGCTGGATGGCCGCGAATGCCGAAGCAGTTCCAGCATCGGGATCACCGTGTACGGGAATCCGCAGGACAGCACAAATGAAGTTTTGCAGCAGGCGGATATTGCGATGTATCAGGCGAAGGCGGCAGGCCGCAATACCTTGCATTTCTTCGCGCCGGCTTTGCAGGCTGCGGTAAACGCCCGAGCGGTAATGGAGGAAGATCTCCGGCAGGCGATAAAGGCGAAGGATTTCCGGCTCTACTATCAGCCTCAGGTGGATCGCGGGATCTTGATCGGCGCCGAGGCGCTTGTGCGCTGGAAGCATGCGAAGCGCGGCTTTTTGTCGCCCGACGAGTTCATTCCGCTGGCCGAGCAAACCGGGCTGATCCTGTCGTTGGGAGACTGGGTGCTGGAAACCGCGTGCAAACAGATGGCGGCATGGGCGGCGCGGAAAAATACGGCTCATCTGACGGTTGCGGTGAATATCAGCGCGCGCCAGTTGCTCAATCCGGACTTCGTGCAGAATGTTTTGTCGACCCTCGATCGAACCGGAGCGAATCCGCAAAATCTGAAACTGGAACTCACCGAGAGCATGTTCGTGGAGGATCTTGAGGATGTCGTCGCAAAAATGAGAGCGCTCAAGTCGCATGGCTTGAGATTCTCTCTGGACGATTTTGGCATGGGGTATTCGTCCCTGGCCTATCTGCGGCGTTTGCCTCTGGACCAGTTGAAGATCGACCAGGAATTTGTCCGGGACATTCTGGTGGACTCGAGCAGCAGCGCCATTGCGCAGAGCATCATTTCCCTGAGCCGAGCCATGGGATTGTCGGTGATTGCCGAGGGCGTGGAAACGGAAGCACAGCGAGACTTCCTGGCCCGACTGGGCTGCCATTCATTCCAGGGGTTCCTGTTCAGTGCGGCGCTGCCGGTGGAGGAGTTCCAACTTTTATTGACGGGCCAGGCCGAGAACGCTCCGCCTATTCGCCTGTAAGACCGCTGCCTCTCATCAAAACCGAAGCCGTTCTGGGCCCGACGTGTTTACCGATCGGCGGTGGCGCAGTTTGCGGACGAGCAATTGCGCCGCCTGCCACCGGCACATACCGCGTTGCACCAACCGTTTTGTCATCCTGAGGTCCGCGCGGGAACGAATCTTCTTTTCCAGACAGAGTCGGAGGCTCCTGGCCCTGGGCCAGAATCACGAAAAACCGCTTGCAGCGCAACGCTGCCATTGAGGGAGCCACATGAACCTGACGAGTGTATTAGAATCGCTCGCGACCGTCCTTAGTGGATCTCCGGAGGTTTCGATGCGATCGCTGCGATTAAACAGGTCTCGGCTGTCTGCCATTGTGGTAATCAGCGTTGTGTTCGCCGTCGGCATCATGGCGTCGGCACAAAATCTGCCGAGTCCTGGCAATAAACCAAAAAGTGGATCGTGTTCACACGACGACAGCGGCTTGAAATTGCCCGCTGGTTTCTGCGCGACTGTGTTCGCTGAAGGTATTGGGCACACGCGCCATCTCGTGGTTGCTCCGAGCGGAGTGGTGTACGTCAATACGTGGTCGGGGGACTACTACGATTTCGACAAACCGCACGATGGGGGTTTTCTGGTGGCGCTGCAAGACAAGAGTGGCACGGGAAGAGCGGATGTGATCGAGCGATTCGGTGAAACCGTGCAGACGGGCGGAGCCGGTGGAGTCGGCATCGGCATGTATAAGGGATCGATTTACGCGGAGATCAACGACCGCATCGTGCGCTATTCATTTTCCGGCGATTCCATCGTTCCAAACAATGCCGCTGAAACGATCGTCTCCAAATTGCCTCTGGGCGGCGATCATCCCATGCATCCCTTCATTATTGGTGCCGATGGATCGATGTATGTGGACGTTGCGACCGCGACCAATTCCTGCCAAGCGAAGAACCGCCAGCCCAAGATACCCGGGGACAATCCATGCACCGAACTTGAGACCCGAGGCGGCGTGTGGCGCTTTGACGCCAACAAAACAAGTCAGGTGTTCTCCCCTGCAGAGCGCTACGCAACGGGGATACGCAACGCGGAAGGCTTTGCCTTCGACTCGGCCGGGCGCTTGTTTGTTACGCAGCATGGGCGCGATCAACTGCATTCGAATTGGCCGGAATTTTACAAACCGGAGGAAGAAGCTACGCTGCCGGCCGAAGAATTGATGCTGCTGAAGTCCGGCGGCGACTACGGCTGGCCGGAGTGCTACTACGACGGCGCGCAGAAAAGACTCGTGCTGGCTCCGGAGTATGGCGGCGACGGCGGCAAAGCGGTGGGCGTTTGCGCGAACAAAATGGGTCCAGCCGCCGCATTTCCAGCGCACTGGGCACCGAATGGCATGGTGCGATACGATGGGAAAAAATTTCCGAACCGCTACCGTGACGGCGTATTCATTGCGTTTCACGGATCGTGGAATCGGGCGCCGTTTGCGCAAGGCGGGTACAACGTAGTGTTTCAGCCGCTCGACGGCGACCACGCAGCGGGCGCGTGCGAGATATTCGCGGACGGCTTTGCGGGGGCGAAGAAGACCCCTGAAGGCGCTACCTATCGACCCACGGGACTTGCGGTGGGGCCGGACGGGGCGCTCTACGTCTCTGAGGACATTCACGGACGGATTTATCGGATCGTCTACACGGGGGATCCCGCGGGCCCCGCGCCGAAGGCGACTCCATGTCCGAGCATTTCTGCTCCTGCTGGCAAAGTTGTTGAATCGTCGGCCCAGCCGCCGGAGAGTGAGACTGAAAATCTTCCGGTGCCCGAAGGGTCGACGGCAGATATGGTTGCGCTTGGTGTTCGCATTTTCCACGGTCAAGTGGGAGGAGCGAGTTGTACCGGTTGCCACGGCGCAAATGGCACCGGCTCGACGCTTGGGCCCGATCTGACGAAGAAAGAGTGGATGTGGAGCGACGGCAGTTTCGCCGGAATTCTGAAAGTGATCAACGAAGGAGTGCCTCAGCCCAGGAAATTCCGCAGTCCGATGCCGCCTCAGGGTGGAGCGCAACTGTCCGACACCCAGGCGTCGGCGCTGGCTGCGTATGTCTGGGGCCTCAGTCATCCGCCGAAGTAGTCATTCCCGGAGCGAAGTTGGCAGGGCAAATGCAGTTCGCGAAATTTGAGGGGCAAGCCAGCTGACGCGCGGTTTCTTTTGTCGCCGTGTGGAATGCAACATTGAATCTCGATCGACGAGAGGTCGACATGCAGCAAACCCGAATCTCCAACGCCTTGAATGTATTGCTACTCACAATCACAGTGATGGCGCTGGTTTGTCTCAGCACGGCGCAAGCGAAATCGCCATCTCCGCGTAAATTTGTGCTTTCGAGTCCAGACGCGCAGCTCGCGGCGAAAGTTCCCGAAACTTATACCGCGAACGTTTTCGGATGCGGTGGAGGAAATATGTCACCTCCGCTGCAATGGACCGGGGCGCCGGCTGGAACGAAGAGTTTTGTCGTAACGTTGTTCGATCCCGACGAGCACGGGGATCCCTCGGGATGGTGGCACTGGATTGTTTATGATCTGCCGGCGAACGTCGACAAACTCCCCAAGGGCGCCGGGGTGGAGCATAGCTCCGCTCTGCCGGCTGGGACCATGCAGGGGCGCACCGATCTCGGAAACGACGCTTATCACGGCCCCTGCCCGGACAAGGGAGATCCGCCGCATCGTTACACGTTCACCGTTTATGCGTTGAGCGTAGAGAAACTTGACGTGCCGGCGGACTCCAGCGGTGCGATGGTGGTATCGACCGCGAAAGAACATTTGCTGGGGAAGGCGGTCTTCATCGCGCACTACGGACGTTGAAGGTTCGGGTGCTGTGATCTGTTTCACTATGCAGCCATCAGAAGAAGGACTAGTGGCGGGGCTGTTGGATGCCCAAAGAAAGGCCCAGGCGCTGTTTGCAGAGGTTCAAGCGCAGAGCCTGATTCGGCCAGGGGCCAAGGAAAGCGAAATCAATGAGAGCATCTACGCGCTCGCGGAAAGCATGTATGGGATCTCGCGATATTGGCACAAGCGGATCGTGAGAGCAGGGCGCAACACTTTGGCGCCTTACGACGAGAATCCTCCAGACTTGACGGTTGCGGAGGATGACATCGTCTTTCTGGACCTCGGTCCAGTGTTTGAGGAGTGGGAGGCCGATTTTGGGCGGACGTACGTTGTAGGAAACGATCCGCTGAAACACAAGTTGTGCCGCGACATCGAGGAGGCGTTTGCCAGCGGCAAGCGGTATTTTCACGAACATTCTGAGATCACTGCCGCTGAGCTTTATGCGTACGCGCAGAAGTTGGCGACGCAAGCCGGGTGGGAATATGGCGGCCCCATCGCAGGACACCTGATCGGCGTTTTCCCGCATGAGAAAATCGCAGGGGACAAGGTCACTCTTTACGTCCACCCCAATAATCAGAGCCGGATGCGGATGCCGGACGCTTCTGGCCAGCAGCGACACTGGATATTGGAGATACACTTTGTGGATCGGGCGCGGGAGATCGGTGGATTCTACGAAGAATTGTTAACGATCGGCTGAATTCCTCATTGACCCAAACGGACGCGATGGATCCTACTTTTCCGGACGTGCACGGCGTAAATCTCGATTCACAAACCCGTTGCGGGCATTACCACGGGCCGACCGACATCGTTGCCATCAGGATGAAGTGTTGCGGCCTTTACTATGCTTGCAAAGACTGCCACCTGACGCTCGCCGATCATCCGATCGCAATCTGGCCGGAAAGTGAATTTGACCAGCCCGCGGTACTTTGCGGCGCCTGCGGTGCAGCGCTGACCATTCTCCAGTACATGCAAAGCGATTCTCGCTGCCCGGCTTGCGGGGCCGAGTTCAATCCTGGGTGTCGCAACCACTATCATTGTTACTTCCAGGTGGCCGAGCAACATCGAGAGCTGTGACGAGAGGTGTCACGGGAAAGAGGGCATTGTTGAGCAAAGCGAATATAACCAACCGGAAGACGATTCACATCGAATGGGGCGACTGCGACCCCGCCCAGATTGTTTTCTACCCGCGTTACCTGGCCTATTTCGACGCATGCACGACGGCGTTGTTCAAGAAGGCCGGTTTCTCCAAGCGGCAGATGCTGAAGACCCATCAAATTGTGGGCATTCCTCTCGTCGACCTGCGCGCCTCATTCAAGGCGCCGTCGCGGTTCTCGGACACTGTAGTCGTCGAATCTGAGATAACCGAATGGCGCCGGAGCAGTTTCAGCGTCCGGCACAGGTTGTTTAACAAGAATGTTCTGGCGGTGGAATGTTTTGAGATCAGAGTGTGGGCCGCGGTGTCGAAAGCCGACCCGGAACGAATCGAAAGCAGAGCTGTGCCGCGGGAGGTGATCGCGAGGTTTTCTACGGAAAACAATCGCCGTCCGGGTCACCAGAAATCGCGGCGAAAATCGCGCCGAAAGAAACAATGAGAATCCGCACTCAGGTTGGGATTGTGGGAGCTGGACCCGCAGGGCTGGTCTTGTCGCACCTGCTGCAGCGACAGGGAATTCATTCGGTTGTGCTCGAGGCTCGAAGTCGCCAGCACTGCGAGCAGCGGGTGCGAGCCGGTGTTTTGGAACAGGGAACTGTTGAGCTTCTGACAGAAATGGGCGTTGGCGAGCGAATGAAGCGCGAAGGCCTGATTCATGATGGCGTGGAAATTCGCTTCAGAGCGCGGCGGCATCGCATCGATTTCAAAGCGCTGACGGGGCGCGGGATCACGATCTATGCGCAGCAGGAAGTTGTGAAAGACCTGATCGCGGCACGGCTCGGAGCGGGAGGCGAGATTTTCTTTGAAGCTGAGAGTGTCACCATTCACGATTTCGATTCCACGACACCGAAGATACGATTTCACCACGATGGCGAAGCTTCGGAAGTGCTTTGCGATTTTATAGCGGGGTGCGACGGTTTTCACGGAGTGTGCCGGCCGAGTATTGAAAAGGCTTTAACCATCTATGAGCGGGTGTTTCCGTTCGCGTGGCTCGGCATTCTGGCGGCTGCGCCACCTTCTTCCGAGGAACTGATCTATTGCTACCATGATCGCGGGTTTGCCCTCCACAGCATGCGGACTCCGGAGATTACGCGGCTATATCTACAATGCGCTCCAGATGAAGACCTGGCGCAGTGGCCCGATGCGAAGATCTGGGAAGAATTGCAGACGCGGCTCACGACCCGCGACGGGCGCAGGCTAACCGAGGGCGCCATCTTGCAGAAAGGTATTACCGGGATGCGCAGTTTCGTGGCGGAGCCGATGCAATACGGCAGACTTTATCTGGCTGGGGATGCGGCGCACATCGTCCCTCCAACCGGCGCGAAGGGCCTGAATCTTGCCGTGGCTGATGTTCGGGTTCTGGCGGCCGCGTTTGCAGAATTCTATGCGTCTGGAAACCAGCAACTGCTCGACCGTTACTCAGAAACCTGTTTAAGACGAGTGTGGCTGGTACAGCGGTTTTCTCTGTGGATGACTGCGACGCTGCACCGGATTCCGGGGAACGACAGATTCGAGGAGCACCGGCAGTTGGCTGAACTGGATTATCTGACAAGCTCTCGCGCAGCGGCGCAAATCTTCGCTGAAAACTACGTTGGCCTTCCGATGAGCTAAATCGACGTACAATCTATGGCGGCAATCTGTTTGTGAGATCAATATGTCTTCTTCATTAATTGAGAGCCAGAGGAGCAATCCCAAGAAATTTGTCGTGCCCTTCCGTCGGCATGAGCCGGGGACCCAGCCAGAGTATTTCTATCCGGCCTATCGTGCGACCAGGCTGCGGGCGCCATCTCAGCCGCTGATCTTCTTGCCTCATACTGTTTCAGAGGTTACAGGGCCGGTCTTTGGCCATTCTGCTATTCATCCTCATGATCAGGACCTGACGATTCAACATGTCGGAGAACCGTTGGGGGAGCGCATCATCGTACGCGGGCGAGTGGTGGATGAGGATGGGCACGCCGTATCGAATAGCCTGATCGAGATTTGGCAGGCCAATGCGGCGGGACGATACGCGCACGCGAAAGACGACCACGCCGCACCGCTCGATCCGAATTTCACCGGGACGGGAAGAACTCTGACCGACAACGACGGATTCTATAGTTTTGTGACCGTCAAGCCGGGCGCTTATCCATGGCGCAATCACGACAATGCATGGCGTCCGGCACATATCCACTTTTCTTTGTTTGGGCCGGCCTTCGTCACGCGACTGATCACGCAGATGTATTTCCCAGGCGATCCGCTGTTTGCTTACGATCCCATTCTGCAATCGATTCCGGACGAAAGGGCGCGTCAGCGTTTGGTTTCGAAATTTGATATGGAAACGACGAAGCCGGAGTGGGCTTTGGGTTATCGCTTCGACATCGTATTGCGAGGGCGAGAATCAACGCCGTTTGAGAAGTAAAGAAAGACCACAATGGACTTCACCCCGACTCCTTCGCAGACGGTTGGCCCCTATCTGCATCTTGGCTTAACGGACGCTCGAAGCATTTCGCGTGTCGCCGGCGACGGAGCGAAGGGCGAACGGGTGTGGCTCACTTTTCGTGTGCTGGATGGAGAAGGAGTGCCTGTTCCCGATGCGATGATAGAAGTGTGGCAGGCAGACTCCGAAGGGAACTACCCGCGTCAGGACAGCGGCGCGGATGGCGCAGCCTTTCGCGGTTTTGGACGATTGGCCACCGCGGAAGACGGGTCGTGCACGTTTGAAACGATCAGGCCGGGCTGTGTGCGGGGTCCAGCTGAAACAGTTCAGGCACCCCACATCAATGTATCTATTCTTGGCCGAGGCATTCTCAAGAGATTGTCGACACGAGTTTATTTCGCAGGGGAGCCAGTGAACGCGGCAGATCCTGTATTGGCCCTGGTACCGGAAAATCGGCGCGCGACATTGTTGGCCCGGCCTGGTCCTGCTCGCACTGGCAATTGGGTTTTCGATGTCCGCTTGCGTGGAGAGGACGAGACGGTATTTTTCGATGTGTAATCCATTCAGATTGAACAGACGACCCGAATCGAAGCGAGTCGCGGTGCGGAGCCGAACATGAGCGGACGCTTGATTGAAAGCCTGGCGACCACACCGGCGTTGGCCGCGCTGTTTTCCGATGAGGCGGTTCTGCGGGCAATGCTGGAATTCGAAACGGCTCTGGCGCGGGCAGAAGCCCGATGTGGCGTGATCCCAGCTGAGGCCGCGGAGCCGATTACGGGTGCTGCCAGGCTCGACAAGTTTGATATCTCCGCTCTTGCTGACGCAGCATTTCGCGCTGGAACGCCCGCGATTCCTCTGGTGAAAATGCTAACCGACCAGGTGCGAGAGATTGACGCGGAAGCGGCGCGATTTGTTCACTGGGGCGCTACGAGCCAGGATGTCGCCGACACCGCGATGTCTCTGCTGCTCAAGCGCGCAGAGCCTATTCTTGTTGCCGACCTGCTGCGATTGGAAGCAGCGTTAGCGGACTTGTCGGAGCGGCACAAGCAGAGCGTTATGCTCGGGCGGACTCTGCTTCAGCCGGCTCCGCCGGTGACCTTTGGACTGAAAGCCGCCGGATGGCTCGCTTCTGTTGGCCGTGGCAAGCGGCGTCTGCAAAAAACATTTCGAGTTGCGGCGGTGTTGCAGTTTGGCGGAGCCAGCGGCACGTTGGCGGCGCTTGGCAACCGCGGAATTTCCGTGACTGAAGCTCTGAGTGCGGAACTTGGATTTGGAGACTCTCCCCCAGCGCCCTGGCATACTCAGCGCGATCAACTGGCGACGCTGATCTGCGCTTGCGGAGTGCTGACTGCGTCTCTCGGGAAAATGGCGCGCGATATCAGTCTGCTCATGCAGAACGAGGTGGGGGAAGCATCCGAGCAGGGAGGAGAAGGCCGCGGCGGATCGTCAACTATGCCGAACAAGCGCAACCCTACGGCCTGCTCACTCACGCTTGCAGCGGCGCATCGGGTACCCGGACTGGTTGCCTCGTTTCTATCAGCCATGTTGCAGGAGCACGAGCGTGGGGTTGGGGGTTGGCAAGCGGAATGGCCTGTAGTTGCGCGCGTAATCCAGTCGACCGGCGTGGCTGTAGCCTCGATGGCTGAGGTGGCCGAAGGGCTCTCAGTTGACGCGCAGAAGATGCGTCTCAACATCGAGAATACGAACGGAGCGATTTTTGCCGAGCGCGCCATGATGATGCTTGGAGCCAAGCTGGGGCGAGATGTCGCTCACAAGGTGGTTGAGGCGGCGGTTCGGAAGAGCGTCAAAGAGGGCAAGCATCTCGCTGCTGTCCTCGCCCAGACTCCTGAAGTGACGACCCATTTGAGTCATGCCGAGCTCAAGGAGTTGGAAACGCCGGAGCAATATCTTGGATCGGCAGAGGCTTTCCGGAAAGCGCTGGCATCAGAGTCCGATCGCGAAGACGACGTTCGCCAAGATGACAACAAGGAGCAATGAATTGCCCTTCGCAAACATTTACAACGCGCGGATGTTCTACCGACTGCAGGGAAATGCGGGACGACCCGTTTTGATTCTGTCGCACTCGATCAGTACGGATCACGCGATGTGGGAGCTGCAAGTAAATGATCTGCTTCCGCACTTCCAGATTCTCCGCTACGACACGCGGGGCCACGGTGCGTCGGAGGCGACAGCCGGTGAGTATTCGATTGAAATGTTGGGCAAGGATATTCTTGCTCTGGCCGACACGTTGGAGATTTCGCAATTTGCTTTTTGCGGTCTGTCGTTGGGTGGGGCGATTGGACAATGGGTTGCGGCGCACGCCCCCGAGCGAGTGACACGTCTTGTGCTGGCCAACACTTCGCCGCAGTTCGTTCCGCGCACGAATTGGGAAACCCGAATTGCAGCAGTTGGCAAAGGGGGAATGTCTGAAGTTGTCGACTTGGCTATGCAGCGGTTCTTCTCAGCGGACACGCTGGCAAAACAGAATCCTCATGTCGCTTCGATCCGCTCCGTCTTCCTGGGCACCGATCCGGTTGGATATCTGGGATGTTGTGCGGCGCTCCGCGACATGAATCATTTAAGTCTCCTCGGTCAGGTCAATTGTCCAACTCTGGTGATCTCCGGCGAGCGCGACGTTGCGACACCATGGAGCGGGCATGGCGAGAGGCTGGCGCAGGGGATTCCGGGAGCAAAAGCGCTTCACCTGGCGGCGGCTCACCTTTCTAATCTGGAGCGGCCACGTTCGTTTACCACCGCCCTGCTTGAGTTCCTGCTGCCGCAAACAAATGCCATCGCAGATTCCCTGCAAGCAGGATTCGAAGTGCGTCGCGCAGTGCTCGGCGACGCCCACGTCGATAAGGCAATTGCTGCAACGACAGAATTTAATCGAGAGTTTCAAGAGTTGATAACCCGTTACGCTTGGGGAACGATCTGGTCTCGTCCTGAGCTGGATCGGCGGACACGACGGCTGCTGGTGTTGGCGGTAACGGCATCGCTTGGCAGGTGGGAAGAGTTTGCCCTCCACCTGCGAGCTGGTTTGGCAAGTGATCTTGAATTATGCGATTTGAAAGAAGTGCTTTTGCAAACCGCCGTGTACGCGGGCGTTCCGGCGGCGAACACCGGATTTCAAATTGCAGCTGAACAGATCAAGAAGGATTATTGAGCGCGAATGTTTGGGGCTTGCGCTAAAACATTCGACAGCCCTAAACACTGGATAGGTACTCATGCACGCATCAAGAGCTTGAATCCCGCAGTCCTGGCTGCAAGTAAAGCACGGCCTAATTGTGCGTTGGACCCAATAGACCCAATTGAAAGAGGAACCCGAAGGCTTGTAACTGATTGAAGGTTGGTTGCGGGGGGTGGATTTGAACCACCGACCTTTGGGTTATGAGCCCAACGAGCTACCAGACTGCTCCACCCCGCATTTCGATCATAGCAACCGCTGCGACCATCGTCAAACGGGAACAAAACTGTCCTGTGAGAAACTGCGGGATATTACGCGGAATCGGGCCGGCATCGTTTGGCCGACGGGATCCGTGGCGGATCGCTGATCTGATTTTGTTTCGAGGCTGTTTCGATTGTGTCGAAAGAGCACCTTCTTCCGTTTCCGAGCATCCAAACGGAAGTGGCTCGAGGCAGGAGAAACGCCGCCGGAGGCGGCAGCGCTTTCGGTCGGCTTTGCGGAAGAGCTCAAAAGCGACCTACTTGCGAGTTGCGCACCGGGGCCAAAATTCCAGGAAGACTACGGAGGGAATAAACATGCGCAAGAAGAATGCTTCTACGCGCCAAGCACTGATCAGCGCCGAACCCCGCTTTCATCAAACTGCTGCAGAGCTACAAGCCTACGGCACCGTTTCACATATGCAACCGCTGGAACTCGAAGAACCGGTGCGGCTGGAAATGACGGAACAACTCAACCTGTTGCTGGCCGATACTATGACCCTGCGCGATCTGTATAAAAAGTCGCATTGGCAGGTGTCGGGCGCAACGTTTTATCAACTTCACCTTCTTTTCGACAAGCATTATGACGAGCAGGTCGAGATTGTAGACGCCATCGCAGAGCGGATACAGTTGCTCGGTGGCGTCTCATTGGCCATGGCTGCAGATGTGGCGGAAACCACTCGCATTGAACGTCCACCGCGAGGCAGGGAAGAGGTTCCCGTCCAGATTTCACGGTTGCTGGACGCGCATCAGATTCTGGTTCGCCATAGTCGCAAGCTGGCGCGACTCGCTTCCCAACTCGGCGATGACGGCACCAATGACCTGGTGGTGAGCAACGTGCTGCGGCCCAACGAACTGCAGGCCTGGTTCCTGAGTGAGCATCTCGTGGATGCTCCTCTGGTGCGGGCGGAAGATCCGCGAGTGCGGAACGCCGGGTAACGAACGCCGGACAACTTGGATCCGCGGACACTTGGAAAAAAGGGCCCGGCGAACCGGGCCCTTCTTTTATGAGGCACTTTCCCTGAAAAGCGCCAGCCGGTCTGGAGCATGTCTACTTTGCGGAGCCAGCTTTGAGATTGTCGTGGTCGTAGTATTCGTAGGCAGACATCGGTTTCTCGCCGCCTTTTTTCCAGACGCGCGAATCTTCCGGAAGCTTGTTCAACACGCGCGCCATCTCGCGGATGTGCATGGCCACAGTGCCGCAACAAGCTCCGATGAAGTTAATCCCGACATCTCGCGCCTGCAGCGCGTAGTCCGCCATTTCCTTGCGCGTGAGTTGTAAAGGATCAAGCGCGTAAGGAAACTCGGGCAGACTGGTGAAGTCAGGTTTGTCCGCGGAAGTGCGATACGCGACCGGTTGACACGCCAAGAATCCCGGAACTGCTTTTCGCATCTGCTCCATGGGGCCCAGAATGTGCTGCGGCGGGCGCAGGCAATTCATGCCGACAATATCGGCGCCGGCGTCGAACAGCGCTTTGGCCGCGTCGGCTGCGGTCTTGCCTTCTGCGGTCTCATCCTTATTTTCAAAGCAGATAGTGACCATTGCGGGCAACCCGGTTTTCTTCGCGCGTTCGACAGCGATGAGCGCTTCTCCCAGCCAGGAAAACGTCTCACCGATAATGAAGTCCACGCCTTCGTCGACCTGCACTGCAAGTTGCTCGTCGAAAGTTTTTCGTACGCGATCGGCGGCCGACGGGCTGCCCGGCTCGTACATCCATGTCAGGCTGAGGTTGCCCGCGACGAGGCAGCGGTCTCCGGCAACTTCGCGGGCAATGCGAACCGCAGTGCGATTCAGTTCATCGATGCGGTTCTCCAGGCCGACTGTGGCTAACTTATCTCTGCTGGCATAGAATGTGAGGGCCTGCAGCACCTCCGACCCCGCCTCGCGAAATTCTACATGCAGTTCGCGCAACGCTTCCGGGTGCGTCAACACCACTTCGGGCGTAAACGGACCCGCGCGCACCCAGCCACGCTTTTCCAGTTCCAACAAATACCCACCGTCACCCAGAACGGGGCCTTCCTTCAGCCGATCGAGAATGCCTTTTTTCTTCATGTCATATGCTCCTGAGAATTCCACTGCTAAATTGCTGCTTTCGAAGCTCCGGAATCAAGCGAAATTTCTGACTTAGTTGAATTGCCCATTCTTCCAATCGCGCAATGCCTGATGTGCTGCATTGCGCCCTGGTGCTCCGGTTACGCCGCCACCAGGGTGCGCCCCCGCCCCGCAGAGATAAAGCCCCTCGACCGGCGTCCGATACTGCGCCCAGCCCGGCACCGGACGCATGAAAAAGAGTTGCTCCAGCCGGAGATCGCCGTGGAAAATATTTCCTTCGGTCAATCCATAGGTTCGTTCCAGATCCAGCGGCGTTAGCACCTGCCGCGCCACGATCGCGCCAGGCACGTTGGGAGCATATTCAGCGATCTTCTTCACTACGCGGTCGCCGAGCAATTCCCGTTTCTCGTCCCAGTTGCCTTCGCGCAAACGATAAGGAACATATTGCACAAAGCAGGTGAGGATGTGCTTGCCCGACGGCGCCAGCGAATCGTCGGCGTTGGATGAGACCACGCAGTCCACCCAAAGTTCTTCGGGGATCTCGCCAAACTTGGCAATGTCATAACACCGCTCAGCAAACTCGAGCGAAGGAACCAGCGTGTAGAAGGTGCGCTCCAGAGGGGTGGCCTGCGGGGAGGTCCCCGTGAAGCGCGGTTCCTCGGCCAGCACCATGTTCACTTTGGCGCACGGACCCTGCATCTTGATGCCTTGAATCGCTGAACGAAAGTCCTCGGACAGATCCGACACCGCGACCAGGCCAAGGAAAGTTCGTTTGGGGTCAGCGTTCGATAGAACCATGCGTGCTCGCAGCTCGGTGCCGTCCTCGAGCACGACCGCGCGGGCGCGACCGTTGCGGACGTCAATTCGCGCCACTGATGCCGATGTTTGAATCTCCGCTCCAAGCTTGCGCCCCGCTGCAGCCAGCGCCTGAGTGATCGACCCCATCCCGCCCATCACGTGTCCGTAGAAGCCTTGCAACTCGTGCTCTCCGCCGCTGAGCAAATGAAAAAGCAATCCGATCGCTGTCCCCGGCTGGTAAGGTCCTCCATGCTTGCCATAAACGTTGTTGGCAAGGAACATGGTCTTTAGTTTTTCCGACTCGTAGTTGTGGTCGAGAAATTCCCCCAGGCTGCCAGACAAGAACGAAACAAGTTGCGCAACTTCAGTATTCGTAATTCCCCGAAAGCGACGGCCGGTGCGAAACAGACTGATCCAGCCTTTCATCGAAGAGGCATCGACCTCAGGCGGGGGCTCCATGAAGAACGGCTGCAAATAGCGCGCCAGCTTTTTGAGTTGCTCGTCCACTTGCACGAAGCGGGCCGCATCTTTTGGCGAAATCCTGGCGAACTCTTGCCGAGCCCGTTCCCGATCGGCCCACCAGGGGACGACGTGGCCATCGGGGAAGGGAACCTGTATCGCAGGGTCGCAGGGAATCATGCGCAAACCGTAATCCGCCAGCCGCAGTTCGGAAATCACCTCTGGACGCAGCATGCTGGCAATGTAAGATGTGGTGGAAACGCGGCAGCCCGGCGCGATCTCTTCGGTGACGCAGCATCCACCCACGATTTCCCGGCGCTCGAGCACCAGGACGGAAAGTCCGGCGCGCGCCAGATACGCCGCCGCGGTTAATCCGTTGTGGCCGGCGCCGACTACAATTGCATCGTAAACTTGCTTCGCGGTTTGAATTGGATTATGACCTGCAGTCACTGCGTGCGCTCACGAACTTGATCACATTACCGGAATCATCAATGAAAATGAAGTTGAAATTTGCTAGCGTCTCTTATATGCTTCCATGACTTAAAGTCACTTCTATGTCAGGAATCGCCAGCAATCGAGCAGCGCCGCCGCTTTACCAGGCTGTTACCCCGGCGCGTCCGCGGTCCGACGCCAAGCGCAGCCGCATCGTCGAGGCCGCCATGCAGCATTTCGCCGAGCATGGTTATCACGCGGCTCGCGTCGGCGATATCGCTTCGGGTCTTGGAATCGCCAAGGGTTCGGTTTTTCAACATTTCGGCAGCAAGGATGGTTTGTTCTTCGAGGTGTATAAGCGGGCCGTGCGCTCGTTTCCTAAATATCTGGACGCGCCTCCGGAAGTTCGAGCCGGCGGCTTTTTCGCGGTGCTGCATTATTGGCTTACCCGCACCGAACACCTGTTACGCGAAGATTGGATTCCTTACCGGATCGCGTTGCTCGGAAACTACGGGACGGATCTGAATCTGAGGCGGGAAATCAACCGTTTTTTGATCACCGAGGATCCTTACGGGACGGTGCTGTTTGTGCGATTCGGATTGGATCGTCGCGAGCTGCGTAAAGATATGGACGTGGAAATGATCGTTTCCATATTGGATTGGACCATGGAACGCTTCCAGGATGCGTTGTTGACTGCGGAGTTGGATCCCGGACTGTTTCGCCGTCAGGGGGAACTAGCCGAGAAGAAAGAAGCCAGAATTCAGCAGTTCTTGTCCGTGTTGCAACGGGCGATCGGGGCCGCTCCGGCCGCCGCTTCACGGGCTGAAGTTATCAAGGAGATTGCCGTCAAGGAGTCGTCCAACGCACGACGCCCGCAAAAACATGTCGCGAAAGTGACAATAAGAACGAATCGAGCCTAGACGATGCCAGCCTCTGTGGAGAACATTCTCGCAAGCTACAACGACCGTGCGCCTCTCTCGGAAGCGTCCACTATTCCCGCGCCCTGGTATATCGACCCTCGAATCGCGGAACTTGAACGTCTGCAGGTATTCAGCAAGACGTGGCAGCTCGTGGCGCGCACGGAGCAAGTTGCGACGGAGGGACAGTTCGTCGCGACAACTGTGGCTGGAGAGCCGATCGTCGTGGTTCGCGGCAGTGACGGCGAACTGCGCGGATTCTACAACGTTTGCCGCCATCACGCGGCTGCAGTTGTCACGCAACCCTGCGGGCAAGCTTCCATTTTGCAGTGTCCTTATCATGGCTGGAAGTACGGTCTGGATGGATCGCTGAAAGGTATGCCCGAGTTCGATGGGGTGGAGAATTTTGATCGCGCTCAGAATGGCCTCGTGCCCATCCGCGTCGAGACTTGGGAGTGTTTTGTCTTTGTAAATCTTGATCTTCAGGCCGTGCCGCTGCGCGAGTTTCTCGGTGGGCTAGTCGGACGCGTGGCGCCTCTCGGCATCGGCAAGCTTCATTTTTTTGATCGCCGAACTTTCAATATCCACTGCAATTGGAAAGTGTTCGTCGATAACTATCTCGACGGCGGCTACCACGTGCCGCATCTGCACAAAGGCCTGAACTCTGTACTTGATTACAAGCAGTACACCATTGAGAACGAAGACCGCTACTGTCTGCAGTCGAGTCCGATGGTTTCCTCGGACGAAGATGCGGCTACGGGCGCTACGCGAAAGGGTGACCGCGCGTGGTATTTCTGGCAATATCCCAATCTGATGATCAACTGCTACGAGGGATACATGGACACCAACTATGTCATCCCGGTGGATGCGGACCACTGTACCGTAATTTTCGACTTTTATTTTGGTGACGTGAGCGAGTCGAAGCTCGCCTACAATACGGAGTCGGTTAACGTGGGCAACCGCGTGCAGGAAGAAGATCTGGGTATTTGCGAAGACGTGCAGCGAGGGCTTAAATCGCGAGCCTACGGCGCGGGACGGCTCTCGGTCCGCCGCGAGGCCGGCGAGCAGTTGTTCCACCGTTTGCTGGCGGCAGATCTGAAGAGCAGTTCTGCAGTCTCATCGGCGGCAGCCGACTGAGTTATTTCCGATGATGGTGGTATTTCGTAGAGACGTTGCAAGGCAACGTCTCTCCAGAAAGTTATTGATGATCCCGTGGGATCGTCTCCTGCCATGTCTTCGACTTGATCATCTGGCCGTCTTTCAATAACTCGCGTGTGTACTTGTAGTAAAAATTCTTCTGGTCGGTCGTGACCAGAAGATATCCTCTCCAAATCAAGGTGCGTCCCTTCAGGGTGAAG
Source organism: Candidatus Sulfotelmatobacter sp. (assembly GCA_050014115.1). GTDB lineage: Bacteria > Acidobacteriota > Terriglobia > Terriglobales > Acidobacteriaceae > Sulfotelmatobacter. The sequence continues at coordinate 5,559 of JBEKDY010000001.1, read as the reverse complement.
ATGCTTTCCGCCTCCCCGCGAACCGAGCAAGTCTCGGGATGGGCGTCATCCGCGTCGTAAGTCAGGTTCTCGAAGTCATCCTGTTTTCCCCAAGGATATTCGTATCCATCCTTACCCTTCCAGTGCACGGTAGTTTTCTGCCGGGCTTCGTCGCGCTCCACGGTCCACTCGCCGGGCCAGGGGAAGCCTTCACTCTTTATGTCAGTGCGCTCTTCGGAAGGCTCGGGCGGCGAGAACGCGGGCGGTATTGCACCGTGCACCGGGACCACAGGAAGCACCAGCCTGGATCCTTCGCTCCCGCCCAGTTCCAATGAAGTGGTCATGGCATATGGCGTCGGCAACATCATCGGCCACAATGCATTTGAAATCGCGACGCGGATGCGATGCCCCTTGGGAAAAATCCACGACGTCAAATGCATCTCAATATCGAGCGCATAAACTTTACCCGGCTCCAGATCGCGCGGTTCGGTCATCGACTCCCGTTGTGCGCCATTCAGTCCTGCGCCTGTAATCTGCGTGACCGTGCCGTCGGGCGCTACGTCCGAAAGGCGGGCAAACCAATCGGCCAGCGGAGCATTCGCGGACGCCCGCAAGCGGGCATGTGGGCGCCCCAGGATCGCGACTTCATCCTGGAGAGGCGCGGAATCATAAACCAGGCTGAACGCGTCCACCGGCCGCGGATCGCTCAGCAACTCGCCCCACCAGAATCCAGCTTCTACGCCGACCGAAGGAATATATTTCAGCTCGTGGTTATCTGGAGCGGCCGCTGAGTCCGCCAGCGTGTGATTGGTCTGCAAAAACAATATCGTGGCCTTCGCATCCGCCGGCGGCCACGCATCCTCGCGCCGCCACTCGCCGGGAACGTTCTGCAAGTTCGGATCCGGAGGATGCCAATGCTGTATATAGATCGCGAGCCTGGGGTCATGCTCCACGCCGGTGTCGCGGCCTTTGAGCCAATGGTCGAACCAGCGTACGGCTTGGTCGCGCCACTCGACTTGCGGACCGAAGTCCGGCTCATTCGGGAAGGAATGATTCCACGGACCGACGATCGCTTTGATCGGCGCTTTGGACTTCATGAGCATGTCGGGAACATTATCGCGGTAACCGTCCTGCAGTCCGCCGATCAAGAAACTGGGAATCGTAATCTCGCTCAGGGGACGCACGCGGTCCCGCCAAAACGGCCCATCGTGCTGATGTTTGAGATAGAGTAGCGACCACGGTGGCGAATCAAAGCGCGGGCCCAGAGTTTTCTCGCTGAGCGAGTAATCGGGAGCGCCCGCCCAGCCCTCAGCCATGTCCATGTTCAGTTCGAATTCGTCAATGTGCGTGATACCGTCCACGTAGTGAACGTCATCGTGGAAGAGTTCAGCCGTAGCGTGGACGGCAAGGATCGCTTTCAACGCGGGCGGATGCCGCATCGCCATCTGCAGCGCCGTGAAGCCGCCCCAGGAAATGCCAAACATTCCGACATTTCCGTTCGACCAACTTTGGCGGGCCAGCCAGGCGATGATCTGCTCGCCGTCAACCTGCTCTTGCTCGGAATATTCGCGCTCTGGCGGTGCGCCCTCACTCGCGCCAAAGCCGCGAATATCCACTCGCACGCTGACGTATCCTCGCCGCGCGAAATACGCATGCTTGGGATAGTCACCCGCCGCTGTACCATCATCTTTGCGATACGGCAGATATTCGAGCAGGGCAGGGAACCTCTCAGTCGACTTCGCGCCGTCGGGCATGTAGAGAGTTGCGGCCAGTCGGACGCCATCTTTCATAGGGATCCAGGCCTGCTCCATGCGCACCCCGTAGGTAGGCGGCGTTGGCGGCTCACTCGCGGAAACATCGTGCGTAGAAACGCAGAGGAGAAAAAGGTAAAGCGGGCAAATGTTAAACGCCAACCAGCGAAACCAGACGGCTATTGTTCTTGCCAAAGAGGTCTCCAGAAAAGTGCGGGTGAACACTGACCACGGCTCAATCCTGCGGTTCTTGCTCGCGGCGCAACGCCCGCAGATCGATTCCGAGTTGTTCCGCTTTCTTATACAGGTGGCTGCGTTCCAGGCCAAGCGATTTCGCTGCCTCGCTCACGTTATGCTGACTGCGCTTCAACTCCGCCAAAATAACCTCACGCTCAAACGATTGCACACGACTGGCCAGTGCGCCGGACAAAGCCATGACCCCGGGCAGTACGCTGCCAACCGACTTGGGCAGAGCTGACTGCACGGTCGCGAGATCTACCTCGCCATCAGTCGCCAGCAACATCAGCCGCTCCACCATGTTGCGCAGCTCGCGAACGTTGCCGGGCCAGGAATAGGCTTGCAGCGCATGCATCGCGTCGAGAGCAAACGGAATCGGCTTCCACCCGTTTTGCACGCTCACTTGCTCCGCGAAATGTTCGACCAGCGCCGGAACGTCGTCCCGCCGGTCACGCAGCGGCGGCAAAACCAACGGGAAAACGTAAATTCGGTGAAACAAATCCTGACGAAACTTCTCCTCGCGGACTCGTGCTTCCAGATCGCGATGGGTCGCAACCAAAACTCGAACATTCACCGCCACCGGCTTATCGCCGCCAATGCGCTCCACTTCTCCTTCTTCCAGTACCCGTAACAGCTTGGCCTGCATGTGCAGGGGCATGTCGCCGATTTCATCCAAGAAAATCGTGCCGTGATCGGCTTGTTCGAACTTGCCGATGTGGCGTCCCGCCGCGCCCGTAAACGAACCTTTCTCGTGCCCAAAGAGTTCCGACTCAATCAGCTCCGCCGGCACCGCCGCGCAATTCAGCGTGACAAACGGGCCGCCGGCACGAGCGCTCCTTTCATGGACGGTTCGCGCCACCAACTCTTTCCCAGTCCCCGTTTCGCCCAGAATGCACACTCGAGTTTCGCTGGCGGCCACGCGTTCCAGTTGTATCATCACCCGCCGCATGGCCTCACCCTTCCACACGATTTCGTGCTTGCCTAGCCTCTGCCGCAGTTGCCGGTTTTCGCTCTCCAGCCGCTGCAGCTTCAACGCGTTTTCCACCGTGAGCAGTAACTTGTCGCTAGAGATCGGCTTTTCCAGAAAGTCCAGCGCGCCCAGGCGCGTGGCCCGCACCGCCATCTCGATGTGAGCCTGCCCGGACATCATGACCACAGGCGTGGTCACGCCCTGCGTTTTCAACTCTTCGAGCAGAGTGAGGCCATCTTTGCCGGGCATGACGACATCGGAAAAAATCAGATCGAAATGCTGGGTCTTTGCCAACTCCAGCGCTTTTGCCGGATTGTCACAAACGGTAGCCTCATGCCCGGCCAGGCGGAAGGCGCGCGATAACGACGCCAACGTGTTGGCCTCGTCATCCACAATCAGGAGATGCGCTTTTGTAGCCAACCGTCCTCCTCTTCAGCGCTTGGGGCAAGAGTTCCGTTCACTGGCCATCCTCGTCGGCGTGAGTCGTACCAGACAGGCTTTGTGGGCGGTTTCCATTTTGCGGCAGCTCAAGCAGGAATGTCGCACCGTTGCCGGGTTCGCTGTGCACGCTGATTCTGCCGCCGTGATCACTCACGACCGATTGCACAATGGCCAGGCCCAACCCAGTCCCATGCCGCTTGCTGGTGTAATACGGAGTGAAAATCCGCTCGCACTCCTCAGGGGTCAATCCCTTCCCTGTGTCCGAAACTTCGATAATAGCCTTTGCGTTATCGCCCCGCGTTCGCAGTGCCATCGTGCCACCCTGAGGCATGGCGTCCATCGCGTTTAGCACCAGATTTGAAACTGCACGATGCAACAGCTCCGCGTCTGCCGCAATTGGAGTTAGACTTTCGTCCAGCTCCAGCTTGCAGGTGATGGGCGCACGTCCGGGCGCCTGCAACTGGGCCTGAAAGAGCTGTGCCACGCCGCGCACCACTTCGTTCACCTGCACCGGTTGCAACAGCGGGTGGGGCATTTTAGAAAACTCGCTAAAGCGCCCGACGATCCCCTTCAGGTTTGACAGCTCGCTTAACAGCGTCGTCGCACTCTCCCGGAAGACTTCATCGAATTGTTCCGGGCTCTGCTCACGCGCGCGCACCAGATTCTCCACAGTGAGTTGAAGAGGGAATAGCGGATTCTTCAATTCATGCGCCAGGCGTCGCGCCAATTCGCGCCACGCCGCCACCCGCTCCGCCTGCACCAGGCGTTCTTTCTGCATGAGCAACTCTGCAGTCATGCGATTGAAAGACGTGGCGAGCTCAGCCATTTCATCGTTGCCGGAAACTTCAACCTTGGTGTTCCAGTTTCCCGCCGTTACTTCGCGCGCTGCCCGCGCCAGTTCTACTATCGGCCGCGTCGCTCGCGCTGCTGCCCAACTGCTCAGCAGAATGGCCAACACGATTCCGCCGCTCCCGACCAGCAATGCGGACGACCGAATATGCCGCTTCAACTCTACATAGGAGCGCTGCGAATTTCCCACCAGAAGAATTCCCAGCAGCGGCCGGTCCTTGCCCGCACCGCGTAAGGGAATGGCGTGGAACACCTCATCGTCGGCCTGGTCCGCCGACCAGTGCACGACCGAGGTCATCTCCTGGTTAGAATGCCGCACCGCCTCGATCAGCGGAGCAAGCTTGTCGGCAGGTCGCGCCGCGCCTGTCGCCGCGTTATTCCCGGGATCGATCAGTAACTCTGGGAGAAAACGCTCACCCCGGTTCTGGTAGAGCAGCGTGCGCATGTCCGCGGACAGATTCAAGCCCGCCAGAAACGTCTTATCTAGCCGCCGGCCTCCGATCACGTATACCGGACGCTCTCCTACCCGCGACGCGCGCACGGCGAAGAGACCCAGCGCGGTCGAATCTTGCAGTTCCTCTTGTTTCAGAAACGCCGGCTGATCCGCTGATGCCGCAAGACTTTCAAATGCGCTGTCGGGATATCCAAACTTCGCCGGCCACTGCGCGGAAGAAATAATGATCCCGCGTTTATCCACGAGCTCCAGAAAATCGAGCTGGTAATTCTCTGCCATTACTTTGGCCAATTCAAAATATCCTCCGGTATCAGCCGCGCCCTGATTCAACACCAGCGCCAGCCGGGTTACCGGCTCCGCCGCGGCAACGGCTTCCACTCGCCGAGCTGCTTCTTCGCCTTGCCGCTCGAATTCGCGCTGGAACTGTGTGACCAGGGCCGTAGTCCGCACGTCTTCCGTTTGCTCAAACGCGCGCCGCGTCAGTGCCGAGACAAGAAGTGCCACCGCGGCCACGACCAGGAAAACCGTGAGCGCGAACACCACCAACAATTTGCGGCGAAAAATCATTGCATCCCGTTTCCTGGTCCGAGCCAGACGTCAGCCAGGTCCCAACTTCCGTCCACTCGCGGCTCCCAGTCACGAAGCGATACACTCGCCGCATAGGTCACAGGTAGGTGAAGCAGAGGAATGATTCGCTGCGTAGCCAGCATGGCTTGTTCCGCCACATAAAGTTCCTCCACGGAGCCTCCGTCCGCTGTAGGCCGGGCCAATCCAGCGGCCGCAGCAACTTCTGTCAGAGCAATCCACGGATTGCTGTTCACCAATGGAATCCGCGCGACTCGCAAATCGACAGTCGCCGAAGTAGTCGGCTGCAGAGC